>NZ_JBPBBB010000059.1:0-14622 GCF_050896375.1 Roseovarius tibetensis
TCGGCTGACCCACCATAGCGATCGCGGCGTCCAGTACCTGTCGATCAAATATTCCGAGCGCCTTGAAGAGGCCAGGATCGGGGCCTCGGTCGGCAGCGTGGGCGACAGTTATGACAACGCTCTCGCGGAGACCATCAACGGTCTCTACAAGGCCGAGGTCATTGAGCACGAGGGGCCGTGGCGCGGCAAGAAAGACGTCGAGCTCGCGACGCTGGACTGGGTGCATTGGTACAATGAAAAACGCCTATACGGCCCGCTCGGATATATCTCACCCGCAACAGCAGAAAGGAACTTCTCCAACGCAGACCTCACGGCTAAGATCGCCGCTGAGTGACTAACTCCAATCTCTCCGGTAAACCCGGTCTGGTTCATATCGTTCCTACTGGAAGTTCTGGCAGGCTTCGACACCCGCCACGATACGCCATCTTCTCAAACCCCGTCACCCAGATTCACGCATAGCTCGATCAATGGCGCCGGCTGGCGGAACTACCGCATCTATTCAAACTTTAAACGCTTTGACGCGAAAAAATCGAAAATCGTCCCTTGCAGCTTCTAAGTGTGAATAGTACACCATTAATCAATGTCGCGGGATGGAGCAGTCCGGTAGCTCGTCAGGCTCATAACCTGAAGGTCGTAGGTTCAAATCCTACTCCCGCAACCAATTTCCTCAAATAAATCAAATGCCTGTCTGATGGTAAAATGATACCACAGCCGCTTTGCGCGTTTACATCAACGCCACATCAACACCGGACCAGAAAAACTGCACTGGCAGGCGTTCACGCGCATCGGCGTGCATTGGACTGCATCTGAAGCGGTGGCACCTGTCTCAACCGCTCGCATTCTGATTATGCCGGGCGGCGATCCACTGGCTGACGATCTTCAGTTCGGCCGGACTGAAGCCGGTCTGCGCAGCGGTCGAAACCCTCTTGATCATCGTACGATCATCCGGCGCTGTCAGCTTCGCGGGCCAGGATGATTTGAACTCTCCGCAGGCATGGCTGAACCCTGCGGCCCAGTCTTGCCTCGCCACCTCGCTGCTCGCGGAGAGCGCCACGGCGACGCCGTCCTCCGTGTCGGCCTGGTCCAGGGATGCATTGGTTCGCATCATGATCAAATCAACGAAACGTTGGAACGTGTCGTCGTTCAGATTTGAAATCACAGCGCCCATGAGATCGGGCAGCCATTGGCTTGGCGAGATGGGCTTTGGGGCCAAGGAGACCGACATGAGAAACCCGTCGACCCAGTCCGGGCTGATACCAGATCCCTTCAGAAAGCGTGCCAGTTCGCCCTCGCGCTCCGGCCTTGGGTCGGCGGCGCGCATCTCGAGTTCGATCGGACCCGTGTCATCATCTGCCTCGGCATCCTGAGCGAGCCAGATTCCGATGGTTTGGTCATGGACGTCCTCCATGATCGGGACCTTGCGCAGGCTTCGCCCGCCCTTCAGCGCCATCGCGGTCGCGGTGAAGCTTTTGGCGTCCGGATGATCGGCGGCCGAAAGAACCTGCGCCGCCCGCCCGGTCAGTCGCGCCCAGAAGTCTCGTCGCGTCTCCAGATACTTCCACAGCGCTATTTCCAGTGCTCGCTCGCTGCGCTTACCTGCCATTGCGGCATGCGCAGCATCGCTTTCCTCGAACCAGCTTTGCAGGACTTCATGGCGCTCCGACCAGCCGTCGCTGGCATTGATGAGTTTGCCCCGCGCCTGCGGCGACATCCCTTCAATCGATTCCGTCATTGGCAGCGTCGCGATCAGTTCGTCGATCGTCACCGGTTCCGGGCGCTGCGCCGTGAGGCCACAGAGTTCGGCCACGTCGATTAATCCCGGGGCAGGGGGGCGTCCGACCGCCAGGCCATCGGCCAGCGCCATGCCAAGAGCGGACTCCAGCCAAGAGAACGGCACCGCGAGGGCGTCAGTTTCCTCGACAAGTCGGTCGCGCAGGGCCCTCTGCTCCGTGGCCGAGCCGCAAGGCAGCGCGTAGGCGTCCTTAACCCCGTGGCCCTGCTTGAACAGCAGCATCCCCACCTTACGGCTTTGTCCCGATTGCAGCGCGATCATGACGCTTTGCGCGCCGCCGCCATCCGGCAGGGTCGCCAGGATGGAGTGGATGGTCCAGGGACGGGCCGGGTCAGCCTGAGTGATCCCGTTTCTCATGGCGTTTTTCAAGGCCTGGTCCAGAAATGCTCGGGCGTCGTCATCAGGCATCCAGCTGCGCAGCATCGCCATCCTGCCTGTAAGCTCGGGTGACAGTCTTCGAGCGTCCGCCTCATGCGCCAGCGCCTGCGCCGCGACCCGCCGGGCGTCGGGCTCCGGGTCCAGCAGCCATAGGCAAGACAGTTGAGCGTGGACCGCTTCGCGGCGGGTGGCTGACCAAGCAATGACATTCGCGCGCACCTCAGCAGGCATGGCCGGGAAGGTTTCGCGCAACGCATTGTATATCTCATGCGCATCGCCATTGGTCTGCGAGATCAGGTCGCCGAACAGTTTGTCGAGCATGTCGTCGGCGTCAGCCCCGTCGGGCGCAGGCGCATTCTGACCGGCAGCATCGAAGTCCTTGCCTGTCAGCTCCAGCGCCGAGGGGGCTGGCAAGCTGCTCCGCGCCCAGGCGCTTGCCAGTATCATCCGGTGGAATGCGGCCAGACGCTCTTGCCCGCTGGCCATTTCTACCGCCTCAGTGAGAGCGGAGAGCAAGGCGCCACCGCGTGCATTGCTGTTCTCCTGAGCCATCCGTGCCGTGTCCAGCGCCGCGCCGAGCAGATCCGAGAGCGCCTCCAGTGACGGGTCATCTTCATCCATTGCACAGATCAGCGCGATCAGCTGTCCACCCAGGGCCGGCCGCTGCAGCATGGCATGGCTTGTCCGCTCGAGGATGTCACGACATGCATCGATGTCATCCCTCAGACGGGTGAGCTTCGTAACCGCCGTCTCGATCCTCTCATCAACCAATCTGCACACTCCCCTTGTTCTTGCCTTCGGTTGGGCCCTCATTTCGGTTAAAGCTAATCAATCTGCGTCACAAGGCCGAGGGGTGAGTGGACTGCGCGAGGCTGCTTATTGTGCACCCTAACATGATCGGCCTCGCTCGGGGGCACTCCGCTACTGACGTGGCGCGGGTGAAAAGCTACGGTGCTGCATGACCTTCGCCTTCTACGATCTCGAAACGACCGGAATATCGCCCGCGTTTGATCAGCCTCTGCAATTCGCCGCCATTCTGACGGATGATGATTTCAGGGAGATCGAGCGGGTCAATCTGCGCTGCCGCATCGCGCCGCACATTATTCCGTCGCCGTGGGCGCTTGTGGTGACTGGCGTGCGCCCGGCGCAGCTGCTGGATCCGGCCCTGCCAACACTCTTCGAGTTTACACAAGAGATCGGCGCGCTGATCGAGCGATGGTCGCCAGCAATCTGGACCGGTTTCAACAGCATCCGCTTCGATGAGGAAATGCTGCGCCAGGCTTTCTACCAGAATCTGCAGCCCGACGTCTTCGCCACGCAATTCAACGGCAACACACGCTTCGATATGCTGACGGCGCTTTATGCCGTCTGGTATCGCCAGCCCGATCTGTTCGAGTGGCCCGTGGATGCCGATGGCAGGGTGCGCTTCAAGCTGGATCGCATCGCGCCGCTGAATGGCTTTGCCGCGCACAATGCGCATGATGCGCTCGGGGATGTCGAGGCGACCATCCACATCGCCCACCAGATCGCCCGGCGCGCCCCGGCACTCTGGACAGAGTTGCTGGCCAACCGCGACAAGACCCATGTCCGAGCCAGCCTCGAGACCTTCCAGCCCATGGCGCTGGTCGAGCGTTTCGGCGGAGGCCTGCCGCGCACAACGGTCGGCTGCTTCTGCGGCACCTCGGCCAGCAACCCGAACCAGGCGGCGTTTTTCGATCTGGATGCAGCGGATCCGGCCGACTGGCTCAACTCTGGCGACGCCGAGCTATTCGACGCCGTCGACGCCACCCCCAAACTCATCCGGTCATTCTCGATCAACAAGTCGCCCGCCCTGCTTTCCATGCCGGCGCCCAGCGCGCTTCAGACGCAGCGGGCAGATGTGATAGCCAATGCGCCGGCGTTTCGGGAGCGGGTTGCGCAGGCTCTGGCCGCGCGCTTCCCCGAGGATCTGGCGGCACCCACCCCTCCCGTCGAGAAACAGATCTATGGCGGCTTTTACAGCCACGCCGACAAGGCGCTGCTCAAAGAGTTCCAGCGCGCGGACTGGCCCCAGCGGCAGGAGATCGTTGTCAGCATTTCAGACCCGCGACTACGTCAGCTCGGTCGACGCCTGGTGGCGTTTCATGCGCCCGAACTGCTCTCGGCTGACGAACGCGCGCAGTATCAAGACTGGCTGCGAGAGCGCTGGTCAGCGCCGGATGTCGCGGAGACGGAATGGATGACCCTCACCAAGGCGCATGCGGCACTCGACGAGCTGCGCGCCAACGGTGCAGGCCAACCACATGAGCTGAGTGCAATCGCCACCTTCGTAAACGAGCGCGGCGCACTGGACCTTTGACCGCGATTGCCTTGCCTCGCGGCGTCCGCGCGCGTCTCCGTTGTATGCTCGAGCGGGGTCGATAGCTATTTCCCCTTCAGGATGGCGGCGATGATCAACCCGAACGGACCGTGGATAGCCCCCCAGAGCGCCCCTTTGCCGCCATCGATGAAAAATCCGATGATGCCGAAGACGATTGCGCCTGCAATGATGAATTCCATACTTGGTCCCTTTCGAATGGTGACACGGGGAATTGCCCCCGTGCGTGCTTGCGTCCTTTCGCGAGAATGGCTGTCAGTTGCCGGGTTGGACGCCCAGCGCCTCGAGTGTCGCGCGATCAGGGGCGCCCGTAGGGGGCAGGTCGTTTTCCTCCTGAAAAGCGCGCATGGCGCTGCGCGATCCCGAGCCCCAGACGCCGTCTGGTGTGCCAGCATCGAACCCGCCTGCGTTCAGCAGGGTCTTTATGGCGCGGTAGTCGTCTCGCGACATGTCAATCGTTGACCAACCGCAAGCCCCGGCAACAGCCTCAACAGCGGTCTGAACCCCAGCGAGGTCGAATTCGGCATCATGGCGCTGGCCGTCTCCATCGGTCAGGCGGATGAAAAAGTCGTCCGCGTCGTAGAGATCGCGAAGGAACGCCTCTGAGCCCGACCCGAAAAGGCCAGCGCCCTTGTTCGTGGTCAGCTCATTCCACCGGGTCGACTGGGCCGGTGCGCTGTCGATCCTGTAGGTGATGTCAAACGAGTTCCGGCGCATACCGCTGATCAGGAAATCGTCCTGAACGAATACGATCGACGTCTCGCCCTCTCGACACTGGGCAAGCAGGCCGGGGAGAATTAACAGGAACGCTTCCCTAGCTGGAAAGGTGGCCTATCCCAATGCCACTCAGGGCCGCTGGACCGTCTGGTCGCTCACGAGACGCAGCCCCAGGTGCGCAGGAGGTGTTCCGACGGCGCAGCCGCCGCGGGCCGGGTCGCGGATGAGGAACGACATCGCCGCGACGTGTTCGCCGCCGAGGAAGTAGGCCGGGCAGCGCCCGGCGGGGCCGGGGTCCGCCGTGCCGGCATAGCAGTCCTGCGTCCATTCCCAGACGCTGCCGTCGAGGTCGGAGATGCCTTCGGGAGAGGTCGAGAAGCTGCCCTGAGGCTTCAGGCCGCGCGGCGCGTTGCCCTCCGTCAGGTAGGCGGAGGCCCAGCCGAGGGACGGATTCGTGAAGGTCGGGTCGGCCTTTTCCGGCAGGACAGGTTGCGCGATCTCGCGCCACTCGCTGGCCGTTGGCAGTCGAAAAAGCGCGCCGGTCTCGTCGTTGATCCAGCGGACGAATTCCATCGCGTCGGCATGGCTCAGCCCCGTGGCCGGCGTGAGGCGTGCATCCTGCCCGGGCCGCACCTGGAGGCGCAGGGCGCAACCGCCCCGGTCGTGGCAGGTGTTCCACTCGGCCACGGTCACCTCGTATTTCTGGACGTGGAGACGCGCGCCGGTCGAGAGGGTGACGGGTTCGGGCGCCATCTGCGGCACCAGCGAGGAGTCGTCACCGGCGCCGCGCCAGACCAGCGCGGCTCCGAGAAGAAGCGCCACCGAGGCGACCACCACCGGCAGACGGCGCCGCGTGACAGTGCGGGTCGATTTACCGGTGGTGGTCATGCGCGGGCTCCCGTCAGCTCAGATCGAGATCGGGCGCGGCGCGACGACCTGTTCCATCAGGTCGTTGTTCCAGTCGCCCTCGACAACGAAATGCGCCGTGCCGCCGAGCATTGCCCCGATGATCAGGTTGTGGTTCACATAGGCGTAGACGCCCGGCTGCTCGAAGGTATACATCGCCGCCGCCGCGCTGCCGCCGCGGACGAACCACGTCTCCATGCCCGTGAGCGGCGGGTCGGTGAAGGAGCTTTCCCACACGTAATCGCCATGCCCCCCTATCAGGTGCGGGCGGCTGTCCACGTTGCATGAATTGTGCACCATCAGAACCGTCTCGCCCACCTTGGCCTTGAGCGCGCCGTCGCCCGTCAGGGCCCCGACGGCACCGTTGAACACCTGGTGCGTCGGCACCAGCGTGCGCATCGCCGCGAGGCTGTCCTCGTAGTCGTCGCCGGCGGCGGCATAGGTCTTGTAGTCGCCGGTCTCGTCCATCGGCAGGTAGTAGTCCTGCTCGCCGATATAGGCGATGCTGTCATAGCGCAGCGGATTGCCGTCCTTGTCCTTGAGCCCGTCGCGCGGCAGCACCATGACGGCGCCGTTCATGCCGTGGCAGACGTGATAGGGGATCATCGCGCCGCCCGGCGCGCAGTGATAGGTAAAGCAGCCGGCCTTGGTAGCCTTCCAGCGCAGCACGCATTCCTCGCCCGGATAGACATGGGTCAGCCCGCCGCCGCCCAGCGCACCGGTCGAGGCGTGAAAGTCGATATTGTGCTCCATCATGCTGTCGGCCGGGTTGCGCAGGGTCAGCTCGACCATGTCGCCCTCGTGCACGATGATCAGCGGGCCGGGGACCGAGCCGTTATAGGTCAGCGCCCAAACCTCGGCGCCGGTATCCTCGTCGACCGTCATCAGCCGCTCGGGGGTTTCCATGGTGATCTCGACGATCCTGGGTCCGCCCGTCGCGACCTGCTCGTGCTCGGGCGCGAAGGGCGGCTTTACAAGCTCCTGCCTGACGCGGGTATAGCCCGAAAGGTCCGCGGGTTTCGCCGTGCTGTCGGCGCTCTGTTCGGCGGCGGCCTTGTGGAGCCGTGCAGAGGTCTCGTTGACCTTGTCGTATGTCGGCGTCCGCGGCGTGGCCGCAACACCGGCGCCGGTCATCGCGGCGGCACCGGCAAGCGCCGATCCGCGCAACACGTTGCGGCGGGTGGTCGTCATCGGGCCTGATTTGGTGAAATTGGTCATGGTTCCCTCCTTGGGGTTGGCTGTGGCGGTTGGCCGATCGGTCCGCGCGCCAGGGGCGGATCAGAGGTTCTCGAGTTGCGCCTCGAAGCGTTGCTTGGCTTTAGGCGGCACGCGGCCTTCAAAGAAGTCCGCGGGGATTTCCGCATCGCCAACGGCGATGGTCATTACCATACCCAAAGCGAAATGCGGTTTGCAGATGATGCCGTAGACGCCTTCTTCGGTCAGCGTGACCTCGATTTCCTCGTTGATGCGGCCTGTGAATCCTTCGGCACCTTCGGGGAGCATCCCGTCATTGGTTTCGGCATTGTGGCCCTTGTCGGTGGCGAGAAACCTGATCGTGTCGCCGGGCGCCGCCTGGATGAACGCAGGCTCGAAGACCATGCGCTCTCCGTCCCCGCCCTTGTTTAGCATCTTGACGTCGAAGGTTTCGGCAAAAGCGCTCCCGCCCATCAGGGCGGAGAGGGCGAGGCTGGTTGCGAGTGTGCGGATCATCGGTTTCTTCCTTTCAGATCGTCGTTGCGATTGAGGGGAATATTACCGGTCCAATGGATTGCGAATTTTGCGCTGGCACAAACTTTTGCATGATCGGGAACGAAACCAGCGTTGGCTCGAAAAGAAAACTGTGGCAGGAAGTCTGGATGGCTGACGGTCCCGTACGCAAGACCCTGCCGCGGCTCGACGAGAGCCTGCTGACGCATCTGACGCCGTTTTCGCGGCTCGAGGGGCGTCAGATCAGAACAATCCTCGATCTGGCATCTTCGCGGCGCTATGATGCGGGAACGGCCATTTTCGAGGAGGGACATCCTGCAGACCGCTTCTACATGCTCTTGGACGGCTATGTCCGGGTCATCCGCATCACGGCCAACGGCGAGCAGGTCACGGCGCTTTACATCCCCTCGGGTGAACTGCTGGGTATCGCGAGGGCGATCGGGCGCGACAGCTATCCCGCGACTGCGGTGGCCGCTTCGGAGTCGCTCGCCCTGAGCTGGCCGGTGACCCTGTGGGATACGTTCGTTCGGGGCTATGACGGCTTTGCTACCGAAACACACAAGACCGTGGGTCGCCGGGTTGACGAGTTGCACGAAAGGGTGACCGAGATGGCCACCCAACAGGTTGAGCAACGGGTCGCCAACGCGCTGCTCCGCCTGATCAGCCAGACCGGGCGCAAGGTCGAGACGGGGATCGAGATCGACTTTCCGATCACGCGCCAGGACCTCGCGGAACTGACCGCGACGACGCTGCACACGGTGAGCCGGCTGCTCAGCGCATGGGAGAGGCGGGGCCTGATCGAGAGCAAGCGCAAGCGCATCACGGTGCGCGAGCCCCACGCCCTCGTGGTGCTCGCGCAGGGCTGACCGCTCTCAGGCCATCCCGGCGGCGCGCATGAGCTCACGCAGGAACAGGTCCTTGTCGAGCTCATAGGCGATGCAGGCATCGGTCACCGTGTGGATCGAGCTGACGAAACAGCCGACGCAGAGCATCCTGTGCCGCACGAAGACCGGGATGGTCTCAGGCCATGCCGTCATGAGATCGGCCAGGGGCAGCTTGGGGTCGTCGATTGGCGGCTTCGTCATGCCGGCCTCCTCTCACCGACCACCCTAACGGGGAAATGACGCCAAACGTTGCGCTGGCACAAACTCCGCATCCGGACGCGCCGCTAGAAAACGGGCACCCCGCACTCAAGGAGGCCCGCACATGGCTGAATTCCTCACGAAATCCCGGGCGCGCAACATCTTCTACGGAGGCTCGCTGTTCTTCGTAGTCGTGTTCGTGCTGATGACCTGGCACTCGCATCACTACGTCGTGACGGCCTCCACCGCCGGCATGCCGCTCAGCGAGGATGTCATCCACGGCAAGCACGTGTGGGAGCAACACTCCTGCATCAACTGCCACACCCTGCACGGCGAAGGGGCGTATTTCGCGCCCGAGCTCGGCAACGTGATGACGCGCTGGGGCGTGCTCGACAGCCCAGAGGCCGCGTTCGGCGCCCTCCGGGGCTGGATCGATGCCCAGCCCAGCGGCGTCGAGGGCCGCCGCCAGATGCCCGCCTACGACATGACCGACGAGGACGTGCGCGGCCTCGCGGAATTCCTGCGCTGGGCCGATCAGACAGACACCCAAGGCTGGCCGCCCAACGACGCCGGATAAGGAGGTTCCACCCATGAAATACGAAACTCAAAGTGTCGCCTACTGGTACTTCCTCGCCGCGATGGCGTTGTTCGGTATTCAGGTTCTGGGCGGGCTGCTGGCGGGTTGGATCTATGTCTCGCCCAATTTCCTGTCAGAGATCCTGCCGTTCAATGTGATCCGCATGATCCACACCAACGCCCTCATCGTCTGGCTGTTGCTGGGCTTTTTCGGCGCCGCCTATTTCCTTGTCCCCGAGGAGGCCGAGCGGGAGATCTGGTCGCCGAAGCTGGCCTACCTGCAATTGATCATCTTCGTGGTCGGCACGCTGGGTGCGGTTGGCAGTTACCTGGTCGGCATCCACGGCGGGCGCGAATTCCTCGAACAGCCGCTCTGGGTCAAGTTCGGCATCCTCGTCGGCGCGCTGATCTTCCTGCTAAACATTTCGATGACCGTTCTGGCGGGCAAGAAGACGGCGATCACGAGCGTTCTTCTGATGGGGCTGTGGCTGCTGTCGCTGCTCTGGGTGTTTGCCTTCATCAACCCCGACAACCTCTCCTTGGACAAGATGTACTGGTGGTTCGTCGTGCACCTCTGGGTGGAGGCGACTTGGGAGCTGGTGATGGCCGCGATCCTGGCCTTCCTGCTGCTCAAGCTGACCGGGGTGGACCGCGAAGTGGTCGAGAAATGGCTCTACGTCATCGTCGCCACGGCACTCTTTTCGGGCATCCTCGGAACCGGGCACCATTTCTACTGGATCGGTCTGCCCGGCTACTGGCAGTGGGTCGGCTCGATCTTCTCGACCTTCGAGGTGATCCCGTTCTTCCTGATGATGACCTTTGCCTTCGTGATGGTCTGGAAGGGCCGCAGGAACCACCCCAACAAGGCCGCGCTGCTGTGGTCGCTGGGGTCCAGCACGGTCGCCTTCTTTGGCGCCGGCGTCTGGGGGTTCCTGCACACCCTGCACGGCGTGAACTTCTACAGCCACGGCACGCAGATCACCGCAGCCCACGGCCACCTTGCCTTCTACGGTGCCTACGTGGCGCTGAACCTTGCGATCATCACTTACGCGATGCCGATGCTGCGCCAGCGTGAGCCCTACAACCAGGTGATCAACATGGGGTCCTTCTGGCTGATGACGGGTGGCATGGCGTTCATGACATTCGTGCTGACCTTCGCGGGCACCATCCAGACGCACATGCAGCGCGTGGTGGGCGACTACTACATGGAGGTGCAGGACAGCCTCACGATATTCTACATAATGCGCTGGGGGTCCGGCCTTGTGGTGGTGATCGGCGCGCTGCTGTTCATCTATTCGATCCTCGTGGTGCGCAAGCGCGAGGTGATCGCCCCCGGCCCCGCAAACCCCGTTCCCGGAGAATGAGCCATGAACATGCAAACGACACCCACCCTGCCGTTCTACGAGGCCACGGGGCGCGAATGCGCCCTGTTCGAGACGGCCCAAAAAAACGGTTTACCCCTTCTTCTGAAGGGGCCGACCGGTTGCGGGAAAACGCGCTTTGTCGAGCACATGGCCGCGAAGATGGGCAAGCCGCTTTATACCGTGGCCTGCCATGACGACCTGTCGGCGGCGGACCTGATCGGGCGCTACCTGCTCAAGGGCGGAGAGACCGTCTGGGTCGACGGGCCGCTGACACGCGCGGTGCGCGAAGGCGGCATATGCTATCTCGACGAGGTGGTGGAGGCGCGCAAGGATGTCACCGTGGTGCTTCACCCGCTGACCGACACCCGCCGGACCCTGATGATCGACCGCACGGGCGAGGAACTCGTGGCGCCCGGGGGCTTCATGCTGGTGGCCAGCTACAACCCCGGCTACCAGAACGTACTGAAACGGCTCAAACCTTCGACGCGCCAGCGGTTCCTGTCGATTTCCTTCGACTTTCCCAACCCTGAGACCGAGATCGCCGTGGTCGCCAGCGAAAGTGGCCTCGAGCGCGGGCGCGTCGCCCCGCTGGTGCGGCTGGCCGGGCATATCCGCAACCTGTCGGGCATGGACCTCGAAGAGGGCGTCTCGACCCGGCTGCTGATCTATGGGGCCACGCTTATGGCGGGGGGCATGGGCGTTGAACAGGCGCTTGATGCCGCCATCATCGAACCGCTCAGTGACGAGCCGGACGTGCGGCGGGCGCTGCACGATCTGGTGTCGACGATCTACGGGTGACGGCGATGCACCTGCTCGACCTGATGGAGCCCGAGGAAACCGTCGGCAATATCTGGCACGACATGGCCAGCCGGATCGGCGCTGAGGTGAGCTATCCGGACGCCGCCATCGCGCTCGCCTCCGTGCGGCCCAGCCTCGCCATCCTGTTCCGCGCCCTGGGCGGCGCGCCGGGTGTCGAATTGGCCGAGGTCGCGCCGACGCTCGCTCGCCACCGCCGCCCCCTGCGCCGCAAGCTGGGGGCGGAGCGGGACCGCGAATGGGTGGCAAGTTTTGATGGCGAGCGGCTCGCCCTGCCGCCGTTCATAGCCGCGTTTCCCGACCCCGCGCTCAACCGCGCCGCCTATTTCTGGCTGGCCGCGATGGCCGCAACATCCGCGCCCGGTGCGATGGAGCCGCCGCCCGATGGCCCGGCGCAGGACGCGGCCCAGATCCGCGCCAACATGGCGGCCTGCGAGGCGGTCCGCGCGGCCTGCCCGGGATTGCGCGAGGCCTACACGCTGATGGCCCGGCACTGTCTCGCGGCCCGCCCCGTTGTCGTGCGCCCGTCGCCCGAGGCGCGCATCGAGCAGGCCATCCGCGATCAGCTCTGCGGCAGCGATTCCGTGCTCGACACCGTGCCCTCCGGTCGCGACCACATGCCGTTCGCGCCGGTGCCGATCTGGCTGCGGTTTGCCGACAGCTCCTCGGGACAGTCCGCGGACGAGGATCAGATCGATCTCGCCGCACCGCCGCCCGGCGCCGCCCGCACCACGCGCAAGTTGGGAAATCGCAAGGATCAGGACCAGCATACCCGCAAGGACAGCTTCATCCTCCACCGCTTCGAATCGATCCTGTCCTGGGTGGAGTCGATGAATATCAACCGCAGTATCGACGATGATGATGACGAGAACGCCCAGAAGGCCGCCGAGGACCAGGACGAGATCACCCTGTCAAAACAGGACCGCAAGGCGGCCACGCGCCTGCGCCTGCATCTGGACCTGTCGCCCGCGGACGCCGACCATGAAGCGCTGGCCGGGGAACATACATACCCGGAATGGAACCACCGCGCGCGCAGCTACATGCCGGATCATTGCCGCGTTCTGGAGGCGCCCGCTCGCCCCGAGGGCCCGCCCTTCGTGCCGGATGAGTGCCGGATGCGCGAGGTGCGCCGCCAGTTCGAAGCGCTACGACCGCGCCGCATCCTGCAACCGCGCCAGGTCGACGGCACCGAGCTTGACCTCGATGCGCTGCTGACCGCGCGGGCCGACCTCATGGCCACCGGTCGCGGCTCCGACCGGATCTGGCAATCGGCGCGGCAGACCGAGCGCGACCTGTCGGTGGCGTTCCTGATCGACACGTCCCGGTCGACCGAGGCGGCCATCGGCGATACCTCGGTGATCGAGGTGGCGCGCGAAGCGATGGCGGCGCTGGCGGGCGGCATCGACACGGCAGGCGACCGGCTGGGCATCTGGGGCTTTTCCTCGCTGCGCCGCGACCGGGTTTTCCTGACCCGCTGCAAGGCATTCAGGGAGCCCATGTCGCCCGATACCATCGCCAATGTCGGCGCGTTGAAACCCGGCCACTACACCCGTCTCGGGGCCGCTATCCGCCACGTCAGTTCCCGGTTGGCCGACGAGCCGAGCACGCGCAAGCTGCTGGTCGTGCTGACCGACGGCAAGCCCAACGACCTTGACCATTATGAGGGTCAGCACGGTATCGAGGACAGCCACATGGCCGTGCGCGAGGCCCGCAACGCCGGCCACAGCCTGCACGGCATCGTCATCGACGAGGACGGGCAGGACTGGTTCGCCCGGATTTTCGGACGCGGCGGGTTCACCTTGCTGCCCGATCCGGAGCGCCTGACCCGGGCGCTGCCCGATATCTATCGCACCCTGACACAGGAGACCTGACATGCGCCGACTTGTGCTTCCCTTGCCCGCACTGCTTGCATCGCCCGTCCTGGCTGAAGAGTTCGACCGGCCGATTCCGCAGGCGCAATCCGCCACCGCCGAAATCTGGTACGCCGTGGCCTGCCTGGCCCTTGTCGTCGCCATGATCGCGGTGCAGCGGCTGGTCTCCCGCCGATGATCCGGCAGGGCTGGTCCACGCGAAAGATCGCCCTTGCGCTCTACCCGTTCGGGGCCGGGGCGGCGGCGGTCAACGTGTTCTTCGTCTCGCTGATCTTCAGCTGGGTTGGCGGGCCAGTCGCCTCGACCGAATGGTCGATCGGGCTTGGCTGCCTGATCGGGGCACCGGCGACATGGTATTTCGCCCGGCACATCCGGGCGCTCATGGATACGGCTGACGCGGGAACCGATCCCGCCGGAGACTGACCACCACACGGACATCGGCAGAGTAAATGCGCACCTGGCAGGGACCCGCGCTCTTCAGCTACGGGGTCCGGCCCTTCTTCCTGTTCGGGTCTGGCTGGGCTGCGCTGGCGATGGTGCTGCTTGCCTGCCCTCGGGGTCATGATCGGCGTCGATCACAACCCCGTCCAAGGTAAAAATTTCGATTCTATTTCAAGTTTTTGGGCTCTTGTCTACTTGGGTCAAGATTGGGCGCATCAACACATGGTTGACACCCTACTCTTTATCAAATCTGGGCATCATCGACGATATTCAACCTTAATGAGTATTTGCAATACCTAATAAAAGGGCTATGCTCTTGATCGAAGGTTCAATTAGCAAGGAGTGAACGCGATGACTAAGCTGTCCGAAGCATTTCTGTGGCCCGGAACGAAAGCGTGCGAACGTCTGGGTGTAGACCCCGAGGGAGAGGCAGGTCTTATCCGCTGGATGGTCAATACGCTGGTCTATCTGGTGATCAGCCTGATTATTGTCTGGATGCTCGTGGTGTGAGCACGCGGGCCACGCTTCCGTATAAAAGTGGTCCCTTCTCGATCTGTGTGGGTTGGCGGGCTCACCGAGGCTTGAGCGGGCGCTACATTTTGTGCGTCCGGTAGGC
>NZ_JBPBBB010000060.1:0-14452 GCF_050896375.1 Roseovarius tibetensis
TCGGGACCGAAGGCATCGGGCTCGAATTGGCCGCTGGCGAGGCTCGCGGTCTGAAGATTGGTCATATGCGCTTCATCGCCTTCGCCGAAGAGCAGATAGGTTGCGATCTCCGGCTGCTGGTAGTGATGCGCGAAGGGTCGAAACATGACCATTCGCCCGATCGTTGCGGTGAAATCCCCCGCGATCGGCCGAACGACTTTGATTGGATCCCACGGAAAAAAGTGCGGGTCATCGAGGAACTCGGGTGGAAAGGACGGCATTCCTTGAAAGATGTTGGCGCGGAAGGTCGGTTTTTCGCCGGCCGGGATCGCCGGGATGATGAAAGGATCCTGCGCATGGTTGCACATCACGATGAAATCGCCCGGATTGTTGCGCCGGACCTGTCGGTACTCCTCCAGAACGACGTCCGGCAATTCGACACGATAGGCGATCTGATACTTATGCACCTCGTGATGGTATTGCGTCATGTGAATGGCAAAGACATGTTTGTCGCCCACCAAGGAAAAGGCATGAAGATGCGGGGGATTGTCGACAACCGTGGCGAGCTGTGGCTCAACGGCCGCCGATGGAGCGGGTGCTTCGTGATGCATATCGTGCGACATCTTGCATCAGTCTCCTTCGGTCTTTGAAGCGCTCAGGGCTTGCGGGTTGGTCGGTGGCTCGCCTACGGAAGGCAGGTTTGGCCCCTCGTAGGGCGATGACGTACCCCGGTAATATTCCCTGCCGTAGTCATACTTGTGCTGTTCGATCACGTAGGCCGCAGCTTCGCGTGCCACATTGCCCAAGGCCTCAATCACCTTGGGCGTGAAATCCCCCTGTTTCGTCTGGGTCAGCCAAGGGTTTTGCTGGGTTGATATCAAGAATTTGATTCCCACGCCCGGTTCGGGGTTCACGCCGATCCTGCGCGCGTAGTGATCCACGAATTCCTGCCCGTAGACGTCGGGGTCGAAACTTGATGCGGTCACCAGAAGATCGACTTCGGGGACTCCTTCGTCGCTGAACTTCTGCATGCTCATGGCTTCGAACATGCGTTCGTTCATCTCGTTGAGCCGCGAAATCTTGCGGTTCTGCGCGTATCGGTCGATGTAGTTGAACGTATAGGCCACGATGCATTGGTCGGAGCCCATCTCGGAAAACAGTTCGCGCAGTTCGAAATCCTGTGCCAGTGCCGCCATCAGGTTTTCGTCGTCGGGCGCGGCAAAGATCTGGTCGCGGATCATGCCGATCTGCTTGCGGACCTCGGTACGAGTTGCGCCGACCTTCTCCGCGGGCAAGCGCTGAAACGTCGTGACGTAGAACGGATCTTCGGGACCCGCCATGCTGACCAGCCCCGCATAGAAGCGCTTGCTTGCGAACATGCACTTGCCCAACAGTGCGCCATAGCCGGTGCGGTCCGCCGGTATCAGGCTATGCGATAGGTAGACCGCGGTTGCCGCCGCACCGGGCTTGGAGCCTTCCACCCCGTAAAAGCCCACCGATTGCGCGATGTCACCATGCTGGACCACCGGCGAGGCGAAGGCGATCAGGTTTCGAAGCGCGCCATTGCGATAGCACAAAGCGCCGGCTGGATAGACCACGAAGCCGCCCTTGTGAGGATCGACCGTGATCGTGTCGCAATACTTCAGGGCGCGGTATTGCCGGCGCACATATTCATTCAGATGCAGGCCTGGCGCGAACATGACGTTCCGGCGGTCAAAGATCGCCTCGGATGTCCAGTCCTTCAGTTTTTCAGCATCCGGCACGCTGTCGGGATCGTCGACCCCAAAGGCTTTGACCATCTGGCGTTCGATATCGGCACGCTCCGTGTCGGAGGTTGCGGCATCGTATTGCCTGTCAAGGTTCGACTCGCGCAGCATGGATGCGAAATACCCGCCCCAGGCTGCGTCGGCATGGAGCGAGAACTCCAGCCCACGTTCGCGGAACTCGTTGCGAATTTTGACAATTTCATGCAGCGGATCGACCGCGCTTTCTTCTGTGCTGCCGATGACGGCGACCACCTGCACGACAGGACGTCCCTCCTTCAGGCAGTCTTCAAGCATGCGTCGCAGATAAACCGGGTCCATGCGGGCATCGAGATCGACCTGAATGCCGTGCACTGCCGCGCGACCAAGCCCCAGCAGAGAGCCCGCCTTGATCCAGGAGTAATGCGCCGTGGCAGGCGTCATGACTGCGGGAGCAGGCGTGTCTGGCAAGAATCTCCGGTGAAACTCCAACAGCCCGAGGTCCTGAACGGAGTAAGAGGCGAGCGCCGCCTTGAGCACCTCCTCATCGATGCCGGCAGTTTTGGCGATGCGTGTGGGCAGTTTGATCGCCTGGTCGATCGGCAGGTTCAGCAGCGTCCAGGTGTCGAGATCCAGAAGCCGGTGACGCTTGCCCTGTAGCGTCGTGACGGTCACATCCCGCGCCTGCGCCATATTTGGGTCATGGCGGATCGCTGCAGCCAGTCCGACCGCCAGATACTTGATGTTGCGCGCCGCCCACATACCTTCGATATTGGCCACGCTCCCATCGCAAGTGATATGACCCCAAGGCCGGATCGCCCCGTGTCTGACGTCCTCGCGGTTGGGGATGGTATAGCCCAGCATCCGACAAAGATCATCGCCCACTTCCATCTCAAGGGCCGTCGTGATCGGCGAAGCTTCGGGTGTGCAGTTGTTCTGATTGTAAAGCATCGTCGCAAAGTATCCGACGACGCTGGGAAGGGTCGTGTCCCAATACATGTGGCTCTGGTTGCGGTAGCTGGCCATTGGCACGGAGCCCTGCAGAAAGCCGAGAATCTCTTTGAACCGGGATTTGAACATTTCCCGTCCAGTGTTGAAGCCGGCGTCCTCGAGTTCCTTGATCGAGAAGGTTGTCGGATCATCCGGTTTGAAGTCGTGGCGGGACTTGACGGCTCCGTCGATCGCAAGCGTTATCATCTCGCGAAGAAAGTCTTCGTTCTCGGCCTTTGGTCCCAGGAACCAGGCAGCGGGAAGGCTGCCGCCGGGACGATCGAGGCTCAGTTTGTCCTGAAAGAAGTCTCGCCGAAATTCGTCAATATTGCGCACGATTTTTGTGCGCTGCCGACTGATAACCATTCCTATCTCCTTATTTTAGAAACTCCGTAAGTTACATGATCAACCCAATTTTTTACCTACGGTAACGACTAATGGACACTTTCTCCACAAAAAATTTTTATTACCGCCATATCGGTTCAGTACACATTCAGAGATGGTATGCGCCCGATATTCACACGATTCCCGCTACGTATGATTTGCTTTGATCCCGGGTCGGGGCAGCACCGAAGATCGCGGCCCCGTGGATGGGCTTTGCAAGATGCACGAGTAGGAGAATCGGCGCAGCGTCATTTTTGAGCAAATACCGACTTTGCGTTCGTGGGGAACGGCCGGTTCGACGTGCCGCGAAGCAGCATTTTGGACGCGATCTACGAGGTCCTCGGGAGATCAAGGTGCAACTTTGCAAATGGCGCTTTCTGCGCATTGCTGCCGCTCATGTCCTCAAGCTCGGCTGACGTTCCTGATAGAAACCGTCAGATGACCGCAGGCAGCCCTTTGCGGACGATCATTAGCGATCCGCGAGCCCGGATCAGCAAAGGCCGATCGGCCGCCTAAGTGGATACTGGGCGCTATGCCACGCTGTGTGCCGGTTGACAACAAGTGGAAGCGTCTTGGTGATCACGAGGTCATCCTGGCGGTCGGCATGCCGCAGGCTCTGACACGGCGCAAATGGCGCACGATCGAGGTGCACGCCTGTCCGGTGACTGGATGTCGCACCACCTCGTGAACCTTTTAGCGCTTGGAGGATTGACAGACGAAGGTTCAATAGATCACGGTTGTCTTAATCAAAGCAAGATATTGGCTGTATCGTGTGTGTGTGTGAGAATGACATGTTAGGATTTAGTAATGTCAGCGTTGGATCTGTCGCCTCACCACTTGCCGCTGACGTCTGGCGTCGAGAGCATAAGAGAGGTAGAAAAGGGCCAGTGTCTGGGAGTATTGAATCTAGAGATCTCGCTGTCTGCCATGTTCCAAAGGCACGCCCTCTGCGCCGGGACAAGATAGTTGCTCGAAAAATACTGTGCTTACGCAATGTTGTGAGTGCGTGTTTTCCCCAGGCGGTGGAACATACCTGTGTAGTCTATAACGATTTGAGCGTTCCCGACCGAGAAGTAAGGGTTGCGATCATCGTAGAGGTGAACACGGTGCTAGGTGGATCAGAAGAAGCACGAATGAAAACTAGATGTGACAGGCGCGTTGTCCGGCCCCATGGTGAGCCTTCCTCGCCGCTATCCATCGACTGCTCGCGCCATTGTCATGCGTGTTTCTGCGATCGCGATTATAACGGAACGAAAGAGGCTCGATCGGTCTTACCGGGATTGTGCAAAACGGCCCCGGCGGGCTTGGACAGGGCTCTTATCGATTAGATTGGGCCTCATTTGAGCAGTCCACGGACTACACGCGACCCTTGGAAGGCGAAACACTTGAACCACTGACTAGTTCGGGGGACATTGCTATCAAACGGCAGGTCAGTTGGGAGATGTCGGCCGGAGGCGGTAGACTTGATAGGTCTTGGTGAGAACATTCGCGAGAGTAAGCGGGAGAAAGCTGTGAGCGGAAAATTCAGCTACGAAGCATCAATTGAAATTGACGGTAAGAACGTTGGCATTCCGGTTTTTGCTGAAGGCCCTGCGTTCGATGCCTTTGAAGCTCAAATGCAATATCTGACAGATAATTTCTACATCCGTCTGGAAGAGGGAGTATCCCTCAGCGAAGATGGAATTGCACAGGCCATCGGGGCGAGCAGGCTCCTCGAAGATATTATTCGAAACTCCTTTTCCCAAACGTTCGGTCTGAGCGATGACATCTGGGACCTGCACGCACATGCATTCAATCGGGTCAACGATGAGATAGTGGATGCAAAGCTCGAATATGTCGACGTTTTTAATGCGGTTTCGGGCGATAATATTGGGCCGGACCTGTTGACTACAGCAGGAATAGAAACGCTGAAGAACCTCCCTTCAACGGTGGTCACAAACCTCGCCGACAAAGCAATTGCGGTCAAGCTGGCAGCCGCCGGCGGCGCGTTAGCCTCAGTTTCAACAAGCTTTGCACTGGCTACGACACAGGCAGCATATGAGCTTGGGCGACTACAGTCCGGTTCGACAGATGTACTTTCTGCCAAATTGATTGGAACTTCGCTAGTAGCCGCCGAGGCGCAAAATACTATTCTTATAGAGGTGTTTAGAGATCTGAGGGATACACTCGTTGATCTTGGCCCGATAGACTCCAGCCTCCGCGCAACCCTGGAAGGAAGTAAGCTTAGCACGGAGCAGCTAGAACAGATTTCCATTCAGCTCTCGGGTGCCAAGGAATTCTTCGCACTAATGAATGCGCAGGTGGCCCTCATCGAAACTGGGACCAATTACCTCGAAGAGCGTATACCGAACGGCTCTTTGTGGGACAATTTCAAGACAGTTGTCTCTAACCTTGCTAATGCTTCGACCCTTGGTAATCCGATAAATGATGCTTCTTTTAATTGGGACAGCCTCACTGAGGCTGCGCAATTGACGCAGGATACAATAGACGCTCTTGGCGATTCCGCAACATGGCAAGATTATGTCTCCCTAACGCTGGCAGAGATGTTCGAGTCGAACCAATTCCTGAGCGGCGACAACGCAGAGGCGATTGAGACACTTCGGTCGGTCCAGGGACTGACGCTCGCCGGGGACTTGGCAGAAGCCTTGGAAAACGCGAGGGATCAGATATTTACGACAGACAACCTTTCGGCTGGCATAGAATTTTTCAGCGAGGATATGCTGTCTGACTACCGCTTGATCGCGCCTGATGTCGATGTGCTAATCGACGTCGGATCACCGGATCTGGTCGCGCGTGGCGTGACGGTTTCCGGCACATCGGCCGAGCCTAGGGACACGTTCAAACTCGACTACGAAGTCGAAAACATTGGCGACGCTTACACCGGGACCACCCTGACGGGTATATTCCTCTCGAACGACCCCGATATAGACCCTGCCGACGACGAGCTGCTTTCATCCTACATCACTCAGCTCGACGCATCCGAGACGGAAGTGGTGACGGGTCGCGAGATACCGTTGCCGGACGATCTTTCGAACGGTGACTACTGGGTAGGGGCGGTGGCCGACTATGATGATCGCGTTACGGAAGGCAACGAGTCCAACAACGCTTCGAATGGCGCGCCCATCACGATTGGCGAGGCAGCGACACCCCCGGAGGACACTGGGCCGAAGCTTGAACCTATTGGTGACACATCAATAGATGAGAACACAACGGGACCCATTTTGGCGGTTTCAATTACTCATCCGCAAGGTTATCCGGTTAGCTATGGCCTCGACGGTGACGACGCGAACGCATTTGAAATCAACCCGGAAACGGGTGTCGTGAAGCCTGTAGTCAGTCTCGATTTTGAAACCCCGGTAGATACCAACAGTGACAATGAATATGAACTTAATGTGATTGCAACAGACTCCAACGAGGAAAGTGATGCGAGCGACTTCATCATCACGATTGAAGATTTGAATGAGGCTCCAAAGTTAACAATGGAAGATCTGTCTTTCGATGCGATAGCAGGTTTGATTTCTGCAGACTTTTCTGTTGTTGATCCAGAAAATGATAACGTCATGATTGAAACAAAGCTGCTGAACGCGGGCGATGCCTCGAATGTCAGTTTGGGCGGGTACGCACTTGAAGAAGGCGAAACGATTTTATTGTCACCTTCAGCACTTACCGAAGGCGTTTCGTTGAGTGGAGTCCATGCAGGGAATACGCCGAGTTTTGGTTTTCGTGCTGATGACGGTGAACTCAAATCCGAATGGAATTTTGCTTCAGCCTACATACCTTGGAGTACTTCAGAAAAAGATCCCGAGATTTCCATCGAATTGCTATCAAGTAGTGGAAATGAAGATATTTTTGGTGTTTTTGTAAGGCCAAATGAGAGCGTTATATCACTTGATTCGTACTTAATGCGGTTGATAAATCATGATCAAGTGAGCCTTTCGATGTTGTCGGTTTCGGGGGGAATCACGAATGAAACAGATTTGGACCAAGGAATTATCAGTTTTGGGGGCTTGTTCCTTTCAGAACTAAGCAGCGTCGAAGGAGATTTTAATGAACCACTCGCTCGCTTCGCGACGACATTAGCGCCAGAAAATGCTCCTGTAAGCGTCAGCTTATCCGACGTCGTGATGGAAGGTGACTTTGGTCCAGTCGACGTCGCTAATCCGCCCAAAAGCAGTTTTGGGTATACTTTTGGCAGTAGAGTAATGGAAAATGACCCGGAAAATGAGCGGGTGACCGGCGTTCTTGAGGTTATCGACGCAGATCTTAATAGCGCAAGGTTTCAAGATCCCGGTCGGACGGCACTTGAAGGGACATGGGGTGAATTTTCTTTTGATCCCAGAACCGGCGAATGGGCTTACACACTGGACAATGACTCCGAGGCGGTCCGGGCCTTGCCCTCCGGCGAGGAAGTCACTGACAGCCTCACTGTCACCAGCCTCGACGGAACTGCATCCGAAACTGTCAACGTTACTGTAGAGGGTAGCGGGTTTAGAGAACCGGATGATACAAGTACCCCTATAGTAAACATCGAAGGAGTTGTTTTCGACCGCTCCGGGAGTGAGCTTAGCAATAGCGTTGTAACCTTTACCCCTAGTGGTGCCGACGCGGTCTCGACCACGACTGATCCTGATGGACGCTTTGGTGTCGAGGTCCCTCAGGATGCTTCGGGCCGTCTCTCCGCGATACGCAGCTATGACCAGTCGACCGACCCAGCAATCACGGCATCAGATGCGCTCAATGCCTTGCGCTTGGCGGTTGGCTTGAACCCCGGATTTGGCGAGGCAGGAGCATTTGATTTCGTCGCTGCGGATATCAACCAAGACGGCAGCGTGACCGCAAGTGACGCGCTGGACATCCTGCGCTTTGCGGTTGGGCTAGATACTCCAAACATGCCTGAATGGGTTTTCCTCGATGAAAGGCAGGACATGTCGGGCGTTTCGAGTGAAACCGTGGATTACGAGACCGGAATCGATATTGACCAGTTGACCGCAGATGCAAGCATGGAGATGACCGGCGTTCTTCTGGGCAGCGTTCAGGAGTACGCATGAGAGTCATGCGATTGAGCTGGGTAGCCTAACAGATTTGCAAAGCCCGCTTCCTGCGCAAAGCGCCTCTCAGCCGGCTCGACCCGCTCGGCGTTCCTGACGGAAACTGTCAGATGACGGCAGCCAGCCCTTTGCTGACGGTCGTCAAAATGTTCGCCGTGGAGGTAAGAACTTACCAGTAGGTGGGGAGCGGGCCCATGCAGGTTCGCTTCTGGTGGGGTGCACAGTGGGCGAAGCAGCCATTCGGTCTGTGCAAAGATGTAAATGGCGAAGCCGCGTTATGGGCAAGGGACGGATGGGTTTGACGCCAATGTTGGAACAGACGCGGCACATTGGCAGGTTTGTCCACAGCGATACTTTTTATCGTTGACGAAGGAATCCATCGCTAGTTGATTAATCGCGAGAAATCAAAGCCTTTTCGGCAAACGATATCTACAAAGAGGAAAATTCACCATGGCATCGCAAAAAGGCCCCGGCGACGGCTCGGTCTGGTCCACAGGCACAGGGTCCGAGTTTCCGAATGGTTTTGCGTTCGCGGCGCTGAAGGCGGACGGGTCGGTTGTGACATGGGGCGACAGTACCCGGGGTGGCGACTCAAGCGCGGTGGCCGATCAGTTGTCAGGCGGCGTGACTGATATCTTCTCGTCCGTGAATGCCTTTGCGGCGCTGAAGGCAGACGGGTCGGTCGTGACATGGGGTGAGAGCCGTTGGGGTGGCAACTCCAGCGCGGTAGCCGACCAACTGTCGGGCGGCGTGACGGATGTGTTCTCGACCGGTACCGCTTTTGCGGCGCTGAAGGCAGACGGGTCGGTCGTGACATGGGGCGACAGTACCCGGGGTGGCGACTCAAGCCCGGTGGCTGACCAACTGTCGGGCGGCGTGACGGATATGTTCTCGGCCGTACGAGCGTTTGCAGCGCTGAAGGCCGACGGGTCGGTCCTCACGTGGGGCGACAATTTCAAGGGTGGCGATTCCAGCGCGGTGGCCGATCAGCTGTCGAGCGGCGTGACGGATGTGTTCTCGGCCCGTCACGCCTTTGCGGCGCTGAAGACGGACGGGTCGGTCGTGACATGGGGCGAGAGTCGTTGGGGTGGCAACTCCAGCGCGGTGGCCGATCAGCTGTCAGGCGGCGTGACGGATGTCTTCTCGGCCGTGGATGCCTTTGCGGCGCTAAAGGCCGACGGGTCGGTCGTGACATGGGGCGACAGTACCCGGGGTGGCGACTCCAGCGCGGTGGCCGACCAACTGTCGGGCGGCGTGACGGATGTGTTCACGGCCGGTTCCGCTTTTGCGGCGCTGAAGGCGGACGGGTCGGTCGTGACATGGGGCGACAGTACCCGGGGTGGCGACTCCAGCGCGGTGGCCGACCAACTGTCTGGCGGCGTGACGGATGTGTTCTCGGCCCGTCACGCCTTTGCGGCGCTAAAGGCCGACGGGTCGGTCGTGACATGGGGCGAGAGTCGTTGGGGTGGCGACTCCAGTGCGGTGGCCGACCAACTGTCGGGCGGCGTGACGGATATCTTCTCGGCCAGTTCCGCCTTTGCGGCGCTGAAGGCCGACGGGTCGGTTGTAACGTGGGGCGACAATGGCGGGGGTGGCTACTCCAGCGCGGTGGTCGATCAATTGTCGGGCGGGGTGACGGATGTGTTCTCGGCCGTTAATGCTTTTGCGGCGTTGAAGGCCGACGGGTCATTAGTGACGTGGGGGGACAGAAACGGGGGTGGCGACTCCAGCGCGGTGGCCGACCAGACCTCCGCTGGCGTGGTCGGACTCGCGTCACCGTTTGCAGATCAGCAGATGCCCGAAATCGCGCCCGGCGATGGTGATGACGAAGGCGGTGGACCCGATGCGCCCGGCGACGGAGACGGCGATGATACGCCACCCGTGGAAGTCGGCGATGATGTCGAAATCGACACGTCGCCACTCTCCGTGTCGGCGCTGGGGGGATGGGTCGATGATGGCGCTGGCGCGCGGACCAATGCCTCGGGCAGCGATGTTTTCCTTGGCCATGCCGAAGGCGCGACGGCGCTGCTGCGGGTGGAGAACGGTACGGTCGGCGTATCGTCGTCGGGCCGAGTCACGGTGGATGGAGACGTGTACGCGGTGCGGGGCGCGCAGGATCGGCCGCTTTTCTCGGGCAGCTTCAACATCGAGCCAGGCGCGTTGGCTGCGACGGATTTCACACCTCAATTGAGCGGCTACGGTCTGCTGAACGATCTTGTCGCCATCAATTTCTCCCAGCTCAGCTTTTCCGAGGACAAGGTTTCACTCGGTGCAGACCTCGACTTCCCGACCCCGTTCAATGCGCTCGACACCTCGGGCGGGCCACTCACGTTGCGATATGGTGCTGACGGTCTGTCCTTCGGGCCGGGACGTGTGGGGACATCCGACTGGCTGCCAGATTTCAACCTGCCGCTTTCTGCCGGCACGCCGGTCGATTTGTCGTTTTCGGACCTCGGGGTCGATTACGACGGGTTGGACGACAGCTTGTACCTGAGCGGCACGGCAACGCTGGGCTGGGGCGGAACGCTCGCCGATCAGTTCGGCACGCTGGGCGTTCCCGCACAGGAGCTGAAGCTAGACCTTGCCGGTGACCGCACGGGGGACGCTCTTTTCCAGCGTGGGGACAAGTTCATTCGTCTTCGGCCCGACGGCGACGAGCTTGCCTTCGACGTGGTCGGCGACATCGGGTATGCCAGCGAGGCCGGGTTCCTGCGCGAGATGAGCCTGGGGCTGGACACCATCGAGCAGAGCTTCAGCGGCCGCGTGACCGGTGCGCTCGGCTTTTCGGACAGCCGCACCCTGACGGGCGAGCTTTCGGGGTTCTGGGATCCTGTCGCGATTGACAGCGTCAGCTTCGGGTTGAGTGGGCTGAACTATCCCGTGGCGACGACCGGTCTGTTCCTGCAGGGTGGAGCGCTCGGCGTCGATGGGCTGGCTTCGCCTGGGAGTGGCGGATCGGGGGAGCGTAGCTACTCCGGACAGGTGGATTATACCTATGGCAGCGCGGCGGGCGGAGTGCCGACTCCGATCCGGGGTGATATTGGGGGCAGTTTCAGCGCTGACAGCGTCGCCGGCAGTTTCTCGATCCGCTCGACCCCGGAGTATATTCTGGGCGATAGCACCAGCGGCGGCATCCTTGATGTTATGGACAGATTTGGTGTCGACGCTTCGGCAGCGCTTGATTTCGAGATCCTCGATGCGTCGGGCAGTATCGAGGCGAACTTCGCGAACAAAAGCCTGAACGCCGAGCTCGATGCTTCCATCCTTGGTGGCCTTTACACAGGCAGCGCAGACCTCGCCATGTTCGAAGATGCCGGTGTCAGGACACTCGAATTCGGCGCGCGTGGCGCTGTTGAATTTCCCGAAACATTGCCGTTACTTGGCCCGCTAATCGGCGGTAGAAGCTTGGCCGGTAATGTGGCGCTCGAATATTCGGCCGATGGCAACTTCAGCAACGATTTCATTGCTGCTTGGACGACAATTGATTTTGGACTTTCGGAGATCAAAAAGGGGTTACAGTTCTCTTTCGATGGTGATTTCAGCGCATTGAACACCAAAGCGGTCGAGAAAATCGCGAGCTGGGAACTGGGTCCCGAGATGGAGATCGCAGTGATGTCGGCGGAGTGGGAAACCCCTCGCGCGGATGCCGAACTGATCGTGATCACTCCCGATGGGACGCGCCTGTCGGAGGCCGACATCGTAGCGCGCGAGGATATTGCCATCGCCCCGGGGCTGACGACCGACACCTCGCGTCACGTCGCGCTCGAAACGCCCGAGGCCGGCATATGGGACATCGAAATGGTCTCTCCCGATGGCCTCGGCGAGGTGACCTATTCGGCGAGCGATATCCGCTCCGGCCCGACGCTCGACTTTGCGGTCGCCGCAGACGATCGGGAGGCGGAACTGGCCGAGTTCACGTTGATTGCGCAAGGGCTGACCGCAGGTTCGGATATCATCCTCAAAGCGCTCGCGAACCGTGATGACGCTGCCGGTGTGCGCCTTGAAGTAGAGGCGTTGCAGTCTGAAGACGGCTCGCAGACTGTTACTTGGGATTACAGCGACTTCGATCCAGGGATCTATCACCTTGAGGCGGTTGCGCGCGGTGGCGGCGTTGCCCCCGAAGGTGCCGTGACCGAGACCACTATCACCGTTGATGCGCTGATCAGCGGTACCATCACTGGGTCGGGCGGCGCCCCGCTATCTGACACGGCGCTGCGCTTCTCCGTGGACGGCACGGAAAAAGCGGTTACACAGACCGATGAGCTGGGGAACTTCACGCTGCGTGCACCGCCCGAAACCGCTGGGCAGATTTCGCTCGAACGGTCTGTCACCGCAGATGACATGGCGGATATTACCGCGTCCGATGCGTTGGAGACATTGCGCCTTGCCGTGGGCTTGGATCCGTCTTGGGGCCCTGCCGATGGGGCCGATCTTGTCGCAGCCGATTTCAATGGCGATGGCAGGGTGACTGCCTCCGATGCCCTCGACATCCTGCGCATCGCCGTGGGACTGGATACCGGAGACAACCAGCCACGCTGGGTCTTCGGTGATATCGAGACCGAGGGTATGAATGCAGGAAACGTGCGCAACCTCGACAACCATGTCGACATCGCCGCCCTCACCGCAGACACACAGATCAATGCTCAAGGCATCCTGGTAGGCAACATGGAAAATTACGCTTGAGCCAGTTTCCGGCAGTATTGATCTGTCAGAAATGCAGCGACACGCCTTGTAGCTCGGTTCGTTGAAGCATCCCGGGGGCAGCCTTTGTTGAGTGTCCGGTATGGGAAACGCCGTGCAGTGATACGCCACTTGTGCGAGCGACCACAAAGGGCTGGTCACGCTGAGCAGGACGATAAGGCTTTGCAACTTTGCTCCGGCGGCTTACTGCGCATTACTGCCGCTCGAGCCCGGCATGGCGAACGGCCCCCTGTCGCTCCATCCAGCGGAACTGATGCCGAATGGTCGGCGGCTACTCCCTCTCCGCGGCTTCGATAGGCGTTTTCAGCGCGCCTCGAGCCTCTTGTCGCCCGCATCATGCCCCACGAGCCACTCATCAAGCTTTGACCAGCGCCGCCGCCCCGAGACATTCTTCACGGCGATCGCGACCGCCTTCTTCTGGCCGACAAGAACGACCAGTTTCTTGCCGCGTGTGACGCCGGTATAGATCAGGTTGCGCTGCAGCATGGCGTAATGCTGGGTCATGACCGGGATGACCACGGCAGGGTATTCCGAGCCTTGGCTCTTGTGAATCGTGGCGGCATAGGCCGGCACGAGGGTATCGAGTTCGCCGAACACGAAGGTCACTGTCCGCCCGTCGAAATCCACAGCCACCTCGCCCTCGTCAAGATCGACATCGTCTATCATGCCGATGTCGCCGTTATAGATGTCCTTGTCGTAGTCGTTCTCGATCTGCATGACCTTGTCCCCGGGCGCGAAGGTCCAGCCGAACCGTTCGACCTTCTTCTCTCCCGCAGGATTCAACGCGGCCTGAAGCTCGATGTTGAGCGAGCGTGCCCCGACGCCACCACGGTTCATCGGACATAGAACCTGGATGTCCTTGATGGGATAAAAGCCGAAGCGGCGCGGGATGCGTTTGGAGACGAGCTCCACGATCCGAGGCACGGCCTGTTCCGGGTCAGTGGCTGGCACGAAGTAGAAATCCGCCTCGCCATCAGGCGGCGCAAGATCCGGTATACGACCGGCATTGATGGCATGCGCCGTGGTGATGATCTTGCTCTGCGCGGCCTGCCGAAAAACCTCGGTCAACTGGATCACGGGCACAGCGCCGGAGCCGATGATGTCGGCCAGAACCTGACCGGGACCGACCGAGGGCAACTGATCGATGTCGCCGACGATCAGCAGCGCCGCCGCGTTCGGCACGGCTTTCATGAGCGATTGCATCAACAGCACGTCGACCATCGAGGTTTCGTCAATGACCAGCAGATCGCAGTCGAGCGGGTTCTCGTCATTGCGCTTGAAGCCGAAGGCCCTGGGGTCGAACTCGAGCAACCGGTGGATGGTCCTGGCGTCCATACCCGTGGCTTCGGACATGCGCTTGGCCGCGCGGCCCGTGGGCGCGCAGAGGAGCAGCTTCACGTCCTTTGCCGCCAGGATGCGGAGGATCGAATTCACGATGGTGGTCTTGCCGACGCCCGGACCGCCGGTGATCACCATGACCTTGGACTTGAGCGCGAGGCGGACGGCCTCGGCCTGGCTGGCCGCAAGGGTGAGACCGGTTTTCTGCTCGATCCACGGCAGCGCCTTGTCGGCATCGATGTCCGGCCATGGCCGGGGAGCTGCGCGGAT
>NZ_JBPBBB010000061.1:0-14409 GCF_050896375.1 Roseovarius tibetensis
GACCTTTTATTGTCACTGGGATTTGTGCACGGACGGCGCACGGCAGGAAGGTCCCGCATCTTGACCCCTCGACTGAGCCAGCGCGAAGGTCCGCTCTGACCAGTCCCGCCGGATCGCTTCATGGCCGTTTCGGGCTGACTGCCGCCGGTTGCAGTGATCCCAAAGGCGGTTTGGGGCCGATAATATCATGCTGTGGTGCAGAAGTTCGCCGCCGTCCTGCCCGCTGGTGGAAGTGCCGGACAGAACTGCAGTCGGCTGTACAGGACCCGTGTTTGTGGTCTTCGGTGCCCTTGGGCCCTGCGAGCAACGGTCTCGCTGGCCAAGCCGTTCATTCCGCGGCATGAGAGAGCATGGAGCCATGGATCACCCTGTCGATCGCTGCGGCGGCGTTTCAGACCTTGCGGTTCATGCTGCAAAAGCATCTCAGCATGGGCGCGCTCAGTGCGGGCGGCGCGACGCTCGCGCGGTTTGTCTACTCAATGCCCTTCATCATGGTGCTCACGCTTGTCTATCTGGCCGTGAAAGGTGTGGCAGTGCCGGGTCATGCCCCGATCTTCTGGGTCTATGCCGTGATCGGCGGGCTATCGCAGATCACGGCAACATGGTGCGTCGTGGCGCTGTTCGCAGAGCGCAATTTTGCTGTCGGAATAACCCTGAAAAAAACCGAGGTCGTCCAGACTGCGCTCGTGGGGCTGTTGATCCTCGGCGACCGGATTTCGGCGGTCGGGATGGGCGCGATCCTGCTAGGATTCCTTGGCGTGCTCGTCCTGTCCGAGACGCCCGGCTTGGAGGGGCGGGGATGGCGGCATCTGCGTGGCCGTGCCGTGCGGCTGGGGTTGGGCTCGGGGGCATTCTTCGCGCTCTCGGCAGTCGGCTATCGCGGTGCAACCCTCGCGATCGAGAGCGCCGACCCGCTGTTGCGCGCAGGCCTGTCCCTGTCGATCGTGACCGTGATGCAGACCCTCGCGCTGTCGCTGTGGCTAATGTGGCACGAACCGGGGCAGGTTGGACGGGTGATCGCGGCGCGGCGTACCGCCGTCTGGATCGGTCTGACCGGCATGGCCGGAAGCCTTTGCTGGTTCACCGCCTCCACGCTGGAGAATGCGGCGATGGTCTTTGCTGTCGGTCAGGTGGAGGTGATCTTCTCGCTCTTCGCCTCGGTGTTGTTTTTCGGCGAGCGGATCAGCGTGCGGGAAGGCTGGGGCATCGCGCTGATCACAGTGTCCGTGACGGGTGTCATGGCCGTCCGCTGACGCCAGAGGGATTTCGTTGAGGCTACACACACGGAATCCCTCGCTTTTCAGGGGGACTCGCAAAACGTTGAGGTGACGTTGAGGTGAAACGCGCACGCTCTAACACAAGTGAAACACTCGGGTTTTAAGTCTCTGATATATCTTGGAAATTTGGTTGCGGGAGTTGGATTTGAACCAACGACCTTCAGGTTATGAGCCTATCCCGCAGCGAATCCGATAATGTATTTAAATCAAAGATTTAAATGGTAAGCCTGTGATTTCGCCAACTTTCCAACTGCTCATTCACCGACACCCGCACGCATTCACAGGCAGAACCGCGCGCAAATGCGCGTTCGCGCGTTGATGTGGCGTTGATGTAGCTAATTTCTTAGTTCCGCAGGATCTGCATCGCAAAGCATCCTTTTCCCATGACATGGATGTTCGGGCGCAGCATCTGGCACCAAGGGCGAGAAGCGGTAGTGCCATACCTAACGTTCCGTCATCATGGTAGATGCGTCGATGTCGGCCATTCAAGTATTTCGAAATTAACAAACAGCCTCACGGCGAGAAATCAAACGTCGGGTGTGGAACACTATTTGCATCTGCCGCGACGGTCCGCGGATAGCGCAAGTTGCAAACCAAACGGAAGCGATCCGGTCTGTCGCAGCGTTTCGTCTTGTTGACAGTCTGCCATCCAATTGGCGAGAATGTGGTGACCCGCACGTCGGCGGGGGCTTTCCTTGTGTCAAGCGCGTTAATCAAAATCCATTTTCAAGGCCAGCCTGACCTGCATCAGCGCGCCTTGAATAGCCTCGTATTCCGCTTTCATGCGCTCGCGCGGCCCCGCTACCGCGACGCCGAAGAGGTCATCGTACACTATCACCGGAATGGCGATCGCCATAACGTCCGAAACGTTTTCGCCGCAGGTCTGATATACGCCCGCCGCGTGCGCGTCGCGCACTTGCTCGTCCAGCGCGGTCCTCTCGACGACAGTGCTGTCAGTCACCTTGTCGAGCGATAGCTGTGCCAGAATCCGGGCCCTTTCCTCGTTCGGCATCTCGCCAAGCACAAGCTTGCCGATCGCGCTGGAGTGCAGAGGCTTGATGTCGCCCGGCTCAGCGCTGTACCGGATCACCTGCGGGCCCTCTACGACCTCGAGGTAAACGACGCTGTCATCCTGCCGGGTGCCTAGAATCACGGTTTCCTGCGTCGCCTTGCTAAGCTGCCGTAGGTACGGTTCGAAGTAGGACACAATCGGATCATTCACGGCAATGCTTTCTGCCACGCGCAGCAATCTCTTGGTGGGATAGAACCGCTTCGACTTACGGTTAGTATAGAGATATCCGCCCTCTCGCAGGACTGCGACGAGTGCATGGCAAGTGCTGATTGGCGTATTCATGAATTCGGAGATTTCGCTGAGTGAGAGAGGCTTGCCCTCGTTCGCAAAACACTCGAACATCCGTAGCGCCCTTGTTGAAGAAGCGTCTGAGAATTTCATTAAACGAAGCCACTTTCCTTTTCGCGAGAGCCCGAGGAGCGTCAGTTTGGCACCCTTTAGGTGGATCCAAAAGGGTATATATCCCACAATAAAGGTCTTTGTCACCAGTGTCTTGGCAAAGTGTTACCCAGCTCGCATGCAGCCACGGCTTTTAGTCTCGCCGGACACTGCCGGAAGAGCGTTCGGCAATTTTGGTCACCGGCGCATCGGAGGTCGCTGATTGACGCGACCTCACATGCAGGATCAACAAGGCAGCAAAGATAACGAAACCAGCAAGATCTGTGAGCGCACCCGGGATGAGAAGCGCCATCGCCGCGACGAAGCAGACCCCACGTACGGCCAGCGAGATAGGTGTTTCGAAGTACCCTACAGTGGAGACGGTTAGCAGCCCCACCCCAATGGCGCCGGTCACGAAGGCCACCACGGTGTTGGCCGCGGCTCCCTGCATCAGCAGGACGGGATTTTGCACGAAAAGATAAGGCACGAGATAGAGGCTAAGCGACAGCAGGATGGCGAAACCGGCCGTCGGCAACACTTGCCCGCGGCTGATGGCGGTGGCAGCGAAGACTGCGGCGGCGACGGGTGGCGTGATCGCCGCAAGGCAGGCAAAGTAATAGATGAACAAATGCGCCTCAAGCAGCTCTAGCCCGAGACGCCCCAAGGGCGGTCCGAGCACGGCCGCGGCGACCGCGTAGGCCGCCGGCGTGGGCATGCCCATGCCCAGCAGGATTGCGACCATCATCGTAAGGACAAGCGACAGCACCAGCATGTCCTGGCCGAGTGTTACGATGATCTGCGACAAGGTCACACCAAGGCCAGTGAGGTTGATGATCGCTACGATGAGTTGCGCTGCCGCGATGATCATACCGACATAGGCCACGTTCCGCGCCGCCTGGTCCGACATCTTACCGATCCCGCGCCCGATTGTCGCGACCACGAGGCGTCCCCCGCCCTTTTCATGAACCGTAGAAAGCTGGGCGGCAACGAATAGCAGTAGCGCGATAACGATCGCCCAAAGCACGGCGTACTGGACTGTGAACCGGGCGATGACCAGCCCGACGAGTACGCCGATCGGCACAATTAGCACCAGCACTGCCTTCGGCGCATAGGCGATCCGCCGCGAAGGGATCATCTCGACAGGAATGGGTTGCAGACCTTTCTTGCCCGCGAATAACCAGACAGCAAAAAGCAGCCCGATATAAAAAAGTGTGGACGGAATGAGCGCCGCGGCCGCAACGTCAAGATACGATATGCCCAGAAGCTCCGCCATTAGAAAGGCACCAGGACCCATGATCGGCGGCATGAACTGCCCACCCGTGGAGGCCACTGACTCGATCGCGCCAGACAGATTTCGCGAGAATCCCAGGCGGCGCATCAGTGGAATGGTCAGCACTCCTGTGCTGGCGACGTTCGCAACTGCCGAACCGTTGATCATGCCCATAAACGCACTGCCGATCACCGCGACCATGCCGGCACCCCCGCGCAGCCGGCCGCCGATTCGCAGGGCTATATTCAGAAAGGTCTGTCCCGCCCCGCTCGTGTTCAGCAATTCGCCGAAGATCAGGAATAGCGCGACCACGCTCGCGGAGATGCCCACAAGCATGCCTGTCACGCCCTGTGCCCCAAGGAAGAAGCTGAATAGCAGCCGGTCCGCCGTCAACCCGCGGTGTCCCAGTACGCCAGGAATGTAGGGACCGAAAATCGCATAGGCCAGGAACGCCAGAACCAGCCCCACGAAGACCCACCCGAGCGCTCGGCGGATGCATTCCATCAGCGCTAGGAAAAGCGCGCCGCTTAGCGCCCGTTCGACGGAGGGATTAAGGAACCAGTTGGACATTAGGATGGCGTCACTGTGCACAACGAGATAGGAGCCCGCCGAGACTGCCGTAGCGATGACAGCCCAGTCCGCCGCCCTCAGGGCGGGCCGCAGGGGCTGGAACAGCACCGTTAGTACGATTGCCCCGCACAGATGTACGCTGCGCAGCACATGGCTACCGATCATCCCAGATCCTGCAGCGATAAGGTGAAAGACGACCCAGGCCACAGCGATCAGCAAGAGGTAGCGCGGCGTCATGTGGGCCCGTGGCATCGGCGCATGGGGCTCTTCGGACGAAGCGTTTTCGGCCCGGGTCGTCTCGGTCATGGGGTTACTCGGCGGTTATTGCGTCGGGAACGGTGTAACCCTCTTCCTCGAGGTAACGCACCACACCGACATGCAGCGGCGCGACCGCGGCATCAATGGTCAGCTGCGCCGCGTCGATCCCGGCCGCGGGTCTGTAGACCTCGGATGCCGCTGTCTTGCCCTCGTCGGAAAAGATCGCCTTGGCGATATTGTAGGCGGTCTGTTCAGGCAGGGCCGCAGTCGTATTGATACCGATGGCGGTCTGAACCGTGTGAACCGATCCGCCGCTGTCGCCGTAGAATTTGTCGGGGGTCGTTTGAGCGCTGCTGAAGAACGGGTAGGCCTCGGTCACTGCGTTGCGCTGGTCATCGGTCAGGGACAGCATGCGGATATCACGCGAGGATGCCGCCTGTTCGATGTATCCGTCCGGATTGATTCCGCCCTTAACGAACCCGACGAGCTGCCTGTTCTGGAATGCGTCGAGCGCGTCGCTACCTTCGGCGCGCACAAGATCGGGACTTACGCCTATAATTTCGAACACCTTGTCGACCTGTCCCTCAGTCGAAGTGCCGCGGCCGCCGGGATTGAACCGCTCCCCCGCTAGATCAGCGACGGTCTCGATTCCGCTGCCTGATGCAACTACGAAGTTTAGCGGCAGCGGTGCGAAGAAATAGAGTGTCCGCAGGTTATCCGCCGGCTCGCGGAATGGTGCCTCGCCCTGAACTGCTGCGTAATCGGAGGACGTTACCGAAATGCCCATGTCGACCTCGTTGCGCAGAAGTGCCTCAGTCGAAACCTCGGCGCCGCCGAGCTCACGCACGTTCACGTCGATGCCGTCCACCGAGTTGTTGAGGAAGTTGGCGATGCCGACCTGGTAAGCATAGAAGGACGACGCACTGTGCGTCGCACCCATGGTCAGGCGTTCCTGGGCATGCGCGCCGGTGAAGGCCATGGTGGCCGCGATAGCGGCCCCCAGGCCCGTCATCTTGATGATTTTCATGGTTGTCTCCTCCCTTTTGGTGAATTCAGCCGACGCCGAGTTCCCGCGTCAGCTTTTCGTAGGCGTCCGCCAGCGTGCCTTCGGCAAGTTGGCGGTCGCCGGACAGGGCCTCCTCGGCCTGCCGGGCGATCAGGGCGCGCAGGTGGTATCGCCTGCGTCGCTCGTTCGAGAATGCTTTTGGCCGCGCGTCAGCCAGCCACGCGCGGTGCCGGTCTATCTCGTGGCTAAGCCGGTTGACGCCCGCGCCGTCGCCTTGCGTTGCGACAACCGGCGGTGTCCAGTCGCCACGCGCCCGCAGAATGGCGGCAATATCGGCAGCCATGCGTGCGGCACCTGGAGTGTCAGCCTTGGTGACTGCAATTATGTCCGCGACCTCTAGTATCCCGGATTTCATCGCCTGCACGCTGTCTCCGGCGTCAGGCGGCACGATCAGCACGGTGGTGTCGACCAACTCCGCGACCTCCACCTCGGACTGACCGGTGCCCACGGTCTCCAAGAATATCTCGTCAAAGGAGTAGCGTTCCAACGCCACCAGCAGGTCGACGATGTTATCGCACAATCCGTTGCGCGCGCCACGGCTGGACAGAGAGCGAATGAAAAGGCCGGGCAGGTCCGCGATTCGATCCATGCGGATACGGTCGCCGAGAATCGCGCCTCCGCTTATAGGACTCGACGGGTCGATCGCGAGTATCGCCATTGTGTCGGACAGACCCGCGCTTATACGATGGGCGGCAATATTATTGATGAGCGTAGACTTGCCCGCGCCCGGCGGGCCGGTCACGCCAACCCGCGGGCGAACGGCAGGCGAAGCGTCGCCGATCTCTGCCAGCACCCTCTCGACGGGTGCATTGGCGATCCGGGTCAACTCCTGCGAGATGCGCCGGCGTGGTAGCAGCGGGGTCATGTGCCTGTCTCTTGGCCAGGAAGGGTACGGAGGATGGAGTCGTGTTCTCCCAGGGCTGGCGGCGGGCGGACCTCGCATCGGTGGTCTTCATCCTTGATCGGGTTGCCGATCATGCGGAGCGTATCAGTCCCGACCGGTACCTCCACCACCATGTCGCGTGAGGCCGTGAGTTGCCCGTCCAACGCGTCGGGCAGCGTCTGCACGGCCGCCGCCACCACTCCCAGCGGCGCAAGGCGCTCCGCCCAAACCACTGCAGTCTCACTCTGCAGTTCCTCCGCGATTGCCGCGACCACTAAGTCGCGGTTTTCCTGCCTTCCCTTCATCGTGGCGAAGCGCGGATCGTCAAGCCAGTCCGGGCGCGATAACGCCTCCGCGAAGAGGCGCCAGAATTTGTCATGCGTGATGAAAAGCACGAGGTAGCCCTCGCGCGCGGCGAAAAGCTGCGCGGGCACGATGTAAGGGTGCGCGCCGTCCTTGAGTCGCTCTGCCCTGACCCCGGCATTGAGGTAGGCGCTGGCAACATAATTGAGTTGCGACAGCAGCGTATCATACATTGAAACGTCCATTTGCCCGCCGCGGCCTTCAACGATCTTGGCCACGAGCGCCAAGGCGCCCATGATACCGGCGGAGTTGTCGACGGCCGAGTAGCCCGGTTTCACAGGCGGGCCGTTGGGATCACCGGTCATCATCATAACCCCTGTCATCGCCTGGATGACGTAATCATACGCCGGTGACTCTGAGAACGGACCTTCTAGACCGTAACCTGTCAGCGCCACGCAGACGAGGCGCTTGTTCACGTGCCGGAGGACGTCATAGGTCAGTCCCAGTTTCTTTATGGCGGAGGGACGCAGGTTGGTCAGAAGGGCATCCGCTCCACTGGCCAAGCGTCGCAGATCCGCTTGGCCGGCGTCAGAAGTGAGGTCGAGCACGACGCTTTCCTTGCCCCGGTTAAGCGACGCGAAATAGGCATTGTGCGCCCCAATCGTGTGCGGACTGATCGTGCGGCCAATATCACCGTCTGGCCCTTCGATCTTGATGACCCGTGCCCCCAAGTCCGCCAGCAGCATGCCGCAATAAGGCCCCGCAAGCATGTGACCGATCTCCAGAATTGTCTTTCCGCTCAAGGGGCCAGCCATTTCAGGACAACTGCTTTTCGATCTCGGCGAGGACTGCCTCGAGCTTCATTTCACTTGTGAAAATGCCGGCCACGCCGGCCGCGCGCAGCCCGGCGTGGTCCTCGTCGGGTATAGTGCCGCCAACAAAAAGCTTGATGTCCGCTGCAGCCTCTTCTTTCAGCAGCGACACCACATCGGCTACCAGTTCCTTGTGGCTACCGGATAATATAGACAAGCCGACCATATCGACATCCTCGTCCACGGCGATCCTAACTATGTGTTCGGGGCTACGGCGCAGACCAGTGTAGATCACCTCGGCCCCGGCGTCGCGCAAGGCTAGCGCGATGACCTTGGCGCCGACGTCGTGCCCGTCCAATCCTGGTTTCGCGATGAGGATTCGTTTGTTATCGAGTGGCATGGCTCAAAACCTTATGGGTTCTTGGAATTCACCCCACTCCGCCTTGAGCGCGGTGATCATCTCGCCCACGGTTGCGTAAGCGTGGCAACATTCTACGAGATAGGGCATGACGTTCTCGTCGTCGGTCCGGGCCGCGTCCCGAAGGCGGGAAATCGTCTCTTCGACGGCACCATTGTCGCGGTTAGCCACGACATGTTCGAATTTGTCGGTGACGTGCCGCACGGTTTCAGGATCTTGGTGGAACATCTCTCCGGCGTCGGTCTCAGTCTTTTCACGTGTTCCGACGTTAACACCTACGACCGGGCGGGCTCCGGAGTCCGTGGCCAGCTTGCGCTCTCTCGCCCGTTCGGCGATCTGGCTTTGCAGGTAGCCATCCTCGATCGCCTTCACGACACCTCCGTAGTCGTCGATCTCGGTCATGATGCGCACAATCTCCTCCTCCATGCGGTCGGTCAGCCACTCGGTGTAGTAGCTGCCTCCGAGTGGATCGACAGTTCGCGCAACGCCACTTTCATAGGCGACGATCTGCTGGGTCCGAAGCGCGATTTCCGCGCTAGTCTCAGTGGGGATCTGGTAGGCCTCGTCAAAGGCGCAGGTGAAGACCGATTGCGCGCCACCCATCACAGCGGCCAGCGTTTCGATTCCCACGCGCACGATGTTGTTCTGCGGCTGGGCAGCCGTAAGAGAAGAGCCGCCGCATACCACGCCGAAACGGAAGCGCAGAGCCTTCTCGTCAGTCACGCCGTAACGCTCCCGCAGCAGCTTCGCCCAGAGCTTGCGCCCGGCCCGGAACTTGGCCACCTCCTCGAAAAGATCCATGTGAACATAGAAAAAGAAGCTCAGTCGCTTGGCGAAAGCGTTGACGTCACCGCCGCGAGCCTTGAACTCGTCGACATAGGCTAGGCCGTTGGCGAGTGTGTATCCCATCTCCTCGGCTGCGTTGGCGCCCGCGTCGCGTACATGCGCACCGGCGATCGAGATCGGGTTGAAGCGCGGCGTTTCCGAGTTCGCGTAAAGCACGCTGTCAGCGATCAGACGCATTGACTGGCGCACCGGGAATATCCATGTACCCCGGGCTACGTATTCCTTAAGAATATCATTTTGGATCGTGCCGGTCAGCTTTTCTCGCGGCACGCCTTGCTTGTCAGCCACCGCCAGATACATCGCATAAATTATTGCTGCGGTGCCGTTGATTGTGAAAGATGTAGAGATACCCGACAGGTCGATGCCGTCGAAAAGGATCTCGGCCTCGGCGAGGTTCGACAGCGAGACTCCGACCTTGCCGACCTCAGAGCGGGCCATGGGATCATTCGGGTCGTAGCCGCACTGCGTGGGCAGGTCCAGAGCGACCGAAAGGCCCGTCTGTCCGCGATCGAGCAGAAACCGGTAACGTTCGTTGGTGCTCTCGGCCGTGCCGAAGCCAGAGTATTGCCGGATTGTCCACAGGCGACCGCGATAGCCATTCTCAAAAATGCCCCGTGTAAACGGGAACTGCCCGGGCGTCCCGATCGCAATGGAGCCGGCCATGTCCGGTGAGATCATGACAGGCACATTGATCCCGCTGGGCGTACGCGCCAGCGGATCGTCAGTAGCGGGGTCGTGCACGGCGCCCTTGCCACCCAAGCGATAGTCAACGTCGTTCATGGCTACCCCACTTTCCTGTCAAGAAGTTGTTCTACCGCTGCGTCGTGATCGGGATGCGCCCAAGTCATGCCAAAATGCTCGGTTTCGATATGGTCGAGGGCGACACGACCTTCGATGCGCAACGGCATCGCTAGAGCTTTGAAAGCGCGCATGACGTGCGGCGATTGCCTTTGCATAGGGCCGACGAAGTCCGCGACCGTCGCCTCGAACGACGTCTCGGCATCGCCGACAGCATTAACCAGACCTATTTGCCTCGCCGCGGGCGCGTCCAGCACCTCGGACCGTGCAAGTAGTTGCAGCGCCAACGACGGGCCGACAAGCCGCATCAGATCGACGCCACCGCCCCAAGCGGAAGAAATGGCCAGCCGGCCCTGGATGAACCCGATCCGCGCATGCCGCGCCGCTACCCGCATGTCACAGGCCATCGCCAATTCTGCCCCGCCCCCCAAGGCGTCGCCATTGAGCGCGGCAACCACAGGCACCGGGAAGGCCCGGACGGCCGCAAGTGCAAGCTTAGCGTTCTCGGCCATGTCGCGTGCGGCGATTATGCCTTTCACGTCGGCCAGTTCCTTGAGGTCGCCGCCGGACGCAAAAGTTTTTTCGCCCGCGCCCCGGAGAATCGCGCATGACAGGCTCTCATCCGCCGCTGCCGCTTCGAAGAGGCGCCGGAGTTCATCCAGAACCGCGCGACTCAACGGGTTGCGCTTCTCGGCGCGGTTTATGGTGACGCTTAGCATACCGTCCGCGACCTTACTTGTGACGACTTGCTCCGTCATGAAGTGCCCGCCCGGCGCAATCCTGCCCATCGATTCAACATCATCATCGCATCCTCCTCCCGCGCCGCTTTAGATCCAGATCTGTCGACCTTCTCTAAAATCCACAGTTAAATTTCCATTTATCGAACTTTACTTTCATATATGGAATCTACGCGAGGTGCGACATCGAGTCAAATATTTCCGTGCGGTCGGATTGCTCCACTGGAGTGTGGGATGGAACACGTATTCACGGGCAGCGGATGCTGCGCAGGGTGCAAAGCGCCATGGGACAGGGCATTGTTCGACCTCGGATGAGAACGAGCCAAATGCTTGGGCGCTGTAACCCTTGACGTCGAAATCTAGGTCGCACTCGAAGACCTGTATGGTGGCATACACTTCGACGATGCGGTCAAATCGAAACTGCCGGCATTGGCGGTCGGCGTTGACGTCGCGGGGAATCAGGTAATAACGGGTGCCGACAATTACGGCGTGGGGCCTGACCGTGCACTTGCGCGGCTCTGCATCGCCCGCGCTTGTAGGCGATCTCGACCATCGTTGGCCTGCAGAATGATGTGAACAGCAAATTGAGATAATCCGCCGAGACCACCTGCGTTGGGTCCGACCGACAGGGGCAAAGCCGTTCACCAGAAGGAGGATTTGCGAATAGCCCTTTTGCCCCGTTTGCCATGGGGCGCGAATAAGACGCGACAGGACGATCTCTTACATTTTCCTTCGCCATCGCCTCGCTTTCGGCACCATCTCGCGCCGCGCGCCGGATTGTCAGATCAATGGCCGCTAGTTCGTTCTCCGTGAAAACGCGGTGATTGATGTAGGAGACATCCGTCAGTGACCACCGACGCAGGCGATCAGCATCGTTTTTTCCACAGCCGAGAAAAGATCTTCAAACTAGCTGACTATGCGCCGCGCCATGCGCTCCGCGACCGCGAACTCGCCCATGACGTGATGCAAAGAGGTATCCCGATGGCGCGACGCGGCAATTTCAGCCACCCGGTAAAGTTGCGAAACATCGTAGAGGACATGTCCAGTGATCTTCAATCGGCAGCTGAAAAGCCGGGAAAGGCTTTGATCTCACAGGCGCTCTAGGTCGGCTCTCGAGGCGGGATTTTTGCTCACGGAGCACGCGCTCTCAAACATCCAAGCCTCTGACCAGAGTGTGAAATTGCCGCTGACCGGGCCTGTCTGATCCGGCCAGCGGCGCGCAAACGAGAGGAATCTACCAATGGGATTGCCACAACGTGTCTTCTATACTGTTCACGAAGCCGCTGCGCGCTGGGGTTGCACGATATCCGACATCGCCGGGTGGTCCGGTACGGGGTCCCTGAGAGTCGTTACCGGCATTCCCTCCGTCGAATGCGGAGAAAGATCTGCCAGCGGGCTGGTGCAGATCCAGCCAACGGATATCCTGCCGATATTTCGCCGCTGCGGAACCGGGCCGCACTCCGCACCTGTCAAGCGCATCCGTCCGCTTGAGGAGGAAGAGTGGCTGCACATCAGCGCCCCGGAAGAGGGCGTCATCGTCTCGATCGGGGATGTGATGATTCTGGGCAACGATGTTCAGCGCTTCGAGGACGCACATAACCTGTTTGACCGGATCGCAGAAGGCGCCGGGCTGGGCGAGGACGGTGACTACGACTGGGTCGGCATGCATGTCGAGATCACACGTCGCGTGTTCGAAGAGGGCCTGCCCGTCTCGCAGGCGGAATGGATCCGCGAACTTCAGGACTGGTTCTCGAACAATTCACGTGATGGCACCTTCCCCGATGAACGGTCGATCCGACGGCGCCTGAAACCGGTGCTCGACGCGCTGAAGTTCAGGAGATCGAAGGGGTAACCCGACCTGATCTTCCTTGCTCCGACGACGACGAGGAGGACGAGTCCGCGTTGTGAACCAGCTGTGGCCTGGGCCTGAAGGCACTGGCCACGGCATCGACTCCAGCGCGCAAGGGCGAGTCCATGAGATGCGCATAGCGCTGGGTCGTCTGCATCTGGCTGTGGCCCAGCAGCTTGCCGATCATCTCGAGCGAGGCCCCGCCGCTCACCAGCAGCGATGCAAAGGTGTGGCGCAAGTCGTGGATCCGGACATCCTCGATCCCGGCCTCTTTCTGGATGCGCCGCCAGAACCGGCGGATTTCCTGAACGGGCTGACCGGGGGTGTCGCCGGGGAACAGCCAGGGTGATCCCGACACCACCGCAAGGCGCCGCTGGCGTACTATTGCGGCGGCCTCATCCGAGATCGGGACCCGGTGAACCCGGCGCTGCTTGGTCGTGGTGGCGGGCTTGGTCCAGCTCAGATGCTCGATGTTGAAATCCTCGAAGCGGGCCTGCCGCACCTCCCCCACGCGTGCGCCAGTCAGCATGCACAGCCGGATGATGTCCGCCGCGCGTTTATCCTCGGCCGCATCAAGTGCGGCAGCGAGGCGCGCAATTTCGTCCTGTGACAGGTACCGCTCCCGCGGCGTCTCCATCCGGCGGCGAAACCCCATGGCCGGATTGTCCTCGCGCCAGCCCCATTTGACGGCATAGGCGAACATCTTGCGGACCACCTCGCCGACGCGGTTGGCGCGCACCGGCGTCGGCTTGGCGCCCTGCAGCTTGCGCGCGCGATTATTGGGCTTGGCCTTGGCGGGCCGCGCGCGTCCCTCCGCGACCTTGGTCAGGAGCAATTCCACGTCATAAGAACTCACCTCGGCCACCAGTATTCGGCCCCACGCGGGCGCAATGAACTTCTCCATCATTGCCCGCTGATCAGCCGCGTTCCGCTCGGCCAGATGCGTCAGGTGCACCTCGACATAGCGCGCGATCAGATCGGCGACCCGGGGCGCCTCGCGGACAGCACCGCGGCTGGCCAGTGGATCGCCCCCGGCATCGATCTCCCGGCGCAGCTCCCTGGCGCGGGTGCGCGCCGCCGACACGCTCCAGTCCGGCCAGCGACCAAAGGTCATACGGCGCTGGCGTCCTGCGTAGCGGTAATCCAGCGTGAAGGCCCTGCCCCCGCCGCGATAGATACACACGGCGAAGCCGCGCAGCTCGGTGTCGAATATCTGGTAGTCCCGGCCCTCCGCGGGCACGGCATTGCGCAGGACCGCCTCGGTCAGTTTCTGCCTGTCCGGCATTTGCACACCTCTCTCTTGCCCCGTGTGATGACGCGTAAAACGCCGCGTCTATCAAGCAGAGCATGGCGCCGGGGGTGGCAGGGAGGCACGGGGTGGCACGCCGGAGACAGGTGGCGTGCCACCCCTTGTTTTACTGCTGTTTCGGAGCTCCAGCGACAAATGAGAAATCCGCGCCTGTCAAACCGGGCCACGAATCTCACCGGCAAACAGACCTGCAGAGTGCCCAAGCCAAGTGTAAAACCGCCGAATCTTGTAAATTCCCAATGAAATCAGGGGGTGGCACACATTCGTGCGCGGTGCCACCCCCGGTTTGAGCACGAATGCGCGCGAATCCCCTGTAAATCAACGCGAATGCAGCCGAATGCGCGTGAACCGCCGAAAGGCCGAAATTGCTGCATCGCGGCGTCGACCTCGGTATTGCGACGCCAATCTCCCGCAACGCCAATAAAACAAGGGGTGGCACGGGGGTGGCGTTTTGCGTGCCACCCCGTGCCTCCCTGCCACCCCGGGCGATCTGTCTCACTGGCACCAGTCGACGCCCGGTGTTCGGGCGCGCCAATGGGAGATGCCTGATGCAAACGATGAAT
>NZ_JBPBBB010000062.1:0-13091 GCF_050896375.1 Roseovarius tibetensis
CAATGACCGGCAGGCTCCGGGCGCATCACCGCCGGTCTCTGCCTTCCCGCCACCCCTGCGGCTCTGCGTTTCTGAAGACCTGAACTTTGCCCATGCCGGGCGATGAACAGGAGAAACCAAATGACAGAAACAGCAACGTCCCCCCGATCCAGCAAACCTTCCCTGCTGAGCGGCTGGATCAGCCGCCTCGATCTTGCTTTGGAGCTCGGGGTCACAGTCGAAACTCTGCATCGCTGGGAAAAGTTGCGGTTCGGGCCGCCCTGCGTGCGGGCCGGGCGCAAGATCTATTACCGTCGCGAGGCGGTGCAGGACTGGCTCATGCAGCAGGAAGCGCCCGCTCCCGGGCGCCGGGGAGGCCGTCGATGACCGTACCCATGCCCTTCCGCAAGACCCGCCACCGCGACGAGGCCCGCCAGGACTGGATCGAGGAGCGGCTGCGCGAGGCGCGTATCGTCGTGGCTGACGTGGTCCACCACTCCGATCATATGGTCCGTCTCGCCTGCAAGGTACTGGTCCGGCATGGCCAGACGCCCGAGGAGCGCGAGGACGCCCGGCTCCTGCTGGTCGTCCTCGATGCGAAATCGCCAGGGCGCGTCGATCGCGCCCAGCCGGACCGGGAGGGCAGTCGATGACGCGACGCAGGACACCCGAGGCCGATCTGCAGCGCGCTGTGGTCACCGCGCTACGTTTCTCACTGCCCAAGACCGCGATCATACACCACTGCGCCAATGAGGTGACCGAACCAGGGCCACGCGGCGCGAAACGCCAGGCCATCCTGGTCGGCATGGGCGTCCATCCCGGCTTTGCCGATCTGATGGTGCTCTGCGACGGGCGCGTGCTGTTTCTGGAGCTGAAGACTCCCAGGGGCCGGCTCAGCCCAGCGCAAGCGGGGTTTCGCGATGCCGTGCAGGCGCAGGGCTTCGGGTGGGCGCTGGTGCGCACGCTCGACGATGCGCTGGGTGCACTCGCGGATCATGGGCTCACGACCCGCGTCGCGAAGCAAGATACCGCTCAGCGCCCAGCGCGGAGGACAGCCCCATGAGCCATGCTGCTACCAACTGGGCCATCCAGCAGCGTGGGCTTAAACCCACCACGAAAATAGTGCTCTGGCATCTCTGCGACCGCTTCAACCCGGATTATGGCTGTTTCCCCTCGCAGAGCCGGCTTGCGCATGATTGCGAGATCAGCCGCTCCACGCTGAACGAGCATCTTGCCTTGCTCGAAACCGCCAGGCTGCTGCGCCGGGTCAAGCGCCTGCACCCCGTCACGAAACGGCAGATGCCAACCCGCTACATCCTGGGCTTCGAGCCAGGCTTCACACCGGATACGCCAGACCCATGTCCGGAAACCGGACACGGGATCGCCGCGCGTGACGCTGACAGCCCGGAACCCGACGAACGCGCTCCAGAGGCAGGCGCGGCAGCAGTCGATACGGCTCTCCCGTGTCCGAGATCCGGACACGGCTCGGACGCGCGACCCGTGTCCGATTTTGGCCCCGACCCGTGTCCGGAAAATGGCCCGACCCGTGTCCGGAATCCGGACACTAACCCTGTAAGGGAACCTTTAAGGGAACCAGTAAAGGAGGAGGAGGACGCGCGAGCGCGCGAATTCGATTTTGATCGGTTCTTTGCAGAGCTGCTCAACGCGCTGGGCTTTGCCCCCAACGCCGCGCTGCCCGCCTGGTGGCAGGGCTGGCCGCCCCGCGAGCATGTCCGGCGCTGGCGCGATGATCTTGATCTCAGCGCAGAGGCGATCCTCGCTGTGGCCGAGGAAACGCGCCACGACCACCCCGACCCGCCGGACGGGCCCAAGGCGCTCGATCGCGCCATGCAGCGCGCCGCCCAGCGTCAGGCGCAGCGAAGGTCTGGGTCCGAGAAGCCCAAAGACCGCCAGGCAGGGCGCAGGAGGGGCCGCAAGACCGCGTCAGGGCCTCCGCCCAGCGACGACGAGCTGGCGGCCTTCTATGCCGGGATGGTGAACTCGGATCAGTTCCTGCCGCCCAACATGATCAGCACCACCATGCGCGACGCCATGCTGGCCCGCGGGCTGGTCACGGCGGACCGGTTGAGAGCGCGAGGTGTGCTATGAGCCGGTTCGACCGCAGGCTGTCCAGGACGCCAGCCCAGCGCGGCGCACGTGGCAAGCTGAAGGGTGCCATGTCCGTCCAGCAAGCGCTGGAATGGGCCTTCGGCGTCGAGAAGGCGCAGCTGGAGCTGCCCGAGCCCTCCGATCCCGAGCGCGCGCATCGCTCCGGCTTCGGCCTGGAATACGTGCTGATCCAGCAGGCCGCGCTGGGCTGCAAGGTCGATGGCGGGCGCTACAAGATCGGCGACCACACCCATGAGGATGCCGAGGTCATCGCCGCCACCGTCGCGGGGCTCCCCGACAGGCTGGGCGGCAAGCGCATGGCGATCCGGATGGCCGAACTGGCGCGCGCCGGGCTGACGCCGGACTGGATGCCCGGCGCCGTGCCAAAGTGCGTGCCGGTGGACACCAGGCGCAACAAGCATGGCGAGCGGGCGAAAACTGTCGTCGTCGGGACCGCGCGCATTCGTGTCAGAGGCCCAACACCTCGTGGCACATGGAAGACGATTGAGATCCTTGCCTGCCCCGTGACGTTCTCGCCGCATCCCGAGCAGATCGCATCTGCCCGAAAGGATTATGACGAATGGTGGCAGGCGCTGGGCTGGGTGCGCGACGGGCTGATCGCGGGCGGGATGTTGAGGGAGGTCGCGGTGACAGGGGTGATGCCGAAAGCGCGGCCGTGGGAACCGAGGTGAGCGGCGTTGGGCATTGATATTGGGCACTTGCTGCGCCATGGGCGAGCAATGACAATAGGCATCATGGAGCCGCGAGTTCAGACATGCAGCGACTTACCCCGGCTCAGCGCGCAAGCGGGCCAAAGCCTAGATACAAGGATTGTCATCGCTGCTGCATTGCGATCCGTAGAACCAGCCATTGGCTGCGTAAGCACAAGTATTCATCAACCGCAGGGGCTGGCACTGGAAAGATTTTCCCGTAAAGTCAGGGTCTTGAAATACAGACACGCACGATCTGACTGACGTGAGGCACAGGCCACGGCGCGACCAAATCGGCTACCCCCTTTCAACACAGAAAACTGCGACTTATCTGCAAGATGTTAATAAAGAGGTCGGCTTTGAACACACATGAAACGAAACTCCCGCCGATTGATCCGACGCGTGCTGCCATCATCGAGAAATTTGGTGGCGAGATCGCCGCTATCGATCCCATTGGCGCGCAGGTTTCGGGAATAGACCTGTCCTCCAAGGACGGACTGCCGCCCGAGGCTGTCGACGTCCTGGAGCGCGAGATGGCGGAACGCGGCTTTCTCGTGTTCAAGAACGAGAAACAGCTGGATGCCGAGGATTTCCTGCGCGCCAGCTGTCTGTGGGGCGGCAAGGAATTGCACAGCACACATGGCGTTCACCCCGAGACGCCCGGCGGCAACCCCCACATCTTTCGCCTGTCCAACGATGAACGTCACGGCATTCCGGATGTCGGGCCGCAATGGCACAATGACGGCAGTTTCCTGCCTGCCACCTTCTCCCATTCCGGCTATCATATCATTCGCCCTGCCGAGAATGGCGGCGGCACGCATTTTGCGCACCAAGGACTTGCCTTCGAGGCGCTGCCCGTGGAGAGGCAGGAACGCTGGAGCCGACTGTCCTCGGTGAACTCCGCCTCGGGTGTTGTGCACCCCTTGGTGCACGAGCACCCCTTGTCCGGGCAGAAATGCATCTGGCTGCATCTGGGCATGACGGGCGCCGTCATCGAGAAGCTGCCGGATCGGGACGGTTTCAGCCTCCTGGACGCCGAGGATCTCAAGCAGCTCTGCCACGACTACAACGACATCCTGAATGCCGGGCTCAGCGACGGATATGCTGTCGCATACGAGTACCACGAAAACGACTGTGTCTTCATCGACAACCTTGCCGTCGCGCATCGGGCGGCGCCCGAAGCGCATATGCCTGTGGAAAAACAGGGCTTGCGGATCATGCATCGTAGCACCGTGAAGGGCGTTCGGGATCTTGCGCCCGCTTTCGACCTGCCGCAGCATGTGAAGATCGACGGCCCCAACCCGATCGGCGAGGGCGTCTGGCAAGGCGGCGGTGTCGGCTTCCGCTGGCAAGACGGTATTCCCATGCGGAACTGACCTGCCATTCGCGCGTATTTCGGATAAAAGAAGAGCACACCATATCGCTCGCCCTACCCGGGTTGGCGTCCATCGCAGAATGTTTCCAGACCGGAGATCGACCCTATGTCAGGACCCTTGCACGGATTTCGGGTCATCGACCTGAACGCGTAGAAGGATCCTGACATGCTGTCGATCTTCGGACTGCGTGGGGCTCACTTCGACGATGCGCGGGAGGCACCCCCATGCGGACCGCATTTTATCGCGCCTTTTTACGCAAGGACAAGAACTGTGACGATGGCCCCGCCAGCTTAGGAAATAAGGATCTTTCACCCAAATCACCGAACGACGTCGCAAGAATACGCTGCGAAAAGGCGACCCGACCTTGAAGGATACGAGGCCGGGTTCGTCAGAGGCGACGGCAGGTGGCGACCCGGCGGGTCAGGCGGCGTCCTTGCCCGCCTTTTTCCACGAAAAGCCCTGGAATGCCTCATCCACCGGTGTCTCGGCGAGGTGGTTGGTGTAGTTCGACATGACCTTCTGCGACAGGCCAAGGATCACCTCGAGAACCTGACGCTTGGTGAATCCTGCACCGAGAAATGCCTGCAATTCGGTCTCCTCGACATGGCCGCGGCCACGGGTGACAGCCAGCGTGAAACTGCGCAGTGCCTCGAGCCGGGCATTCGGCAGCGGCGTCTCGTCGCGGAGCGCGTTATCGATCGCATCGTCCACCTTCATCCGTTTGGCAATGCCGCTATGGGCGGGCACGCAATAGGTGCAGTTGTGCTCGACATTGATGGTCTGCCAGACCACGGTCAACTCGTCCTTGTCGAAGCTGGTCTGCTCGGCGAACATCTGGTGAAGCTGCTGATAGGCCTGCAAAAGCGCGGGCGCCTCGGCCATCACGGCATGCAGCCCGGGAATGCTGCCAAACGCCTTCTGGGAATTTTCGAGCATCGGGCGGCTGTCTTTGGGGGCAGTTTCGATCGTGTGCATTTCAAAGCTGGTCACGCGGGTCTCCTTGCTGTTTCTTGAGTGATCGTTCAAGTAACTTGCCTAACTTTACACGTGCCAGTATACAACAAACTTCTTGAGCGATCACTCAATCGGGATCGAGGTGTGAGACATGGGCAGATCGGCCATCCATGACCGGGACGAAGTGCTCCACGCGGCAATGGACCTGTTCTGGGCGCGCGGCTATCACACCACATCGCTGAAGGATCTCGAACGGACCCTCGACATGCGACCGGGCTCGATCTATGCCGCCTTCGGGTCAAAGCAGGCGCTCTTTTGCGCTTCGCTCGACCGCTACGCTGCCATCGGACAAGCGACATTGGCCGAAACGATGGTCAGGGCGCCAAGCCCGATCAGCGGGCTTGCGGCGCATGTGCGGATGATCGGCCGTCTGCTGTCCAGCGATCCGCCCTCGCGCGCCTGCATGCTGGTCAAGACCCTGCTGGAAACCCCGGATCACGATCCAATGCTGCGCCAGACTGCCGAGGAAATGATGCGCGAGGTCGAGATGACATTTGCGGACGCCTTTCGCCACGCGCGCGACGCCGGCGAGATCCCACCCGGCTCGGACCCGGAGCGATTGGCAGCGCGGCTGCAAGCGTCGATCTTCGGACTGCGCGCTTATGCGCAGCGCAGCGATGCGGCCGAGACCGCCGGGATCCTCGCGGAGGATATCGCCCGCGAGATCGAGGCGATGGCTGGCTGACCAGGGAACCATCTTCAAAGCACGTGTTCAAACATCATATCCGGGCGTTGATCGCCCTCGCGCACGCCACCAATACGGGGTGGGGCCTGTCTTCACGAAGTCTTGCGTTTGAAATTCGGAATGTGTTCGACCCACGCGCGCATGTCCGGATAGGTTTCCTGGTGGTGGCACCAAGGATGAAAAGATGCGTCTTGTCGAACACGTGATCTGGATATGCGCGCTTGTCTTGCTGTCCGCTTGCGGACGCCCTGTCACGTTTTCGCAGCTGTCCGAGGGGGATGCAGAGCGCAGCGAGGCCTTCTACTACGTGACCGACCGCGCGTCCCAACGATCCCAGGATGGCGGCATTGCCTATACGACAGAGCGGAGCCCGGCCATGACCTTCGGCGTGGCGCAAATCGCGACGGACACGGTCCGGCCAGACCTCGAAGGGTTACACGAAATCAGGCGGTTTCCACAAACGCCGCTGCCGTTTTCCCAGGATCGTGGCATCATCCTGCCGGATGCTGAGGCGACGCTGGCCTACAATGCCGCCAAGGCGGATATGCGCCGCACCCTTGCCAGCGCCCTGCAGCGCAGCGGACAACGCGAGATCCTGTTCTACGTGCATGGGTTCAACAGCCTTTTCGAAGAAACGCTGGAGACGACGGCGCGGCTCTGGCACGTCACGGGACGCGATGCCTTGCCCGTCGCATATAGCTGGCCTGCGGGAAATCCCGGCGCGTTCGGATATTTCAAGGACCGCGAAAGCGGTGAATTCTCGGTCTTCCACCTCAAGGAGACCTTGCGGCTTCTGAAGGATGTGCCGGGGCTGGAGCGTATTCACATTGTCGCGCACAGCCGTGGCAGCGACGTGGTGACCACCGCATTGCGCGAGCTTGTCATCGAAGAGCGGGCCGCGGGGCGCAATCCACTGCAAACGCTGAAGGTCGAGACGCTGATCCTCGCGGCCCCAGATCTGGATTTCTCGGTGGTCCGCCAGCGCCTGATCGCCGAACATTTCGGACCCGCTTTCGGCCGCATCACGGTCTACATGAACCCGAATGACGGGGCGCTCGGCCTCGCACAACTCCTAATGGCGGGTACTCGCTTTGGCCGGCTGTCCTTCGATGCGCTGGGCGAGACCGAACGCGAGATCTTCCGGCGCATCCGGAACGTCCATTTCGTCAATGTCAGCGCCGTGACCGGACAGTCGAGCCACAGCTATTTTCGCAACAATCCGGAGGTGCTGGCGGATCTGGCCAAGGTGATCACCACAGGCACACCGCCCGAAAGCCCGTCGCGCAATCTTGAACCGCTCGAGGCCAATTTCTGGCGGCTGATCCTGCCCCCCGACCCGGCGCCCCGCACGTCGCCCATCGATCGGTGAACGTCCCCATGACTGAATTGTGACGGAGTTCGTGTTGCTCTGCGTTGGATTTCTCGATCAACACCGTTTAATGATGGGTTTGATCGCACGGAAAAGAGACGCCAAAGTGACAACCGACACCGACACCGCGGCCGAGGCCGAAAACGACCTCAAGAAGGCCCTTTTCGAAGCCATTCGGGCCTATTACCCCAAAGGAGTGCCCAATCTTTACCGTACGCTTGGGGTCGCCCCGAACGTGCTGGCCGGGTTCGTGCAGCTTGACGACAAGCTCATGAACGGAACCCTCGATGAGGGAGAGCGGCTGATCGTCGGTCTGCTTACGGCGTTGGAGAACGATTGCAACTATTGTCGCGCCGCGCTTTCCAAGGAGGCGGTCGAGGCCGGCGCGACGCAGGAGGCTGTCGAGGCGGCGCTGACCCGCGCGCGTCTCGATGACGATCGGATGGATGCCCTGATTACCGCCACGATGCGCGTGCTGGAAACGCGCGGCCGCCTTCCAAGAGCGGAAATCGACTGGTTCGCCCGGCGCGGGTTCGGCCATGCGGCGCTGGTCGAAATCATCGGGACGGTTTCCGAATTCACCATGGCGACTTACGCCAACAACCTGATGCGCACTCGGATCGATCCGGAATTCCGCGGCTACGGGTCCATCGGTCAGAAGAACTGAACCTGCCTGTCAGTCTGGCTCAGACCGCGTCAGGGATGGTGACGCGGAATCGCGACCCCTTCGGGCCGCTATCCATAACCGACATCGCGCCGCCGTGTCGCGCGGCCAGTTCGCAGCAGATCATGAGGCCCAGCCCGCTGCTGCCTTCGGAAAGGTCGGGCTTTTCGCGGTTGAGGTTCTCCCGGATCGAGTCCGGCAACCCCGGCCCGTCATCGGTGATCGTCAGGATCGCCCGCCCATCGTCGCGCGCGCCGTAGATGCGCACGGTCTGCGCCCCCGCCTCGGCGGCGTTCCGCACAAGGTTTAGCAGTATTCGGTAGATCTGGTCGAAATCGGCATCCAGCACCGTGGCGTCTTCATCCGCGTCGTCCATGACCACTTGTGTGCCGAGGCCGCTTGGCATGACCACGGTGGCGGTCACCTCTTCGACCACATCCGCCAGCAAGAACCTTTCGCGACACGGCGCTTCGCTGGCGATCTGGCCGGCGTCGATGGTTTGCTGGCACATGGTGATGGCGCGCTCGAGGGACCGCGCGATCACGTCGGCGCTTTTGCGGACCTGCGCATCGTCGTTCTCTGCCAGCCTGTCGGCCAGAAGTTGCGCCGTGGTCATCGCGTTGCGCAGGTCATGTGACAGCTTGCGCACCGACTGGCCCACCTCTGCAAGTTTCTGGCCGCGCAGGTCGCGCAGCTGGATCAGGATGCAGTCACGTCCCTGCACGTGCAGCGTGGTGGCGCGGGCTTCCGCCGGCACGAAGCTTCCGTCGCGACAGCGACAGGTCAGGTTGTCGTCCTGCCAGCGCCCATGGGTGGTCACTTCCTGCAGGAATGACTTGAGGCGCGGCAACTCGTGCGGGTGCAGGTCGCTCGGGCTGAGCGTGGCAAGGTCATCCAGCGAATAGCCCAGCAACCGTGCCGCCGCCTGATTTGCGGCCAGAAAGTTCCCATCGACACGGTCGACGAGAAATGCCGGGTCGTGCAACTCCTGAAACAACGATGCGAAGGCGTCTTCGCTTACGGCTGTTGTTGTGGAAGCGTGCATTCCGAGCCTTTGCCCTCGATCCCTGCATGCAACGCTAACGAAAGCGTGAGTGGCCCGCAATGCAGTCTGTCGCGTACGTTCGCGTACGATCACGCCGAAAGGTCTGGTCTGTGTCCCATATGGCCCAACCTCTTGGAAGCTTGTCGCGTTTGATCGATCATGTGAGGTCAGACGTGACACGTCCACGATTTGGCCGGGGCAGACCCGGCTGTGGTCCTCGACGATTTCGAGCACGCGAAACCGCCGGCACTTTACGCGCGCGATGCAAGACACAAGGCCAGTTGTCGCGTCTGTGCTGGAAGGTGGCGAAAATTGGCTCGCGCGTGTCGCGGACGCGGGAAGACGGACCGCCCGGAGCCCTACCCGGCGCGCGTTTTCACAAGGTCGCTGATGCCGACATAGCCGCGATCATGGCGGTGGCGACCCGCCATCTCGACGGTCGCCGGATCGGAGCCGATGCCGAGGCCTTCGACGAGCCGGTTCATCATCGCGAATACGCCGCAGACGAGGTTCGCGCCGGTGATGGCCGCCTCGGGCCAGCCGGCATCGAGGATCGCGCGGACCTCCGCCGCGGAGGCCGCACCGGGCTCGAGGGTAAGCGTGCGCAGGTATCGGTAGACGGGCTTCATCGCCTCCGGAACGGGCGCAGTTGACGGGTCCTCGACAAGGGCGGTCACCGCCGCCGGGTCGGCGCCGAACCGGGCGGCGGCCGCGCCGTGCGAGGCCTCGCAGAACACACAGCCGTTCAGCCGCGAGACAAAGGCCGCCATCCGTTCGCGCTCGCCGGCCGAGAAGGGCGAATTCGCCCCGCGCATGACCGCCTCGGCGAAGACATGCAGGCGCTCGAAGATTTCCGGCGCGGTCGCGAAGACGTCGATCAGCGTCGCGTTCGGCAGGGTAGGAAGATGGCTCATTGATCGGATGTCTCCTTTGCCGGTCCGCGGGCCCGGTCGGCGATCGCCTCGAAGATGATGTCGAGCTCTCCCGCCGCCGCTTCCAGATCCGCGCCGCCCTCGTCGATATAGGGGGCAAACACAAAGCCCGGCGTCTTGTAGGAAAGCGTCCCGGTGCCGTCGGCCTCCTCGCTGACGTAGAAGCGGACCGGGGCCTCGATCATGGCCGCCGTGCTCAGCCGGAGGATCCGCACCGCGAAGTCATTGCGGAAGACGCCGACGACCCGGTTCCCCGGGATCTCGATACCGCGCGCCGCCGCGGCCCCGGTCGGTCCGGCCTCGGTGACGAGGCCCATTTCCTCGGCACGTATGGCCGCCTTCAGGTCGGAGAGCAGCGTCTGGTAGGACTTCTGCGTGGGGTGGACGCGCCAGCCCTCCCGCGGCTCCAGCGCGAGGACCGGTGCCGCGAGCAGGAACACGGCGAGTGCGAGGGTGGCGGTGCGGACCATCTGCGAGACCTCCGGTCGTTTGCGGTTCACTCGGGGTGATGGATCGGCGCGCCGGGATTGAAGGCGCGGAAGGCGAAGGCGAAGGGGATCTTGTGCACGACGGGGTGGCGCGCGCCGTCCTCGCCCACCCGCATCACCGTGACGGAGCCGACGTCCCGGCCCTCGGCGATGCGCGCACTGTCGAGGGCGGAGGCCTGCCCTGGGCGCCAGCTGAGCTCCAGGTCGCCGGCGCGTAGCCGGCCCTTCTCGCGCAGGAGCGCGAGGCTCCAGGCCTCGGCCCGCCCCGTCACGGTGACGACGCGCATCAGCGGCGACCCCGGCCCGTCATAGCTGCCGTCGTAGAGAAATGGGCGCGAGGAGGCGTCATAATCCTCGTAGGGGTTGAGGCCATAGGCGCGGCGCGACCCTTCGGGCGGGCGCAGGACGCGGCCTTTGGGGTGGCGTTTCGCGAAGTCGGCGAATGATTCCATGAGCGAGGGCACGGCGTCGAGCTCGTCGCCTGTCTTCTCGCCCACGATGGCGCGTCCGCCGTATTGCTGCCACCAGCTCTCGGTCGCGCGGTCGTACATGACCAGATCTGAATGGCGGAGCTTGCCGGTGGTACCGAAGGTCGTCACAGCCCCGTCCACGACCCGCTCGAACACGATGCCCGTATTGCAGAGCGGGCAGTAGGTGACCGCGACCGGCGTGCCGCCCACGGTGTCGTTGACGATCTCGTGCCAGATCAGGATCGAGAGAGGATAGGCGCGCGCGTCGCCCCTTATATCGAGCGAAATCACTGGTTCGCGCGCGGCGATGCGGTCCCGCGCGGCCGCCACCGGCTCGAAGCGCGGGTCCTCGATCGGCGGGATGCCGTCGCGTGGCGGACCGCCGGAGCGGATCTCGGAGAACGGGACCGCGTGCCGGTCGAAATCGGTCTCCGGCCAGGCGTCGCGCCAGCGCTCCACCGGGCCGGCGGCGACCGATCCCGCCGCGGCCAGCCCGAGCGCCAGCGCGAGCGCCGGGAGGGTGCCCCTCATCGGGGCGCGTCCCCCCGCGGCCGGCCGCCCGCGGGTCATTCCGCGGCCTCGACGACGGGAGGCGCCCCGTCGTAGGCCATATCGAGGTCGATCTTCGCCAGCTTGGGTCTTGCGTCGGCGGTCATTGGGGTCCTTGTGCGTGAGAGTGAGGATGAGCAGCCCGTCAGTTCGACACGCGGGCCTCGGGGACCGGGTAGCCGAGCCCGCCCTGGTGGCCGTAGGCACCCTGATGACATTCACTGCAGGCGGTCATCACGTTGACCGCTTGGGGTGTGCCGTTCGGCGCGACGAGCATGTAGTACCAGTCGTCGGTCTCGGGCGAGGTGCCGGCAGCGACCTTCTCCATCAGGAAGAGCGGACCCTTCTGCACGTTTCCCGTATCCGTGACCGCGAAAGACTCCTTGGCAATCACCGTGCCCGCGGGAATGTCGGGGTCTTCCGCATACTCCAGGTAGGCCTCGTCGCCCGTATCGTTCACCCAAGTCAGCAGGAAACGGTTGCCGTGGAAACCCGGTGCGGCCGGGATCGTGCTGGCCCTGGTCCAGTCGCGGAAGTCGCTCACATACTCGGCGGGGATCCAGCGCTTGTCGCCCTGCGCGTAGCCCGCCTGCAGCTCCTCGGCGATGCAGGCATAGACGGTCTCGGCCTCGGCACCGGTCAGTTCGGCGCCCGGCTTGCCGGGATCGCAGTTATCCTGCGCCTGCGCGCCGGTTGCGGCGGCGGTCAGGGCGAGCGCGGCTATTGCGGTGAGTGTGCGTTTCATCTTTGATCCTCTCTGTCGTGCTTTTTGGTTATCCGGCATCTTGCGGCTTCTAAGACGTATGCTACGGCTCCAATACTGCGAGATGAAATCACTCCTGATCACGAATGCTTGCTCCATCGAAAGGCAAAAAATCCGCCCCAGGTACGTGTTGACCGGTAAGTGATCGGCGCGATCTTACGGTAAGACGGCATCGTAACCGCAATTTCTGTCGCGCGGCGCCCGCAGCCTCTCAAGTGCCGCAGATGATCTCGTCGCCGAAGGTGACGCGTTTAATCCGAGATCAAAAGAGCGTCGCATGTTCAGGCCGCGCTCATACCTGAGCCGACATACCCATCGCGTCGCCATCTCAAACACCCGCCTGATCAGCGTGGACGCCGAGACCGTCGCGTTGCCATGGAAGCTTCACCGGATAAAGTAGACTGATAAGAACAGGCATGCATGGAGCCGATGTCGCTTTCGCATGCGGTCGTCCGGATATCGCTCGCGTGGCTAGTCGGACCATCCGTCAGCCCACGACAGGGGCGAAGCGGTAACGCGCAATCCCATCTACAAGATGTTCAATCAGCCACATCGCGAGGAGGAAGGCAAGCAGGCAAAGCCCCAAGTTTACGGCTGTCTGGACGCGGCGCTTCCAGCGCCGGTCGAGCTTGGCGAAGAGAGGCACTTCGGGACGCAGCAGGAGACGGGATGCAAGCGCACCAAACAAAAGCAGGCTTGCCGCCCAGTAGATCAGGTCGAACCAGATCGAACCGGCGTTCACGGCGAGGAAGCGCAGGAAACCCACGACGAGAGTCCAGCGCATGATATTGAACGCCTCATCGACGAATGTCTCGAATCTTTGTCCGAGACGGGTGCGAAACACCTCGTCGGATAGGTTATCTATACCCCTAACCTTCCAAAAACCGAAATTCTTGGTGGGTTATGACGCGGAAATTTTCTGACACCTGTTCGCGGAA
>NZ_JBPBBB010000063.1:0-12479 GCF_050896375.1 Roseovarius tibetensis
ACGCAGAGCGGGCGCGAGCAGCGCATTGCGCAATGGCAGCGCTCCCGCGGCGAATGGAACGTCTCGACCGGCATCCGGTCGCGCGCGGACATTGAGGCCGTGCTGGCCTTCTTCTATGCCCGGCGCGGCCGCGCGCATGGGTTTCGGTTCAAGGACTGGACGGATTTCCGAGCGGCAGGGCAGTTGCTCGGGACCGGCGACAGCCAACAGACCGCCTTCCAGCTGGTGCGGCGCTATGACAGCGGCGGCGCGGTGCATGCGCGGCGCATCACGCGCCCGGTCGAAGGCACGGTCGTGGTGTATCGCGACGGTATGGAGGTGAGCACTGGCCTGTCCATCGATCCCGCGACCGGCCTGGTGACGTTCTCGACACCGCCGGATCCGGGCGTCGCGGTCACGGCCGACTACGAGTTCGACGTGCCCGCACGGTTCGACACCGATGCCGCCGATCTCACGGTGGAAACCTACGAGATGCAGCAATGGGGCCGCATCACGGTGGCGGAGATCCGCGAATGAAGGCGGTGTCCCCAGAACTGGCCGCGCATCTCGACGGCGATGTGCTCACGCTGGCCACGTGCTGGCGGCTGGCGCGCCGAGACGGCGTTGTGTTTCGCGCGACCGATCACGATGTCGATCTCGCGGTGGCCGGCGAGATCTACCGCGCCCGTGCCGGCTATTCGCGCACCGCGGTGGCCTCCGAGGCGGGGCTCGCGGTCGGCAATGTGGATCTCGAGGGCGTGCTCGACGACGCGGGGCTCGACGCGGCCGAACTGCGCGCCGGGCTTTACGATGGCGCCGAGATGCGGATCTTCGTGGTCAACTGGCAGGACCCGTCGCAGGGCGCCCTCCGCCTGCGCCGGGGCTGGCTGGGCGAGGTGATGCTCTCGAGCGAGGGCCAGTGGCGCACCGAGCTGCGCGGCCTCTCGCAGGTGCTCGCGCAGCGGCTGATCGAGCCCTACACGCCCGATTGCCGCGCCGATCTCGGCGATGCGCGCTGCGGGGTGGACATCCGTGACCCGGCTTGGACGCGGCCGGGCACGGTGACCGCGCCGCTCGACGCGCTCTCGTTCACCGCGATGATCGATGTCGCGGACAGGCCCGACGACTGGTTCGCGGGCGGCGTGATCCGTTTCACCTCCGGGCAGAACAGCGGCCGGGCCATCGAGGTGCGCGGATCGGATCTGGCGACGGGCGATCTGGTGCTCTCCTTCCCGCCGCCCTTTCCGGTCGGCACGGGGGATGCGTTCGAGATCTGGCCCGGCTGCGACAAGCGGCTGACGACCTGTATCGACCGGTTCGACAACGTGCTCAATTTCCGGGGCGATCCGTTCGTGCCGGGCACCGACAAGCTGACGGAGACGCCAAATGCGCGGTGAGCCAATGCACAGTGAGCCAATGCGCGCTGAAGGTATCGTGGCCGAGGCCCGCCGCTGGATCGGGGCGCGCTGGCGTCATCAGGGCCGCGGGCCGGCCGGCGTGGACTGCATCGGCCTGCTGATCGTCGTCGCCGATGGCTTGCGCGTGCCGCATCACGATGTGCAGGGCTATGACCGGCGCGCGACCAGCCACCGCCTTGTCGAGGAATTCGCCGTCGATCTCGACCCTGTCGCACTGCCCGAGGCACGCCCCGGCGATATCCTGGTCTTTGCCGAGACCAGCTATCCCTGCCATGCGGGGTTTCTCACCGCGCGCCACGGGACCCCGCATCTCCTGCACGCGCATGCGCTGCGGCGCTGCGTGCTGGAGGAACCGCTGGTCCCCCCTTGGCCGGACCGCCGGCGCGCAGCCTGGCGCATGCCGGGGGTCGTCTGATGGCGGTGCTGGCCATCGCGGGCGCGGGCGCGCTCGGCAGCACGGCGCTCGGGCTCGGCTGGCAGGCCGGCTGGCTGATCGGCTCGACCGTGGGCTCGCTGCTCTTCGGCCCCGACCAGCCCGATATCGAGGGGCCGCGGCTGCGCGATCTGTCGGTGACCTCCTCGGCCTGGGGCGCGCCCATCCCGCTGATCTACGGCACGATGCGAGTTTCGGGCAACGTGATCTGGGCGCCCGGGATCCGCGAGGAGCGCCAGACCCGAAAGGTTGGCGGCAAGGGCGGCGGTGGTCAGCGCCAGACCACCTATGGCTACTACGCCTCCTTCGCGCTCGGCCTCGCCGAAGGCCCGGCCGGGGACCTCATCCGGATCTGGGCCGATGGCAAGCTCATCCATGACGCGCGCGGCACCAATCCCGACGTGTCGATCCCCGGTCTGGAGTTCCGCTTTCACGATGGGCGCGAGGACCAGTTGCCCGATCCGCTGATCGAGGCGACCGAGGGCCACGGCCGGACCCCGGCCTTTCGCGGGCTGGCCTACCTGGTGTTCGAGGATCTGCCGCTGGAGAACTTCGGCAACCGCATCCCGAACATCACCGCCGAGGTGACCTTCAACGCGCAGGCGGCGTACCCTGCGCTCAAGAGCACCAACCTGCCGGGTGGGGCGCTCGACAGCGTGCTGACCGATTACGGGTCGACTGACCATGTGCGCCAGCGCCAGCTCATGCTGACCCCGGACGGTCTGCGGCTCTTCGACCTGCGCACGCTGGAGGAACTGGCGCAAGCGCGGCCCGAGGATATGATTTCCGACGCGCTGGCCGACGCGTTGAACCTCTACCGGGACAATTACAGGTTCGATCACTGCTTCATCGGCGGCGACGGGTATGCCTACACCCAGCTGGGCATCAGCAACACCAAGCCGATCGTGAAGATCGATCTCGACGCCATGGCGATCGTGGACAGCTTCGGGCGCCGCAGCAACAGCCTGAGCAACAATGCCGGCGGGTTCGCGTCCCTGACGACACTGGGCTGGATGCGCGCGCTCAGTCTGAACGGACCTGTGGATGTGTTGATCGCCTCAGGCCGTTTCGGCAGCGGCCATGGCTGCATTCTCACGGAGACGATGGAGTTTCTCGCCAACCTGCCGCGCATGGGACCGGGGCCGACCAATGTCGAGAATATCGTTCAGGGTCTCGTGGGCGAGGGTCTCGGCGAGGCGTGGATCCTGCGCACGTCGAACACCGGCACGGTTGGCACCATTCCCATCGAGCGGCTTCGCGTGCGCCCGGGCGCGCCCGGCCCGGTCGTCGAAAACGCCGGGCACTGGTCTCTGACCCCGGCCGACATCCACCCGGATGCGACGGGATTCACCTACGAGCCGGCCGGGGCGGTCTATGATCCCGTGGATGACGCGCTCGTGTGGATCAGCGCGCTCGCGTTTCCGGACGCGCTCGGGGATCTCGCCGGGCGGTATGCGGTCAAATGGCGCCCGGGTGACGGGGTGATCTGGGCGACGCGGCTGTCGCTCTTTGCCTTCTCCACCACGCGCAAGGAGAACATGGCGATCGCCGGATCCCGCACCGAGGGTCGGCGCATGGCGTGGCACCGCGAACCGCAGGTCTGCCAGGTCGATCTGCGCACCGGTGCGCAGATCCTGTTCACCGAAGGGTTCGCTGCGGGCAGTATCTTCGGCGGCGGCGAGGCCGCGGGGTATGATGCCCGCTCGGACACGCTCACGGGCTATGTGCAGACCGGATCGGCCGCAACCCGGCTGTTTCTCAACCGCACCGCCGGCGACGGCGCCACACCGGGCCACATCGTCGCCGATATCTGCGCCCGCGTCGGGCTGGGGCCGGCCGATATCGACGTATCGCAGATCGGCGCGCCGCAATTGCAGGGCTACGCCATCGGCCGGCAGGGTTCGGCGCGGTCAGGCATCGAGCCGGTGGCGCAGGCCTTTGCCTTCGACGCGGTCGAGACCGATGACCGGATCCGCTTTGTCCCGCGCGCCCGCGACGCCGGAGGCGCGCCGCATCTCTCGCCCGATGATCTGGTGCCGGCCCGCGAGACTGGCCGCGTCGTGCAGCTCCAGCGCGTGCAGGAGACCGATCTGCCCGAGCGCATCACGGTGATCTATCAGGAGGCCGGCAGCGATTACATTCAGGGCGCCCAGTCCGCCACGCGGGTCTCCCAGCCCGTCGCCACCATGGGCTCGCGCGACAAGCGCGACATCGAGCTGCCCATGGCGCTCGGGGCCACCGAGGCCAAACGCATCGCCGAACGCCTCATGGCCTCGGCCTGGATCGAGCGCGACACCTGCGAGTTCGCCCTGCGCCCGGGATTTCTGCGCCTCGATCCCACCGACCTGCTGCGCGTGGCGGCGCCCGGCGGAACCGCGATCGCGGTCCGGCTGACGCAGGTCGAGATCGGCGCGGACTGGGAGCTGCGCGCAAAGGGCGTGCGCCATATCGGATCGGCCTATCTCTCGGACGCCATCGGCGCGACCGGCGCCGGGATCCGACCCTCGGGTGTGCTGGGCGATGTGCCCTCACGGTGGGTCGTCCCACAGGTCCCGCTGCTGCGCGACCGTCATGATACCGGCGGCGTGGCCTCCAGGCAGTATCTCTTCGCCGCCCCGCGCGTGGCCGGGCCCTGGACCGGCCTGTCGCTCTTTCGCTCGCGCGACGGGGCGGACTGGGACATCCCGGCCCGCGCCAGCGATCCGGCGCTGATCGGCACCCTGCGCGCCCCGCTCATGCCCCCGCGCTCGCCCTGGACATGGGACGACGCGGGCACGCTCGAGGTGCGCCTGCGGGATCCTGACGGCCAGCTCAGTGCGGTCTCGGACCTGCAGCTGCTCAACGGCCGCAACGCCGCCCTCGTGGTCGACGCGGATGGCGGGGCCGAGCTGATCCAGTTCCGCGATGTCACACCGGTCGGCAACGATATCTACCGGCTCTCGACGCTGCTGCGCGGCCGGCGCGGCACGGACACCCGGCTGTCGCATGCGGCCGGGGCGGTGATCGTGGTGCTCGAGGACGACGGCGCGCTCTTTACCGAGCCGCTCGGGCTGGTCGGCCAGCCGCTGCGCTATCGCGGCGTCGGCCGGGGCGAGGCGTTTGAGGAGGCCGACACCGTTACGCAAACCCTGCGCGGCGCGGATCTCAAGCCCTACGCGCCGGCGCATGTGACGGGCGCGTGGACGGCCGCCGGCATCACGCTCAGTTGGCTGAGGCGCACCCGGATCGGCGGCGACTGGCGCGACGGCACCGGCACCGTGCCGCTCGCCGAGGCAGCGGAAGCCTATGAGGTCGATGTGCTGAGCGCGGATGGCACCGTGGTGCACGTGCTGAAGACCGCCGCGCCGCAGGTGCTCTACGCCGCGGCGGACACGCAAGCCGACTTCGGCACAGTCCCGGATACGCTCACCCTGCGTGTCCACCAGATCAGCGCGGCGGTCGGGCGCGGCTTTCCCGCGACAGCCACAGTCAGGGAGACATGAATGAGCACGCCCAATCTCGCCATCGCCCATATCCAGGCATCGCAGGACCAGAAGGAGGTCACCGCCAACGCCGCCTTCGACGCGCTCGATCTGGCTATGACCGCGACGCTGGCGGTGGATTGCGGTGCTGGTGGCACCGTCGATGTCAGTGCCGACGCGCTGCGCCGCCATGTGCGTCTGGTCCTCGCGGGCAGCCCGGGTGCCGGATTCACGCTGGAGTTGGCCGATGTGCCGCGGCTTCTGGCAGTGCGCAACGATACCGATGCCGCCGGGCTCCTGAGCAACACCGCCGGCGTCGCGGCGGTGGAGGTGCCGCCCGGGGCGGAGTTGATGATCCATTCCGGGCCGGGCGGGGTCACCGGTGTCGGTGCCGCTGGCGGCGGGATCTATGACTTCGGCGCCGTGGCCTTCGCCGCCCCGCCGCCCGGCGCGGTCATCGGCAAGGTCGTTCTGCCGCGCGCCATCGTCATCCCCGCCGACTTCGCGGGTGCGCGCGGCCATGTCGACACGCCGCCGGCCGCCGACTGGGTCGTTGATGCCACCCGCAACGGGCTGAGCATCGGCACCATCACCGTGGCCACCGACGGCGCGCTGGCCTTTGCCACCGTCGCGGGCGCGGCGGTGCCGATAGCGCCGGGTGATGTGATCCGCTTCGTCGCGGATCCGCGCGATAGCCCGGCAGAAACCGCCATCGCCGGGTTTGCCGTCACCATCGCGGCGGAGGTGGCGTCCTGATGGCGCTATTGTTCACGTCATTGATCTCGACCGGAACCGGTGCCCCGCCGCCCGTGCCGGCCGCAATCGAGACCTTCTTTCCCGACGGCCAGAACAGGATGTTCGAGCACGATACGGGCCTGACAGCAAAAGTGGCGGGCTCGAACGGCCGCACATTCCTGTCATGGGATGTGCCGGGTGAGCACACGGATGTCGAGGTGCTGGTCCGGGTCACCACCGATGCCCCGCCCACGCATCGCATCGGGGTCATCGCGCGCGGCAGCGGCAGCGCGGGCTCCGAGACGGGCTGGGTGCTCCAGCGCGTCCGCGACGACGAGTCCTTCGAGATGGTGATCTACGATGCCGGCAGCTTCACCATCAAGCAGGCCTCGGCGGCCGCCCAATACGTCAATCCGGATGCCCGGTGGATCTGGCTGCGCCTGCGCCTGCAGGGCACGAGTGCCAAGGGCCGGATCTGGGCCGACGGCGTGCAGGAGGAACCGACCGACTGGCAGATCGATGTGACCGACAGCGCAGTGGCAGGGCCCGGTCGCATCGGGCTCTTCGGCTTTGACGCGGACACGCATCTTTTCTGCGACCACCTCGCACTCGGCGTGGGCGGTGCCGTGGCCCCGTCGCCAGGTGATCCCGTGGGCGCGGATCAGCACCGCATGGATCCCGCCACGACGGATGTCGCGACCGGCTGGACGCCCCGCTGGGCGCCGCTGCAGCAGGCGCTCTCGCAAGCCGGAACAGACGTCACGCAGATCATGCCCTGGGGCTGGCAGGGGCTCTGGGGTGAGGCAGGCGCGACCACCACCGCCCGTCTCGGGGCGGACCGGCTGTCGCTCACCGCGGGCGGTAATGCGCGGCGCGCCTTCGTCTACTGGCCGCTCGGGCGCCTGCGGGACTGCGACATCCGCGCGCGCGTGCTGACCACCTCCGAGACGAGCAACCAGATCCGATTGTATGCGCGTTTGCCCGATTACGCCCCCGGCGCACCGGAGCAGGGCTATATCCTCGACTTCGTCTCGGGCGCGGTCGAGCTGCGCAAATACGACGCGACGGGCGCCACGGTCACGCTGGACGACAACGCCGGGATCAGCTGGCAGGCGGACACATGGTATCACGCGCGCCTGCGGCTCGAGGGCGATCTGATCCGCGCCAGGGTCTGGCCCGGCAGCCTGCTCGACGAGCCGGCCCTCTGGCCGCTCTCGGCGCAGGATACCGAATTCGCAGAGGGCTATGCCGGGATCGGTCTCTACACGGCCACCGGCACAAGGCGGTTCGATCACATCCGGATCGAGAGCCTCGACCCGTAGCGCAGTTTCGCGGCCCGTCCCTCGGTCAGTACCATGAGACCCCGCACGACCCATCACCACCGTCAGGAGGCAGGATGCCCGAGCGCCAGAGCTTCACCGATCAGATCATCCAGGCGTTCCGCGACCATGGCGTGGCAGCCGCGATCGGCGTCTGGTTCACCTTCATCGGCGGGTTGGCCGTCGCGGTCACGCGCAAGGCATTTACCAACGAGGCGTTGCTGCACAAGCTCGAGCAGGAGCTCGACGCCGAGCGCCTGCGCATCGAAAAGCGCCGCGACGAGGACCGGCGCGTCGATCACGACCGGCTCGAACGCATCGAGCGCGACATCCACGATATGCGCAACCTGATGTTCGCCGCGTTCCAGCGTGGGCGCGACGAGTGATCCCCGCGCGTCAGGCGCGCCCGGCATAGCGCACGCACGGCACACCTGAACGCAAGGCGACGCTGACAGACGTCCAGACCCGCAATCCCGACATATCGACCCTGTCGCTCATTCGGGAGGCGGTCCCTCCCGCATGCCTGTTACCCGAAGGAGACCATCATGTCCGACCCCATTCGCTGCTTCCGCCATTTCCGCGACGTGCCCGAACGCCTCTGGCGCTGGCCCGACTTCTCGCCCGCCGAGATCGCCTGCCGCGGCACCGGCCAGCTGAAACTGCACCCCGAAGCCCTCGACACCCTGCAGGCGCTGCGCGACCGGCTGGGCAAGCCGCTGATCATCAACTCGGCCTATCGCAGCCCCGAGCACAACCGCGCCGTGGGCGGTGCCAAACGTTCGAAGCACATGGACGGGACCGCCTTCGATATCTCCATGGCCAACCATGAGCCGGACAGTTTCGAGCGGGCGGCGCGCGAAGTCGGGTTCCTCGGATTCGGCACTTATCCGCGATCGAACTTCATGCATGTCGATCTGGGGCCGGCACGCCAGTGAGGCGCGCCGTTCCCGCCGCGCGCGACAGCCTTCGCGGCCGAGACCCCGCCCGCGCGCAAAAAACTGGCCGAGAGCCGGACGCTCAAGGGCACCGGAGCGGCCGGTGTGGCCACCGCGGGGGCTGCCGGGGTCGAGGTCACGCAGGAAGTGCTGGCCGAGACGCAGGGCGCGGTCCTGCCGCTGGTGCCCTATCTCGATACGCTGCGATGGGTCTTCATCGCGCTGGCGCTTGCGGGGATCGGCGTCGCGGTCTGGGCGCGGCTCGATGACTGGCGCAAGGGCCGGCGGTGATGTGGGGCGCGGGGCTGGCCGGGATGATGGCCCGGCCATGGGCGCGGCGGGTGGCTGGTTTTTGCCTCGTCGTGCTCGCGATCACCCTGTTCACTTTCAACCTCCGCCGCAGCGGCGAACGGGCCGGCCGCGCCGCCGAGCGGCTGGAAAACCTGGAGCGCAATGATGCCATTCAAAGACAGATGCTTGAGGCGGCTGCGCAGCGGCCTCGTGATCGCGATGCTCTTCTCGAGCGGTTGCGCGGGGGTGAGTTCTGACGCCCGGCCCAGCGCCTGCCCGCCGGTGGTGGCGTACAGCCAGGCAGAGCAGGCGCGTGTGGCCGAGGAAGTCGCCGAGCTGCCCGAGGGGGCGCTGATCTTGGAATGGCTGGCGGATTATGCGGTGCTGCGCGACCAGGCGCGGGCCTGCACAGGCCGATGAGCTGGAACCGCCGTTCGGAATTGTGGCGCGGGCGCCCGGTTGCGGCTACTCTCGGGCGATGAACAGGGACGACGAAAAGCGCATCGCGGCGAAACTGGCCAGGATCATGGCCATGCTCTGCGTGCGCAACACGCATCTTGAAACCATCCATGCCGGCATGTCTCCGATTACAAGAACCGGCGATTATTCGGACGTGTTTATCGTGGATGCCGATGGCCGGCGTATTCCCTGGACGGACGTTTCGCATATCGATGAGGACGAAATGCGCGACCTGATGCGCGACATCGTCAACCGCCTGTACACATTCCATCTCTGCGCTGACGATCCCAAGCTTCAGGCGCAGATTGAGCGCTGGATGGGCATTGCCGGGAAGTGGAATGAGCCGGAAATCGACCCGAGGATGATCAGTCGCCGCCCTGAATAACGCTGCAATGCATCGACCGCGACCCCTGTGGCTTCGCCACCGAAGGCGCGGGCTTGTCGTTACCCGCGGCAAACCCACTGATATTCAACTGGACTATGCGCGCCCATCACGCCTGTTGTCGTCCTGATTGACGCAAGGAACGCCCGCCATGAACCCCAAACACCCCGACATCACCGTCGAACTCGTTGGCCATGACGGCAATGCCTTTTCAGTTCTCAACCGCCGCCGCAAGGCGGCGCAGGAGGTCGGCCTGCCTGAGGATGAGATCGCCGCCTTCTTGGCCGAGGCCGTGGCGGGCGACTACGATCACCTGCTGCAAACCACTATGCGCTGGTTCGATGTTCGCTGAGGACTTTATTGCACACGGTCCTGTGGGGCACTTCGATCCAGGTTTCTATATCGCTCACGCGCTTACCCCGAGCCTTTCGGCCACATCCTCGAACCCCGGATCCGCTGCATAGATGCCCTCGAACTGGCGCCGGGCGCGGGCGCGCTGGCCGGTCTCTTGATAAAGCACCGCGCGGTCATAGCGGATCTGGTGCAGAAGAGCCTCGGACCGGTCCTTGCGGCGGCGGTTGGCAAGCGTGAACACATCGATGGCCGCATTTGGAAGACCAAGCGCGCCCAGCGCCTTGCCGCGATAGAGAAGGATCGCCGTATCCAGCGGGGTTTCGTTTTCGACATGGGTGCTGGCGCGTACCACCCTCTCCATCAGAACCCGGTCATCGGGCGTATCGAGCGCAAGCTCGGCGAAGGACAATAGCACCACCGGATCGGTCGCATCGAGCTGCATAAGCCGCTCTATATGCGCGAGCGCATCGCTATCGCGGTCCTCAAGTTGCGCGATCTCGACCAGCGCCAGCCGTGTGCCACGCTCGCGCGGGAAGACATGCGCAAAGATATCTTCGGTGATCGGCAGGCTGGCCTGCGCGGCGATCTCGTATTTTTCAAACAGCGCGCCCAGATCGTCGAGGCGGTCCAGCGCATGCTCGAAATGGGCCTTGGCGGCGTCAAACTCCTCGCGGCGCAGGCGGATCATCCCGGCCATCCATGCGGCGTCTGGCAGATCGCGCGCGTCTTCCAGCGCCGCCAATGCAGCATCCTGCTCGCCCTCATTGAGAGCGCGGATGCCGTCGATGAAGCGCCGCTCCTCCGCCGGGGTGATCAGCCGCTGAAAGAACCCGAGGGTCAGCCTGTCGCGTTGCGGCACCGCCGTCGCAGGCGCTGCCCCGCCCCGACTGGCCCGCTTGCGATCATGGACGGTATAGAACAGGCCCGTCCCCGTCAGACCCGCCGTCGCCCGGTTGCCGTGCGGACTGATGGTGTATTTTGCGCCGCGCGGGCCGACTGACAGCGACGCCGTCGATTTCGACAGGTTCAGCGTCACCCCGGGGGCCAGGCGGATGCGGCGCCAGAAGCGGAAGGGCATGGCTCAGGTGCCGTGCGTATCGGCGTTGATCCGATCCAGCGTGTCCAGCGCATCTTCGAGCGTTTTCAGCGCACCGAACGTCTCCGTCTCCGTCATGTTCGGGTTCGACCGGATCGCTTTCGTGCCCTGAACCAGCGCTTCCCGCACGGCCGCCCCGCGATCCGGCGCGCTCAGCACGATCTGCCCCATCAGGATCTGGATCAGCATGCCCTGCGCCACCAGCTGGCCCGCGAACACCTGCGTGTCGTCGCTTTTCTTCGTCATCGCCTCATCCGCTGCTATTTATCAGAATTCCGCACGCTCGTTCTGCAATGCCACCTATTTGTAGACCGGAAGCCGCGCCGGATAAAACCGGCAGCTTGTCACGCAGTCGCGCGAGGAGCGCCTCTATCACGCCCGGAGGTTGAAGCCCGAACCATTCGAGGGGCTACCGCACCGCAACCAGCCATAGGTCAGAAAACAGATGAAGAGACGTGAAGCCGGACTTTGAATGGGGAGGTGATTTCACCCGCTCACCTTCCTGAATCCGCCACTTCAATCCATGGGTGCTGTAGAAAGCCGAGAGACATACCCGTCAAGGAAATCCGCCAATTCGGCCACGCGCTCATCGTCGAGCTCGCGCGATGCCTGAACCTCGTCCAGCGCGCGCTGGGCCCTGTCCGTGGTCATCCATCCGGTCTCCTGCGTATCGGGTGCGGACCAGCGCTCGTGCAACCATGCTTCAAACCGCGACCGATCTTCGGGCGAGAGCAGCTCAGGCGCGTGAAACGCCACCAGGCGGCGGCCAAGCTGGCGCAGGCGGACATCGTCGAGGGCGGCCACGATCTCCTGCCGGCGCCGCCAGTCCACGCGCTGAAATTCGGCAAGCAGGGCCTTGTCGGCATGGCTGTAGAACCCGCCGAAGATCTGCTTCTCCACCGGGGGCGTCGGTGCCGCAGGGTCCTCGGGGAACCGCGCGGCCAGCGCCTGTGCCACGCGCGCGCGGAAGTCGGGCGCGGATGCTATGACCTCCGCGCGCTGAGCCTGCACGGCGGTTGGTGCCGGCACCGACAGCAGCGCGGGTGATTTGTTCACCGCGAGGGCGCGGATGATCTTCGGAGAGGCGTCCACCGCGGAGAAGATTGTTGCGTCATCGGCGGTCAGGTAATCGGCAGGATCTGCCGCATCCAGGTCGAAGAACGCCGCCTGATTGGGGTTGCCAGCCGAATAGCCACAAAAACAGCCGATCGTTGCAAGGGGCACTCCGCCGCCAAAGCGCTCGACCAGCGCCAAGGGTTGGAATGCCTCAAGGCAGGTCTGCACATGCCTCTTGTCGCGATTGCCCAGCAGCTCGGCCCACAGCGCCGGGGCGCGCTGGGCGATCAGGCGCGCAACATGGATGGTCGCCTCGACATCGCCGAGCGCGTCATGCGCATTGTGAGCGGTAAAGCCATTCAGCGGCGCGATCATGTCGAGCTTGAAGCGCACACGACCGGACGCGTCGACGGGCCAGTGAAGCAGGTCCGGGTGGCGGTGCCAGACGGCATAGAGCGCCGTCAGCACATCAAAGCGCGTATTACCGTTGAATTGGGTGGCGAAAACATCGGGCTGCAGGTTCTGATAAAAGGCCTGGCGGAGCATTTCCTCATCGAAACG
>NZ_JBPBBB010000064.1:0-12424 GCF_050896375.1 Roseovarius tibetensis
GGTCAAATACGCTTGATCCGCTGGCCTCGTCATGGGATCTTGACGTCAGATGGTAGGCCACTTGGGGAATGTCGGTTTCGGTAACGGAGCGGTACTTCATTTTACAAAAACTTCCTCCGCTTGACGACGATTTGAAGAGATCGACTATCGAAAGCTATACACAACAAGAAATCCGGAACCTTGAAAGTAAACTGGCAAATATCAAATCAGACGACGACGCCGTCAGTGACCCCGAGACAGCCCGCATGGACGAGGCAGATCCAGCGCGCGCCCCTCACATCCACGACGACGCAACGATGAACCTGCGCGCGCGCAGCAGTGTTGATGACGCGATCAATACGATGCTCGCAGCCGAAACGATCTCGGATCAACGGGAGAATTGTGTGCCACACGCGTGGCTCGATCTGCCGTCCTGGGGTGGTGACGCGCCTTTTCATCAGCGCATCGGCGAACTCAACCGGCAGCTTCTGGGCGAGTTTGACCAGCCCGACAAGGAAATCGCTCTGAAGCTGGCAAGATCGTACCTGTATTACGGCTTCGGCGCGGAAGCTCGAAACATTCTGGACCTGAGAGGCGCGGTTTCCGGAAAGGATGCGGTGCTGCGCGAAATGGCGTTGATTATGGATCACGGATACGCTCCAACCGGGGCGCGGCTGGCCGCGATGGCCGGCTGTGGCGGGGCTGCGGCGCTTTGGTCCGTACTTTCGACCGCGATTTTGCCGTCGGAACGGGTCATTGATCACAAGGCGCTCAGGCGTGCTTTCTCGGCCTTCCCGCCCTTATTGCGCAAGACCTTCGCCCCCAAACTCGCCCGTAGGCTGATCAATGCCGGGCATAAGACAACCGCTCAGCACATTCTGCGCATGACAAACCGGACGGGGGCGGCAGACGGATCCGATCTGGCGCTCGCACGCGCAGATCTTGCGGCAACCGAAGATGATTCCGAAACATCTCGGTCGGAACTCGACACTGCCATTGCCGACAATTCCGCCGCCGCCCCCGAGGCACTTGCGCAACTGATCGACGGCTTGCTTGCCGACGCTGCGCCCGTGCCCTTCGACAAGGCGGAACTCGCAGGAGCGTACGCCTACGAGCACAGGGGCACCGACCTCGGACGGCGGATGACCGGGACATATCTCGCGGCCCTTGGGGCTTCGGGCGCCTTTGCCAAAGCGGTGCAGGAATTCGAAAGGCTGCGCCCGGATCTCGATGCAACGGGCGCGGACGATATCGCGGCATATCTCATGCAGCACATCACGCGAAACGCGGATGACGTGACATTCCTGCGTCATACCCTCAATGATCGCTTGATCACGCCGGATGCTGTACCGGCCGCCTTGGGAATTGACATCGCCACGCGTCTTCTCGAGGACGGCTTTCCAGAGCAGGCCCGCAGATTTGTCGAAATCGATCTGCCTGGCCGCATGGGACGACGATCAAAGCTGACGCGCGCAAGGATCGCTTTGGTACGGGACCGTCCGCGGCAAGCCGAGGTCGAGCTTCTGGGCCTGGACGGACGCGACGCCATCAGTTTGCGGGCTCAAGCGCGACGTCTCGTTGGCGATCATGACGCGGCGCGGATCCTCTTTAATGCGAGCAATCAACCGCAACAGGCGCTCGAAGCAGCCTGGTTTGCGCAAGACCTCGATCAACTGGCCGAGGCCGAGGATCCCACACTTCGACACACCGCCGAGGTTTTACAAGACAGTCTTCGAACCCCGATACCCGAACAGAATGCGACTCTTGAACGTCATCGCGGTTTACTCGAAAGCGCAGGCACATTGCGTGACGCAATGGTGAAGCTGCTCGCGACAAAACGCACGCCCACGGCGCCCGAGAACACCCAATAAAAACGCAGTTACCAAATCTCAATTCATCGTGCGTAACGTCGCATTCGAACCATGAAATTTCAGAACCCAGAAAGGGTTGGAGATGTGGCATGACATCTGGTTGATGTTTCCGGAAGGCATCGGGCGCGTATCCCGCAACACGACGGTATTTCGAACCGCCGGAGAAGCGATCCTGCGATGCACGACAAGGAAGGGGTTTCATGTCGCGATGATAGGGCAGCCGCGCCGGGTTGCCTCGGCCAGGACACACGCTCTTGAGCGGATCGAGCGGACTGATCAGAGAACAAAACCGTCATCTTTCATCACCAGAGGCTCGAAGGCGGAACGCCGTCTGTATCACCTCGGCGAGATATTGTCCTCGACGCATGCCCGTGGCAGCTTGGGTCGTCAGCCAGTGACCCGAGGCTACGCCCGGATAGGTTTTGAGACGGCGCGGCGGCAGGGCGCACACAACTTTGTCGCCCACTGTCTTCAGGTTCGCCAAAGTCCGTACGAGACGTCACTTTGCGAAAAGCAATACGCGTCCAATGCGTGCCAACCGATAAACACGCCGACCATTATGGTCCGCGGTCAGGCCGGCGCAAACGAGAACGTGTCACGCATCACAAGTGACGGTGCAGAAGAGACCTCTTACGGCGGTGGCAATTTCATCACCCGCTTCGACCGAATTTACAAGGCACGTTGGTCGTTGCGCGACAACCCGACACTACCGGACGACCCTGACGACGCTTCAACGGCACGCAGGCGGGCCAAAACCTGCCCGCCGTTTCAAAATGCCCGGTCGGAGTGGGCCATCGTCCCAATCCGACAACTCGTCGGGGTCAAGCGCCCTCTGGCCACTTGTCTGTCGGGTGCACAGGGATGAAGAAACTCTCCACACACAATTTGTTTCAGCCGACCGTGATGCTGGCAATCGCCCTCATGGCGATCATCGTCATGATGATCTTGCCCATGCCGGCATGGGTTCTGGACGTGGGATTGGCCCTGTCTTTCGCACTTGCGATCCTCATATTCACTATCACGCTGTTCATCGAACGTCCGTTGGATTTCTCCGCCTTTCCAACGATCCTGCTGACCTCTCTCATGCTGCGCCTTTCACTCAACGTGTCTTCGACCAAGCTTATCATCGGGCAGGGCCATACCGGCACGGATGCCGCCGGTGAAGTCATCCAGGGGTTTTCCAACTTCGTCATGGGCGGAAGCGTTTTCCTTGGACTGGTCGTGTTCGGCGTTTTGTTGATCGTGAATTTCATGGTCATCACCAAGGGTGCGGCCCGCATGGCGGAAGTTGGCGCGCGCTTTGCGCTGGACGGCATGCCCGGAAAACAGATGGCCATCGACAGCGACATGTCAGCCGGTGCGATCAACCACCAGGACGCGCGAGATCGGCGTGAACGTGATCAACAGGAAACCACGTTTTTCGGATCGCTCGACGGCGCGTCGAAATTTGTCAAGGGCGATGCCATTGCCGGGCTTCTGATCACCCTGCTCAACCTCGTCATGGGGCTTGTGATGGGTACGGTAATCCACGACATGCCGTTCGGACAAGCCTTTGAGACCTATGCGATTCTGACAGTGGGCGACGGTCTTGTGACGCAAATTCCGGCCGTCATCATTTCAATCGCATCGGCGTTGCTGCTGGCGCGCGGCGGCACTCTGGGGTCCACGGATGTCGCCATTACCGATCAGCTGGGCCGCCATCCTGCGGCGCTTGGCACGGTGTCGCTGCTCATGGTGTTGTTTGCGCTGGTGCCGGGCTTGCCATTCCTGCCCTTCCTCCTCGGTGGTGTCGGACTTGGCACCATGGCCTTGATCAGCCACCGCCGACAGGCCGTCCAGCAAGAGCCCAAAACATCGGATGACGTAAGAGAGGCCCCGCCCGAACAATCGATGGGCGACATTCTGGAACTTGATGACATTCACGTCGAATTCGCCCCCGACCTTGTGAACATGGTTCTGGATCCCGGTGCCGGACTTGATGCGCGGATCGCCAACATGCGGCGCTTCACGGCCACAAAATACGGCTTGATCCTCCCGGAAATTCGCCTGACGGATGAACCCGAACTGCAACCGGAAAGCTACGTCATCCGTGTTCAGGGCGTGGAACAGGCGCGCGCGACCTTGCGCGCCAATCACCTTCTCGCGCTTGATCCCGAAAGATACCCCAGCTTGCCTGCGGGCGACACGATCACCGAACCGGTCTACGGTGCGCCGGCACGCTGGATTTCGGGATCGAACCGGGATCAGGCAGCCCTTGACGGGGTCACACTGGTCGCTCCGGCGGAAATTCTCGCCACGCATCTGCTCGAGGTGATCCGTCGCAATCTCAGCCGTCTGCTCACCATGAAGGCGATGCGTCGCCTGCTGGACGAGATGGTGAACCTGACGGACAAGAGCCGCGCCGAGGCGAATCGCAAACTGCTCGACGAGATGATTCCAGACCGGGTCGCGCCAGATCTTCTGCATGCGGTCTTGCGGCTTTTGCTGGCCGAACAGGTCTCGATCCGCAATCTGCCCCTTATCATCGAGGCAACGGCCGAAGCGCGTCAGATGCTGCCGACGCCCGAGGCCATCTGCGAACACGTGCGCCAGCGACTCGGATTTCAGCTCGTGGCGGACTTGCGGCGCCGCGATGGCGCGCTTCCCTTGATCCAGCTTGCGCCGGAATGGGAGGAGACCTTCACAACCTACCAGGTCGATGGCGACAAGGGGCGGCGGGATGTCGCCCTTCCGCCCGAAGTGTTCAACAACCTGACCACGGCCGTGGGCGAAGAGATCAAACGTGCGGCCGAGAACGGCATCACGCCTGCCGTCGTCACCTCGACGCACCGCCGCCGTTTTCTTCGCACGGCCCTGTCGGCCAAACACATCGACACACCGGTCCTTTCCTTCGAGGAAATCGGCATCGACACGAAGCCGGCGCTCGTCGGGGTCGTCGCGGCATGACCGCGCTGATGGCGCTTCTCGAGATCACGCAAGATCTTCTATGGCTTCATTTCATCGTCTTTCTGCGGATCTCGCCCATCATCGCGCTGTTTCCCGGTTTTGGTGAAAATTCCGTCCCGGTGCGTATCAAGCTTGGCCTTGCGCTTGCCCTGACCGTGATCGTGACACCGGCGGTCGCACCCGACCTCACACCCGAAGCGCAGACGACGCTTCGATTTACCGCGTTGCTTCTGTCCGAAAGCGGCGTGGGCCTTTTGCTCGGCATCGGGATCCGGCTTCTGGTGCTGGCGCTACAAACCGCCGGGTCCATCGCGGCGCAATCGACATCGCTCGCCCAGTTTCTCGGTGGTGCGAGCATCACGCCCATCCCCGCCATGGGACACATTCTTGTCGTCGGGGCCGTGGCGCTTGCGATGATCCTCGATATCCACGTGCATCTGGCCGAGATGGCGATATCCAGCTACCGCGTTTTCCCTGTCGGCGCGGGATTGGCCGCGCCGGACGTCGCCGAATGGGGGATTTCCCGCGTCGCCCACGCGTTCGGCTTCGCCTTCACGCTGGCGGCCCCGTTTGTCATCGCCTCGATGCTCTACAACCTGACACTCGGTATCATCAACCGCGCAATGCCCCAGCTCATGGTTGTTTTCGTCGGCGCGCCGGCGATCACTGCGGCCGGGCTTGTCCTCTTGATGCTGCTGGCCCCGACAATGCTGAAACTCTGGGTCGAGGCACTTCAGGCCTTCCTGATCAATCCGCTGGGAGGCCGATGATGGCCGGACAGGACGACGACGCAGACAAGACCCAGGAACCGACCCAGCACAAACTTGACGAGGCGCGCAAGAACGGAGACCTGGCGCGCTCCGCCGATCTCAATACGGCTGCATCCTATGCCGGTTGTCTCATTGCCGCGGTCGCGGCCGGCGCCGGATCGATCTCGGACGCAAGTGGGCATCTCATGCTGATGTTCACCCGATCCAACCACCTTGCGGCGGCGATTTTCGACGCGGGTGGCGGCGGCGGGGCCTCTGCCCTTGGTGGATTGCTGCTGGGGATTTGCATCGCCCTGTTGGTGTGGTTCGCACTGCCTGCGGGCATGGCGCTTCTGTCCGTTCTCGCGCAGCGCAGTCTGGTGGTCGCGCCGACAAAGCTCCAACCCAAACTGTCGCGCATCAACCCCATGGAGAATGCCAAGAACAAGTTCGGCGCAACCGGACTGTTCGAATTCGCGAAAAGCGCCGTCAAGCTTGTGCTGTTCTGTGTCCTGCTTGGGGTCTACCTTGCCGGTCGCCTGCCGCAGATCGCGGGCTCGCTGCACGCAGAGCCACAGATCATCGGCGCATTGATGGCGCGCATGACGCTGGAATTCCTGCTGGTCGTGCTGGTCATCGCACTGGCGATCGGGGCGGTCGATTATCTGTGGCAGACCTACGATCACCGGCGCCGGAACATGATGTCACACAAGGAAATTCGCGACGAGCACAAACAGAACGAAGGCGATCCCCACATGAAACAGCAGCGACGCCAGAAGGCGATGCAGATTTCGGCAAACCAGATGATGGCCGAACTGCCGCAGGCGGATGTCGTGATCGTCAATCCGACACATTACGCTGTCGCCCTGAAATGGAGCCGCGCGCCAGGAGCGGCACCGGCCTGCGTGGCCAAGGGGGTCGATCACATGGCCCAGGCCATCCGGGAATGCGCCTTCGAGCATGGCGTGCCCGTGCACAGCGATCCCCCCACCGCGCGCGCGCTACATGCCGGGACAGAGGTCGGACAGGAAATCGACCCGTCGCAATATCGCGCGGTGGCGGCGGCCATCCGCTTTGCCGACAAGATGCGCCGCAAGGCAGGGCACACATCGTGAAAGACGCCGATGTCGACAATCTCCGAAAGGTGACCGACGCGCTTTACCAGGTCGAGTCGGCGCAAATGCACTACCTCCTCCAAGAGGAGAGCCGTTTGCGCCGGGCGCTTGCACGGCTCGATGCGCAGCATGCCGCAAATCGCGCGCTGCCCGAGTCCGATCTCGACGGTCTCCGCCAGATCGGCGGCGACATGATCTGGCACGGCTGGGTGGGTCGCAAGAGAGCGGAGCTTCAGACGGAACTGGCGCGTGTCCTCGGCCGCAAGGGGCAGATGATCAGCAAACTGCGGCGGGCATTCGGCAAGGCGCAAGCGGTCGAACGCGTGATGGAAACGGCGCACGCGAAGCGTCTCGGCGACACGCAGGCGCGCGAAGCGGAGGCGCGCGCGCATCTTGCCGTGCTGACACGGTGGATGTCGAGCTGAACGGCAATCGGCAGGGCGCGCTTTTGCGCGACCTGTTTTCTAGACGTCCTGACGCGCGATCCCGGTGATCAACACACCGTGCGCGACATCACCCAACACGCGTTGCGCCACTTCGGTAAGCGCCGCGCGCAGGGCATCCATGGTGCCGGAACTGGTGAATTCGCCTTCGAACCCGCCCATGTTGGCGTGATCGAAAAGGACCTGCAGAAAGGCGTCCCGCAGCTTGGGTTCGCGCGCATAGACCTGCTGCGCAGCGCCTTCGGTGATCTCGACATTCAGGGACATGACGACCATTGAACGGATCGTGTCCTGCATGACGATGGGCACAAGAAATTGATTGTTCAGCTTCACGAATTCGGTCCCGCGCGTGGTGTCGCCGCCGGTTCCGACGTCTGGCGGCGCTACGCCATCGCCGGTCGCGGCGACAGGGCTATCAGGCGCCGGCGGCGCAAACCACAACCCTGCGGCGACCCCGCCCCCGGTACCCAGAAGCGCCAAGAGCACGGGCAAAACCATGCGGATCATCGATTTCTCCTTCGCGCCCGTTTTCAGAAAGGCAGGATCGCATCCAGCACTTGCTGGCCGATCCGGGGTTGTTGCACATCCGTGATCTGCCCGCGCCCTCCATAGGAAATGCGCGCCGCAGCGATCTTGTCATACGTGATTTCATTCTGACGCGAGATGTCCTCGGGCCGCACAAAGCCTGTCACCAGAAGCTCGCGAAGCTCGAAGTTCACCCGTACCTCCTGAGATCCCTGGATTTCCAGGACGCCGTTCGGCAGCACCCGCATCACCGTGGCCGCGACCCGCAGCGTCAGTTCCTCGCTGCGCCTGACAGAGCCGTCGCCACCGGACCGGCTGCTGGAATCGATCCCCACGGCCGGATCGAGGCTGGCCCCATCTGGCAATTCGGGATTGATGCGCTGTGGCAGCCCGAAGAGATCGGGAATGGCAAGGTTTTCAGACCCGCTGCGCGAGCGTTCGGTCGCGTTGGAGATCTGCGCCTCTTCGTCGATCTCGATCACCACGGTCATGATATCGCCGCGCATCGCGGCGCGGCGATCTCCGAGAAGCGACCTCTTGCCGCCACTCCAGAGCGAGGCACGTCCGAAAGACGCGTCAGGCGTCCGTTGCAAAGGCAGGCCGGGATCGAGCATGGCCCGCTCTTCGCTGGCATTCCGTGTCGGGGTGAAGCTGGGCGGTTTGCCGATATGGTCCGCACGACCGCAAGCCGCGATGACCCCGGTCATGGCCAGCAGCACGATTTTCCGCAAATCAAGCATGATCTCTCCTGTCGCCCGTTCAATGAGACACTTCAATTCGACCATCCGCCGAGACACGGCCCATGACCGTCGCGCGTGAGGCGAGATTCATCACGCGCACGTAGTCCCCGACCCCCGCCCGTGCGAGGGCGCGCCCCTCGGTGACGATCCGGACACCGCCGCGGGCATAGATCAGCGGAACCAGCTGATTGCGGTCCACCAACGTCGGTGGCCCCACGTGGTGGGGATATACGGCGCGGCCCGGATAAAGCGCGACACGCGCCTCCCTCCCGATCAGATCCTCGAGGGTGACGGACCCGTCCCCCTGGCCGGATTTCAGCAAGAGATCGTCCGGGCCGATGATTTCCTGCGCCCGGATCGTACGGGTGGGCACGATCACATCGGCAAACACCGGGCATGCCGCGACGGCCAGAAGGAACACGAGCGCGCGTTGCATCATCGCACCTGTGTCGTGGCACTGAGCATCTGGTCGGCGGCGGTGATCACCTTGGCGTTCATCTCGTAGCCGCGCTGCGCCTCGATCAACTCGGTGATCTCACGCACCGGATCGACGGAGCTGTCCTCGAGGTAGCCTTGCCGCAGGGTGCCAAGACCGTCCTGTCCGGCCGTCGTCACGTTGGGCGCGCCCGAGGCCTCGGTCTCGAGAAACAGGTTGCTGCCGATGGCTTCAAGCCCCTTGGCGTTCGAAAATCCCGCCATGTTCAGTTGTCCGATGGATTGCGCCTCGGGCTCGTTCTGGAAGAATGCGAAGACCTCGCCCTCGGCATTGATCGAGATGCTGCGCGCGTCCTCGGGGATGGTGATTTCGGGCGCCACTGCGAACCCTTCGGAAGTCACGATCAGCCCCTCGGCCGACCGCTTGAGCGCGCCATCGCGGGTATAGGCCGCCTGACCCGAGGGCAGAGTCACCTCGAGATACCCGGCGCCCTCGATCGCCAGATCGAGATCGCCATTCGTCGCACTGAGCGATCCCTGGGCCAGATCCACCGAAATCGCCGATGGACGCACCCCGAGACCCAATTGAACCCCGGTCGGCAGGACTGTGCCATCCGCCGCGTTGATCGTGCCGGCGCGCGTCAGTTGCTGATAATGCAGGTCGGCGAATTCCGCGCGGCGCGCGTTATAGCCCGTCGTCGACATGTTTGCCAAGTTGTTGGAAATCGTTTCCACCCGCATCTGCTGGGCGACGCCGCCGATCGCGGCGATCTTGAGAACATGCATATCGGATCTCCTTCGCGGTTAGCGGGTGAATGTGTCGAGCGCGTTCATCATTCGCTCGTTTTCGGAATCCAGAAAGCTCTGACCCATTTCGTACGCGCGCTGCACCTCGATCATCCGGGCGATCTGGCCGATGGGGTCGACATTTGACCCCTCGAGGAACCCTTGCAGGATGCGCGCCTCGGGGGCCGGCTCGAACCCGCCCTCGGCGCGGAACATGACACCATCCTCGCGTAACAGATCCGCCCCCTCGACAGGCCGTACGAGCCCGATCTGCGCAAGCGGACGATCGCCATCGCTCAGCGTGCCATCGGGCGAGATGCCCGGATCGGTGATGTCGGGCGGTACGAAAACCGGTGCGCCCCCCGCATCAAGCACACGAAAGCCGTCCTGCGTCACAAGATCCCCTGCCTGCGACCGCGTGAAGCTTCCCGCGCGCGTCAAACGCTCGCCTGCCGGTGTCTCGACCAGGAAGAACCCGTCCCCCTCGATCGCCATGTCAAGCGGCCCGCCGGTCTGATCGAGCGGCCCCTGTCGCGTGGACAGGCTGCGAATGTTGCCTTGGGCCATTGACAGCGATTGTCCGTCACCGGTCCGCTTGACATGCTCGGAGAAGATCAGGTTGTCCTGCCGGTATCCGGTGGTCGCGGCATTCGCGATGTTGTTGGCCACCACCCGCAATTCATTCATCAGCCCCGACTGACGGGTCAATGTCGTGTATCCCGACGCTTCCATGCTAGCCCCCTATGATCATCGGCACGAGCCGATCCTGAAAGAATGTCACCAAGGTCTGGGTCATGAACCCCATGCTTAGCCAGAAGACGACGACGATGGCCGCAAGTTTCGGCACGAAGGTCAGGGTCAGCTCCTGGATCGACGTCAGCGCCTGAAAAAGCCCGACGATCAGGCCAGCGACGAGGGCCACGGCGAGGATGGGAAACGAGATGATCACGGCCACCCAGAGCCCCTCGCGCAGCGTATCGAAGAAGAGAACCTCATCGAGCACCGCCTCAGACCGGCATACGCAGGATTTCCTGATACGCCTCGACCACGCGGTCGCGCACCGTCACCGCCGCCTCGACGGCAAGTTCGGTCTGGGCGAGCGCCTGGACCAGCGCATGCGGATCCGCCTCGCCTGTCATCGACTGCGTTGCGATCTCCTCGCCTTCGCGCAATGTTGCCGCGAAATCCCGTGCGAGGTTCTGAAACGCGGCGCCCGCGGTGCCCGCCTCAGGCTCGGTCGCCGGTTTCGAGGCGGCGTATTTCTGCGCGGCGTGAAGTGCTGTGATATCCATTCTGGACCTCCTTGATCAGCTTTACCTGCGTAACAATTCCATCAGACGCGACGACATCTGCCGGGCCTGATCGAACATCTTGAGATTGGCCTCGTAGCTGCGCTGTGCTTCCCGCGCGTCGGCGATCTCGATCATGAGATCGACATTTGACCCATCGTATTGGCCGGTCTCGTCCGCAAGGGGATGACCGGGATCATAAATCCGCGTCAGATCCCCCCTGTCGAGCTGCACACGGCCCGCTGTCACCGTGCCGGTGCGTCCCGACCCGTTGAACTCTGTCTCGAACGCCACGGTCTTGCGGCGATAACCCGGCGTATCGGCATTCGCGATGTTTTCAGAGACGTGAACCAACCGCTGGGTCTGTGCCTTGAGGCCGCTTGCCGACACCGAAAGTGAATTTGCAAAATCGCTCATGATCGTGACCTCAGCCGCGACCAAGCGCGGTGCGCAGCAGGGTCAGAGAAGAACGATAGATCGCGATCGCGCGGTCATGCTGACGTTTCACATCGACAGCGTTCAGCATTTCCGTCTCCAGCGCGACGGAGTTTCCATTCGGATCCCTTCGGACGTCTTTGCGTTCGACCGGTTCAAAACCGGGCCGGGCACCGTTGCCGAACAGGTGACCAGTCCGCGTCGCACGCGGCAGAAATGTGCCGCCCTGCCCCTCGTAGAGGGTCCGGAACGATTCGATGTCGCGGGCCGCGTAGCCCGGCGTGTCGGCATTTGCCATATTCTGCGCGACGATGGCCTGCCGGGCCCCGGCATGACTGGCCATCGCATGCGACATGCGAAAGATATCTAGATTTTCGAACATCGGGGCTTCTCCCTCGTTGGCTTCAATCAAGGCTTAACCCTGATTCCTTTAGAAATTGTTTTCAGGAAACGATCGGGGCGCTCGAATGACGCAGAATCAGCTAAGTGGCCTGAGGGCCGAGATCTCGGCGCTGTCCGCGCTGCGCGATGTCGGGCGCATCGCGTCGGTTCAGGGGGCCGCGCTGCGTGTCTCCGGACTGTCAGCCGTGGCACGTCTCGGGGACCGGGTGCGCATCCACGCGCGCGACGGGCGACACCGCACCGGCGAGGTGCTGCAGCTCGAACAGGGGTCTGTTCTCGTGCTTCCTGACGAGTCGGCAGAAGGATTGGCACTCGGGGACCGGGTGAGCCTGCTCGGGGCTGCCACGATCGCACCCTCGGCGGACTGGATCGGGCGCGTGATAGATCCGTATGGTCAGCCGCTCGACGATCGACCGCTCTTGCGCGGCGAGCACGAGCGTCCCGTCCGCGCAGATCCACCCGCCCCCGCCCGGCGTCGCCCTCTCGGTCAAAGGCTGGAGACCGGCATGGCGGTCTTCAACACCTTCCTGCCCATCGTCAAAGGTCAGAGACTTGGCCTCTTCGCCGGCTCCGGTGTGGGGAAATCCATGCTGCTGGGGCATCTGGAGCTATGCTGGAAAATGGGTGACGGTGTTTGAGAAGGCGGCGTATCGTGGCGGGTGTCGAAGCCTGCCAGAACTTCCAGAAGGAACGATACGCCATGAAGAAC
>NZ_JBPBBB010000065.1:0-10959 GCF_050896375.1 Roseovarius tibetensis
GCAGCGCTACCCTCCTCGTCGCGCGGATCGCAGGCGCACAGGATATGCGACACGTCCCACAGCGGCGCCGAGCGGAAGCGCTCGGGATCGCGCGCCCATTCCGCGTGGATCTGCGCCTCGGTCACTTCCGCTGGCTCGACCGCCTCTTCGAGAAGCGTGCGGATCGTCGCCTCGTCCTCGGTCTCGAACCGGCCGGGGGCCAGTTCCTGCACCTCGGCCTGCAGACCCCGACGGGCCGCTTCCTGCAGCAGCAGGGCGCGGATTGTCAGCGCCTGCGCGGCCTTGCGCCAGGCGATGCCGGGCTTGCCCGCGGGGCCGGGATGGTTCTGGGCCTCGGCCGCGATGGCGGCCGGGGCGATGGTCTCATTGTTGACGACGACGTCGGGAAAGAGGGCGTTCATCAGGCTCACTCCGCGGGGGTGGTCTTGGGCGACGGGCCCTTGGGCGCCTCGGCCCGGTCTATCGCGCGGCGGCGGTCGGCCAGCGGACGCGTGCGCCGCGAGCGCACGATCTGGTAGCCGGGGCGCAGGGTGACATAGCGCAGCGGGATCGACAGCATGTGCACCAGACGGGTGAACGGGAACAGCGCCACGATCACCATGCCCAGCAGGATATGCGCCTTGTAGAGCCAGTGCACGTTGATCACCTGCTCCCACGCGTTGAGCTGCAGACCCATCACGCTTTGCGACCATGTCATGAACAGCACCATCTTGCCGCCGTCCATGTGCTGCAGCGTGAGGATGATGGTGCCCATGCCGATGACGATCTGCAGCCACAGGATCGCGAGGATGCCGATATCGGCATAGCTGGAATTGACCCGGATGCGGGTGTCGAACAGCCGCCGGTGCAGCAGCATGCTGGCGCCCACGAACGCCGCGATCCCGGCCGTCCCGCCGAGTATCACCGCCACCCACTGCTTGAAGCCGTAGCTGATGCCGAGGGCATCAAGCACCCAGATCGGCGTGAAAAGCCCGATCAGGTGACCGAAGAACAGCACGATGATGCCCACGTGAAAGAGGACCGAGCCCCACATCAGCTGCTTGCGCCGCAGAAGCTGGCTGGAGGATGATTTCCAGGTGAAGGGATCACGCTCGTAGCGCGCGATGGTCCCGATCAGCGCGACGGCCAGAACCGCATAGGGCAGGATGCCGAAGATCAGGTAGTTGATATCGAAATTTCCGAACATTGGATCTGCTCCTATTCAGCGGCGTGCGAGGCACGGTCCTTTGCGGGGGTCCCGGGGTCCATCTGCGCGAGCATGTCGCGCACCTGCGGGCAGCCGGCATTGGGGTCGGGGCCGAAGGTGACCTCGGCCTCTTCCCAGACGGCATCGAGCGCCTCGAGATCCGTGGGATCGTCGTCCGGCTCTGCCAGAAGTTCGGCCACGGCCTCGCTGTCTGCCTGCGTGTGCGCAAGCTGGATCAGCGCCGGGAACAGCGGCGCGTAAAGGCTGTCGCGCCGGGTCAGGCGCTCCTCGATGGCGGCGAGGATATGTGCTGCATCCTGCAGCACGTCCTCGACCTCGGCCGCTGGCCGGGTCGCGAGATATTCCAGCAGCACCGGCAGGTGGTCGGGCAGTTCGGTGGTCGCGGGCTCGAACCCGGCGGCGCGGTAGGTCTCCATCAGGCTGACCATCGCCCCGCCACGATCACGGCTTTCGCCATGCACATGTTCGAAGAGGTTCAGCGACAGGGTGCGCGAACGATCGAACAGCATGACGTAACTTTCCTGCAGATCGTAGATGTCGCCCTGCGCCAACCGCGCCAGCAGGGGGCGCAGCGCGTCGCGCAACGCCGGTGTCAGGCGCGCATCGGCCGTGACCGCCGCGCCGATCTCGGGCATGCCCGCCTGCAATTCCACTGTCGGATAGCTGAGCAGCAGCGACAGCGCCTTGAGTGTCCGGTCCATCATCAGAATGTCTCCGTCGGCAGGGTGAGGGTCTTTTTCTTCTTGCCGCCGAACAGCGAGTACTTGTTCTGCGATCCCGTAGAGCAGCCATTGCCGTCGGTGAAGCCGCAGCCGCCGCGGATATCCTCGCCGTCCTCGACCTGTTCGCGGTGCGCGGTGGGGATCACGAAGCGATCCTCGTAATCGGCGATGGCCATGATCTTGTACATGTCCTCGATCACCCGGCCGGACATGCCGACGCGGGCGGCGATCGCCTCGTCACGCACGCCGTCCACCGACAGCGCGCGCATGTAGAGCCGCATCGCCGACATCCGCTCCAGCGCCTGCACGATCGGCTCCTCGTCGCCGGCGGTCAGCATGTTGGCGAGGTATTGCACCGGAATGCGCAAGCTGCGCACGTCGGGCATCTCGTCGCTCATCGCGATCTGGCCAGCCTGTGCCGCGTTCTGGATGGGCGAAAGCGGCGGGATGTACCAGACCATCGGCAGCGTCCGGTATTCGGGATGCAGCGGGAAGGCGACCTTCCAGTCCATCGCCATCTTCCAGACCGGGCTGACCTTGGCGGCCTCGATCCAGTCCTCGGGCACGCCGTCGCGCAGGGCGGCGGCGATCACCTCGGGGTCGTTGGGATCGAGGAACACGTCCATCTGCGCGCCGTAGAGGTCGGTCTCGCGCTCGGCATTTGCGGCCTCCTCTATCTTGTCGGCGTCATAGAGGATCACGCCGAGATAGCGGATGCGCCCGACGCAGGTTTCCGAACAGACCGTGGGCTGGCCGCTCTCGATGCGCGGATAGCAGAAGGTGCATTTTTCCGATTTGCCGGTGTCCCAGTTGTAATAGATCTTCTTGTAGGGACAGCCCGAGATGCACATCCGCCAGCCGCGGCATTTCTCCTGGTCGATGAGGACGATGCCGTCCTCCTCGCGCTTGTAGATCGCCCCCGACGGGCAGGACGCCGAACAGGTCGGGTTGAGGCAATGCTCGCACAGACGCGGCAGGTACATCATGAAGGTGTTTTCATATTCTCCGTAGATCTGCTTCTGGATGTCTCCGAAGTTGTAATCCTTCGACCGCTTCGAGAACTCGCCGCCGAGGATCTCTTCCCAGTTCGGGCCCTTCTCGATCTTGTCCATCGGCTCTCCGGTGATCCGCGAGCGCGGGCGCGCGGTCGGGAAGTGATCCATGTCCGGCGCGGATTTCAGGTGGTCGTAGTCGAAATCGAACGGCTCGTAATAGTCGTCGATCTCGGGCATGTCGGGATTGGCAAAGATGTTCGCGAGGATCCGCCACTTGGAGCCCTGCTTGGGCTGCAACGTGCCCTTGGCATTGCGCACCCAGCCACCGTTCCAGCGTTTCTGGTTTTCCCAGTCGGTCGGATAGCCGGTGCCGGGCTTGGTCTCGACATTGTTGAACCACGCGTATTCGACGCCGTCGCGGCTGGTCCAGACGTTCTTGCAGGTGACCGAGCAGGTGTGACACCCGATGCATTTATCGAGGTTCAAGACCTTGCCGATTTGTGCGCGTACTCTCATTTCACCGTCTCCACCTTGTTGATGCCGGTACTGGCGATCGGTCTGGGTTTGGGCGTATCCAGCCAGTCGACGTTCTTCATCTTGCGCACGATCACGAACTCGTCGCGATTGCTGCCGACGGTGCCGTAATAGTTGAACCCATACGAAAGCTGCGCGTAGCCTCCGATCATGTGCGTCGGTTTCAGCGTCGCGCGCGTGACCGAGTTGTGGATGCCGCCGCGATGACCGGTCTTTTCCGATCCGGGCGTGTTCACGATCTTTTCCTGCGCGTGATACATGAACAGCGTGCCCTGCTTGATCCGCTGGGAGACCACCACCCGCGCGGTCAGCGCGCCGTTGATGTTGTAGGCCTCGACCCAGTCGTTATCCTCCAGCCCGGCCTTTTGCGCATCGACCTCGGACATCCACACGACCGGCCCGCCGCGGTTGAGCGTCAGCATCAGCAGGTTGTCGGTATAGGTCGAGTGGATCCCCCATTTCTGGTGCGGCGTGATGAAGTTCAGCACGACATGCGGGCTGCCTTCGGCGGCGTCGTTGTTGACGGCGGCGGTTATGGTCTTCAGGTCCACCGGCGGGCGGTAGCCGACGAAGCCCTCGCCGAAGGCGCGCATCCACAGGTGATCCTGATAAAGCTGTTGTCGGCCCGTCAGCGTACGCCACGGGATCAGCTCGTGGACATTGGTGTAGCCGGCATTGTAGCTGACCGTCTCGCTTTCGATGCCCGACCAGGTGGGCGACGAGATGATCTTGCGCGGTTGCGCCGCGATGTCGCGAAAGCGGATCTTGGTGTGATGCGATCCTTCCGCGAGATGCGCGTGCTGCCGTCCGGTGGGTTTCTCAAGCTCGTGCCACGCCTTGACGGCGACATGGCCGTTGGTCTCGGGCGCGAGCATCAGGATCATCTCGCAGGCGTCGATGGCCGTCTCCAGCCTGGGCTGACCTTTCGCGACGCCCTCGTCCAGCACCACACCGTTGAGATCGCGCAAGGCTTGCACCTCTTCGCCGGTTTTCCAGGTGATGCCCTTGCCGCCATTGCCGAGCTTATCAAGAAGCGGCCCGATGGCGGTGAATTTACGGTAGAGGTTGGGATAATCCCGTTCCACCGCGACATAATTGGGCGCGGTCTTGCCGGGGATCAGGTCGCACTCGCCCTTCTTCCAGTCGCGGACATACGCCTGCGCCAGCTCGCCTGGCGTGTCGTGCAGTAGCGGAACCTGCACCACATCCGTCTCGACGCCCAGAACCTCGGGCGCGACCTCGGAGAACTTGCGCGCGATGGACTTGAAGATGTCCCAGTCCGAGCGCGACTCGTAGGCCGGGTCCACGGCGGCCTGCAGCGGGTGGATGAACGGGTGCATGTCGCTCGTGTTCATGTCGTCCTTTTCGTACCAACTGGCGGTCGGCAGGACGATGTCGGAATAGACGCAGGTCGTGGACATGCGGAAATCGATCGCCACAAGCAGGTCCAGCTTGCCCTTCGGGGCCTCTTCGTGCCACGCGGCCTCGACCGGCATCACGCCGCCTTCCTCGCCCAGATCCTTGCCCATCACGCCGTGATCGGTGCCCAGCAGGTGCTTAAGGAAATATTCGTGCCCCTTGCCGCTGGACCCCAGCAGGTTCGACCGCCAGACGAACAGGTTGCGCGGCCAGTTTTCCGGTGCGTCGGGATCCTCGCAGGACATTTGCAGATCGCCGGATTTCAACTGCTCGGCGACGTAGGCCGGGATCTCCTTGCCGGCCTTCTTGGCGGCTTTCGACACCTCCAGCGGGTTGGTCTTCAGCTGCGGCGCGGAGGGCAGCCAGCCCATGCGTTCGGCGCGGATGTTGTAGTCGATCAGTGACACGTCCCAGTCGCCCTCGGGCGCCGTGGGCGACAGGATCTCGCCCGCGCGCAAGGTCTCGTAGCGCCACTGGTCGGTATGGGCGTACCACGCACTGGTCGAGTTCATGTGCCGCGGCGGGCGGTTCCAGTCGAGCGCGAAGGCGAGCGGTTGCCACCCGGTCTGCGGGCGCAGCTTTTCCTGGCCCACGTAATGCGACCAGCCGCCACCCTCGTGGCCGATGCAACCGCACATCACCAGCATGTTGATGATGCCGCGATAGTTCATGTCCATGTGATACCAGTGGTTCAGACCGGCCCCGAGGATGACCATCGACTTGCCTTGCGTCTTCTCCGCATTGCCGGCGAATTCTCGGGCGACAGCGATGATCTTCTCGGCCGCGACCCCGGTGATCTTCTCGGCCCAGGCGGGGGTGTAGGGCTTGTCCTCGGTGAAGTCCTGCGACACCCAGTCACCGCCAAGGCCGCGGTCGAGCCCGTAATTGGCGCAGAACAGATCGAACACCGTGGCGACCAGCGCGTCGGAGCCGTCGGCCAGCGTCACCCGCTTGGCGGGGATGTTGCGGGTCAGCACGTCGGGGTGGTCGCATTTGACGAACGCCCCGGTGGCAGCCCCCCCGAAATACGGGAAATCGACGCCGACGATCTCGTCGTGATCGCTGTCGAGGATGTTGGTCAGGCGCAGACGCGTCTCGGCCTGGCCCGCGCGGTCCTCGAGGTTCCACTTGCCTTCCTCGCCCCAACGGAACCCGATCGAGCCGTTGGGTGCGACGATGCTTTCGCTTGCCTCGTCATAGGCCACCGTCTTCCAGTCGGGGTTGTTGGTCTCGCCCAGGGCGCCGTCGAAATCCTCGGCCCGCAGCATCCGGCCCGGCACGAGATTGCCGTCCCGCTCGTCAAGCCGCACCAGCATCGGCATGTCGGTGTACTTGCGGGCGTACTCCTCGAAATACTCGGCCTGCCGGTCGAGGTGATACTCGCGCAGGATGACATGGCCCATGGCCATCGACAGCGCCGCATCGGTCCCGGCCTGCGGATTGAGCCAGATATCGCCGAACTTCGCGGCCTCGGAATAGTCCGGGCTGACCACCGCCGACTTGGTGCCGCGATAGCGCACCTCGGTGTAGAAATGCGCGTCCGGCGTGCGCGTCTGCGGCACGTTCGACCCCCAGAGCAGCAGGAACCCCGCATTGTACCAGTCGGCTGATTCCGGCACGTCCGTCTGCTCGCCCCATGTCTGGGGCGATGCGGGGGGAAGGTCGCAATACCAGTCGTAGAACGACATGCAGGTGCCGCCCAGAAGCGACAGATAGCGCGTTCCGGCGGCGTAGCTGACCATCGACATCGCCGGGATCGGCGAGAAGCCGAAGACCCGGTCGGGCCCGTAGGTTTTCGCGGTGTGGGCGTTGGCGGCAGCGACGATCTCGGTCGCCTCGTCCCACGTGGCGCGCACGAAGCCGCCCTTGCCGCGGGTCGTGGTGTAGCTTGCGCGCAGGTCCGGATCGTTCTGGATCGCCGCCCAGGCGGCGACCGGCGTCATGTCCTGCCGCATCTGCCGCCAGGCGCGCATCAGGGCACCCCGTATCAACGGGTTCTTCACCCGGTTGGCGGAATAGAGATACCAGCTGTAGGAGGCACCCCGCGCACATCCGCGCGGCTCGTGGTTAGGCATGCCCGCGCGGGTACGCGGATAATCGGTCTGCTGCGTCTCCCACGTGACGATGCCGGACTTGACGTAGATCTTCCAGCTGCACGACCCGGTGCAGTTCACCCCGTGGGTCGAGCGCACGACCTTGTCGTGCCGCCAGCGGTTTCTGTAGGTGTCTTCCCAGTCGCGGTTCTCGGACGTGGTCTCGCCCCAGCCATCCGAGAAGGGCTCCAGTTGTTTGCTGGAGAAGAAGTTCAGTCTGTCGAGGATATGGCTCATGGCTATGGTCCTTTTCTTGGCTCAGGCGGTCTTGCCGCGCTCGATATCGTGAAGCAGCCCGCCGGGACGGGTGTAGACCGCGAAGGCCAGCGCGACGCAGACCACGTAGAAGATGAGGAAGGTCCACAGCGCCGCGGCCGGCCCACCCGTCAGGGCGATCGAGGTGCCGTAGGCCTTGGGAATGAAGAAGGCGCCATAGGCCGCGATGGCGCTGGTGAAGGCGATGATAGAGGACGCTTCGCGCTCGGCCTGTTTGCGCGCCGCCTCGGCCCCCTGCCGGGGGTTCAGCCGCGCGATCTCGCGCCGCATGATCACCGGGATCATCTGGAAGGTCGAGGCATTGCCCACGCCCGTCAGAAAGAACAGCGCCATGAAGCAGGCGAAGAAGCCCCAGAAATTGCCCGCGCTGCCCTCGAGCGGCAGGAATTGCAGCACCCCGAACACCGCCACGATCATCCCGACGAAGGTCCAGAACGTAACGCGCCCGCCGCCGTACTTGTCGGACACCCAGCCGGTGGCCGCACGGCTGAGCGCGCCGACAAGCGGGCCCAGAAACGCCAGGTGCAGCATGTCGAGATCCGGGAACTGCGTCTTCATCAGCAGCGGAAAGCCCGCCGAATAGCCGATGAAGCTGCCGAAGGTGCCGGTATAGAGGACGCACATGATCCAGTTCTGCTTGCGCTTGAGGATCTGCAACTGGTCCGACAGCGAGGCCTTGGCATCGGCGATGTCATCCATGCCGAACCAGGCGGCCACCGTCGCCACAATCAGAAACGGCACCCAGACAAAGCCCGCATTCTGCAGCCAGATCTTGCCGCCGTCGCTGAGGGTTTGCGGCGCGCCGCCGATGGCCCCGAACACCCCCACGGTGATCACCACGGGGACGAGGAACTGCATGACCGACACGCCCAGATTGCCCAGCCCGGCATTGAGCGCCAACGCGTTGCCTTTTTGCGCGCGCGGGTAAAAATAGGAAATGTTGGCCATTGATGAGGCGAAGTTGCCGCCGCCCAGGCCGCAAAGCAGCGCAAGGATCAGGAACATCGCATAGGGCGTGTCCGGGCTCTGCACGGCAAAGCCGATCCCGAAGGCCGGGATCAACAGCGAGGCGGTGGACAATGTCGTCCAGAGCCGCCCGCCGAAGATCGGGATCATGAAGCTGTAGAAGATTCGCAGCGTCGCCCCCGACAGGCCGGGCAGCGCGGCCAGCCAGAACAGCTGATCGGTGGTGAAATCGAACCCGATGGCGGGCAGCTTGGCCACCACGATCGACCAGACCAGCCAGACCGAAAAGGCCAGAAGCAGCGCCGGGATGGAAATCCAGAGGTTGCGGCGAGCGATTCGCGCGCCGGTCTTGGTCCAGAAGGTGTCGTCCTCGGGCCGCCAGTCGGTCAGCAGGTGACCGGAGTTGCTGGATTGGGAGGTCATGTCGAATATGTCCTTGTAACTTGGTTTCCGGGGTGCGGCCGCGATGGGCCGCACCGGCTGTCGATCATCAGGCGGGTTGCGCGTGCGGGCCGCGTCCGCCTTGCGACGTGTCGGGTCCCGGCATCTCGAACGGCGCGTCCGGCACGTCCGACAGGTATCTCTCCTCGGCCAGCGCGGGGTGCCGGCGGCGTTCCATCCGGCGGATGGCGACATGCATCCAAACGGTCATCACCGCGACCAACACGAAAAGCAGCATGAAGGGCGCGGTCCAGACCCCGGTCAGATCCAGCAGCGCGCCGAAGGCGATCGGCAGGAAGAAGCCGCCAAGGCCGCCGATCATGCCCACCAGCCCGCCGACCGATCCGACATGGCTGGGGTAATAGACCGGGATATGCTTGTAGACCGCCGCCTTGCCGAGGCTCATCATGAAGCCGAGGATCACGGTCAGCGTGACGAAGACCCCGACATTCAGACCGAACTCGAAAGAGATGGGCGCGTCGATGCCCTGCACGGTGTAGCTTGTCTGCGGATAGCTCATGACGAAGAGTACCGCGAGCGAGACGAGGAAGGTGGCGTACATGACGGCGCGCGCGCCCCACTTGTCCGACATCCAGCCGCCGAGCGCGCGAAACACCGAGCCGGGCAGGCTGTAGAGGCCCGCGAAGACGCCCGCAGTCGTCAGCTCCAGCCCGTAGGCGCCCGTGTAGTAGCGCGGCAGAAAGCTGGCCAGCGCCACGAACGCCCCGAAGACGAAGAAGTAATAGGTGGCAAAGCGCCAGACCTGGATGTTCTTCAGCGGCGCCAGTTGATCGGCGGTCGAGACCGGGCCGCCGCCGGTGCGCTTGCGTTCTTCATGGACCGGATCGGTCTTGGCGAGCATGAAGAACAGCACCGCCGTCACGGCGAGGACCACGGCATAGACGCGCGCCGTACCTTCCCAGCCAAGGGCGACCACCAGAAACGGCGCGGCAAAGTTCGTCACCGCCGCGCCCACGTTACCGGCGCCGAAGATGCCCAGGGCGGTGCCCTGACGCTCCTTCTCGAACCAGCGCGAGGTATAGGCGACCCCCACGATGAACGACCCGCCGGCCAGCCCGAGGCCAAGCGCGGCGAGCAGGAAGATCTCGTAGGTCTGGACACTGGTCAGCAGCCAGACGGCGACTGCCGTGACCAGCATCTGCAGCGGGAACATGACCCGACCGCCGAATTGCTCGGTCCAGACACCGAGAAAAATGCGGCTGATGGACCCGGTCAGCACCGGTGTTGCCACCAGCAGGCCGAATTGCGTGTCGTTGAGCCCGAGGTCTTCCTTGATCTGCACGCCGATGATCGAGAAGATCGTCCAGACCGCGAAGCAGACCGTGAAGGCAAAGGTGCTCAGTCCCAAGGCACGGTACTGGTCCGTGCGTGTGACACCGTCGAGCGTGGTCATGAGGGTCTCCTGAGTTTTATCCTGGGTGACGTTCGCGGTCGACGAAACACGGCGAGGCCGACGCGTTTTTTGACCTGGATCAAATGACGCAAGCGCGCGCGGCCAAATAAATCCGGGCGCAAATCATGTCCGGTGGCGACTTAAAAAACGTGGCGCTGCGCGAAAGCACTGGCGCGCCGGGCGCTTGACATTTATCAATTTGCAATTGAGGGACGGCCTGGAAAGAAGGGAACGACTCGATGAGATCCGATGATATCCCCGCGATTCGGGACCTCGACCTCTTCCGCTCGATGGCCGAGGACAGCTTTCACACCCTCGTCCAGGCGGCCTATCTGCAAGGCTTCCCGCCGCAGGTCGATCTCATCACCGAGGGCGATCCTGCGGATTTCCTGCATGTCGTGGTGTCCGGGGCGGTCGATCTCTATGCCGGCTGGAACGGGCGCGAGACCAGCATGGCCACTGTGCGCCCGATCTCGACCTTCATCCTGGCCGCGACGATCCGCGACGCGCCGTACCTGATGTCGGCCCGTACGCTGGAGAAAAGCCGCATCATCCTGATCCCCAGCGAGGATGTGCGCGCGGCCTTCGACGCGGATGGCGAGTTCGCCCGCGCCGTGGTGCGCGAACTCGCGCAGTGCTACCGCTCGGTCGTCAAGGCCCAGAAGGACCTCAAGCTGCGCAGCTCGCTGGAACGGCTGGCGAATTTCCTGTTGCGCCAGCAACAGCGCGCGGGCGGCGGGCCGTGCTTCGATCTGCCCTTCGACAAGCGACGCCTCGCCTCGTTTCTGGGGATGACGCCGGAAAACCTCAGCCGTGCCTTCAAATCCTTGCAGAATTACGGCGTGGCGGTCGACGCCGCGCGCGTCACCATCAACGATCGCGCCGACCTCGA
>NZ_JBPBBB010000066.1:0-10253 GCF_050896375.1 Roseovarius tibetensis
CGCAACTCGGTATGACAGGTGCCCCAAGGTCGTCCTCTCGGCGATCGCGCTAGCCGCGACTGTCATCTATTGGTTATGAGTCCAGACTCAATACAGCTTCCCACAATAGACGCACTTTCTGTTTCAACTGCGCGTCAAGTGACGCAAGAGCAGAGGGAAGCCAATGCATTTATTTCATACCAAGGGCTTTGGGTCCGCTTCGGGCTGATCTCACCGTTGAGAGGTGCTATGATCATCGAATGACAAAAGAGCTTTCCGAGTATTGGTCGCAACTGGACGGCCCGGTTCATCCCGCCGACATGTCGAACTTCGAGCTTTTCCCCGATCACGGATTCAATCTGGATTTCCCGCCGCCAGCCTTCATCGGAGACGTGATCAACGCACCGATCGTCATACTCGACAATAACGGAGGATACGACGCTTCGCTGACACCGGCCGAGTTCCCTGATCGAGATGCCCACGATGAGTTTCGGGACATGCTGGCGAACCCGCGTCCGGTCAGCCGCGACGAAAGAATGCTCTCACCCTATTACCTTGCGCGAAACTATTCACAATGGTTGGTGGACGGGGTCGCAACGTTGGTAAACGGTGTCGCCTACCGTTCGGTAGATGGGAAGGCGAAGCACGTGACCCGTATGACGAAATCGCTACCCTCCGCGCTGTTTCACCAACACTGGCTACACGAGGTATTGCGGCCACAGGCGGAACGAGGAGAGCGCTTCGTTATTGTCCACCGGTGGAGCCGTTGGAATGGCGCCGCTGACGCGCTTCGCGTTTGTCGGAACGCCATCTTCTCATCCGCTCCGGTCAGTAAGGATCTGACCGCTCGCGAGATCGAAGCGGGTGAATTGTTCCTAGCGGCGCGGGAGTTGGCTGGCGGCCGCGCGGTGAAGGTCGGATATTGCAGAAACTGACAAAGGGTTGAGGATCCGCTCCGGGCTGATTGCCCTCACCTGACCGCTTCGCTCAAGGATGTCGGGTCTGCACCCGAAATCCTGCTTCCGCCAGGTATTGTCAGGTCGCGAACATAGGTTCCGCTATCATCTCTTGTGGGCCATGTCATGGGATCCGGCGAGGAGCGGCAGTGCAGCCATTCCTCGCCGAACTCCAGGTGCCCGTCCCCCTATACGCGGCTACGTTCTCCGGGAGTCGCAGAGGCGTCTCAGAAGCCGCACATGTCGGATGGTCGGTGCCGGAGCACGACCCCTTCCAATCAGCCGCAAGAACGCCAACCATGCGAACTCGTCGTCCGTCAGGGTGTCTACTTCCACATGCTCCATCTTTTCACTTCCCGAACACCGTGTTGATCGCCGCCTGCGACCGGCTGGTCAGGCGCGGATCGCTGTTGCCCGAAGCTTCGCGGATCGCCTTGACCCAGGCCAGCTCGTTCTCGGTGATCGGATCGCCGAACACCTCGATCACTGCCGCGGCCGCGGTCTTCTCGATGGCCTGCTCCAGCGCGAGCCCCATCAGGTAGGCCGGATCGACGTCCAGAGCCCGGGCCATGGCGGGGATGCGATCGAAGGCTGCCTTGGTGCGGCCCTGTTTGATCATCGTGATCATGTTCGGGTTCACGAAGCCGCACTGCGCGGCGATCTCGGCCTGGGTCTTCTTCGGCTTCAGCTCCAGAATGCGGCGCTCGACATATTTCGCGAGGCGGGTGTCCTCGAACGGTTTCTTGGTCATTGTCATTTTCTCCTGTGTGACGCAGCACTTGCTGCATGCTTTCATTATAGAAATGCGTGCATGGGGATGTGCGGCAGGATGAGAGATCCTGGGATGGCGTGCATTTCCCACTTGCGGCGGCGTGGTGGCTGCTTGCTGCCAGTCAAGCCTCGCTGTTGAGCAAAGTGCTCATTGAACGGTGATCGCAGGCCTTGCGGACGCCGCGCTATGAAGGTCGCTCCGCGATACAAAATGCGGTCACGAACGTCATGGGAACCCGCGTGTAACTCGACATCTCCAATGTCCGGACCTTCCGGGGCAGTCCTCCTGTCGCAGGCGCAGGACCGGCGCACACAAGGTGCTCAGGTGTCAGGACAATCTGCGTTTCTGCACATGATCCCGTCCTGGCGGTTACGGCGGCCGTGGGCCCGTCTCACGGATGCTCATCCTCCCGGCGATGGAAATCGATAGAGCGCAGGCTCTGGTCGAACGAGATTTAATGCATAGGTAACATGGTGTGCCGCCGGTCCGGGCCGTTTTCGGGATGTTGCGAGACGGGCGCGGACTCTGAACTCCGAGGAGTGAGAGATTGACACTTGAGCACCATGGTTCCTTTCATTATCGCGCGGTGGTGCGATGGATAGGCTTGAGGGCCATGATCGCCCTGACGCTCATCTTGGGGGCGTTCGGACTCATGGCGCAGGAGCCGCAGAACGGCCCTCCCGCGATGGTTTTGGAGTTCGACGGGCCGGTCAGCCCGGCTTCGTCCGACTACATCACGCGCGCCCTCAAGGACGCGGCCGAGCGTGATCTGCCGCTCGTGGTGCTGCGGATGAATACACCCGGGGGGCTCGATTCCTCGATGCGCGAGATCATCAGCGCGCTTCTCGCATCGCCCGTGCCGGTGGCAAGCTATGTCAGCCCGTCCGGCGCGCGCGCCGCAAGTGCCGGCACCTACATCATGTATGCCAGTCACATAGCCGCAATGGCTCCGGCCACCAATCTGGGCGCGGCGACGCCAGTCGCGATCGGAGGTGGAGGCGGTGACAGTGACAGCCCGATGCCGTTTCAGTTGCAGGCGAACGGGGACGCGACCGCCGCCACTGACGGATCCGCCGCGCAAGAAGACACCGGCGGGACAGCCGAAGGCGCCGCCGATCCCGGGGGCGCGGAGAGCGAGGACACCGAAGACACGCCGGAGGGCAAGGCTCCCTCCGGCTCGGCCTCCAAGGCAAAGGCGATCAACGACGCGGTGGCCTATATCCGCGGGCTCGCCGAGTTGCGCGAGCGTAACGCCGACTGGGCCGAGAGCGCGGTGCGCCAGAGCGCGAGCCTCAGTGCGAACAAAGCCGCCGAGCAGGGCGTGATAGATTTCGTGGCGCAGACCCTCGACGATCTGCTCGCGCAAGCCGATAGTATGGTCGTGGAGATGTCGGATGGCAGCATGCGCACGCTGGCTACGGACGGGCTTGCGCTCGAGACCGTCGAGCCGGACTGGCGCACCCAGTTCCTTTCGGTGATCACCAACCCGAATGTCGCCCTGATCCTGATGCTGGTCGGCGTCTACGGGCTGATCTTCGAATTTCTCAACCCCGGCGCGCTGGTGCCCGGCACCGTGGGCGGCATCAGTCTGCTCATGGGGCTTTATTCGCTGGCGTTGCTGCCGCTCGACTGGGCCGGGGCCGGGCTGATCCTGCTGGGGTTGACGCTGATCGTCGCCGAGGCCTTCGCCCCGTCCTTCGGCATTCTCGGCATCGGCGGCACCGTTGCGCTGGTGATCGGGTCGGTGATCCTGGTGGATACCGAGGCCGAGGGGTTGGCGATCTCCGAGCCGTTGATCGCGGCCGTCGCGGTGGCTGGTGTGGCGGTGACCTTTGTCGTCGTCCACCTGACACGCGGCTCCTTCCGGGCCCGCGTGGTGACCGGGCAGGAGGAGCTGGTGAACGCCGAGGCCCGGGTGATCGACTGGCATGAAAAGGTGGGTCATGTCTGGCTGCACGGCGAACGGTGGAAGGCGCGCGGCCCACACGGCCTAGCCCCCGGCGACGCTGTGCGGGTGCGCGAGATTACAGGCCTTGTCGTGATCGTGGAACCGTCTGGAGAGGGCGACTGACGGAGCGACTCACCGTTCGATTGAGGCAACAGTTTCGCCCGTAGAAAGGAGAACATCATGACCATGCTGGCAGATTTCGGCTTTTATGGAGTTCTGACGATCCTTCTGATCGTCTTTCTCGCCGCAGCCATCAGGATCCTGCGCGAATACGAGCGTGCGGTGGTCTTCACGCTTGGCCGCTATACCGGCACGAAGGGGCCGGGCCTGATCTTCCTGATCCCCGTCATCCAGAAAATGGTCCGGGTGGACATGCGCACCATCGTGCTCGACGTGCCCAAGCAGGACGTGATCTCGAAGGACAACGTGTCGGTCAACGTCTCGGCGGTGATCTATTTCCGCGTAATCGACGCCGAGAAATCCACGATCCAGGTCGAGAATTTCATGGACGCCACCCGCGAGCTTGCGCAGACGACCTTGCGCGCGGTGCTCGGCAAGCACGAGCTCGACGAGATGCTGGCGGATCGAGACAAGTTGAACGACGACATCCAGGACATTCTCGACACCCAGACCGAGGCTTGGGGGATCAAGGTCGCGAATGTCGAGATCAAGCATGTCGACATCGCCGAATCCATGATCCGCGCCATCGCACAGCAGGCCGAGGCCGAGCGCGAGCGCCGCGCCAAGGTGATCAACGCCGAGGGTGAGCAGCAGGCGGCGCAGAACCTGCTGGAAGCCGCCCAGATCATGGCCAAGGATCCCGGCGCCATGCAGTTGCGCTATCTCAGCTCGCTCAACGTCATTGCAGGGGATCAGAGCTCGACCATCGTCTTCCCCTTCCCGATGGAATTGGCAGGCATGGTTCCCGGCATGAAAAAGGACAGCTGAAGCGCGCACGCACGGCACTCGCGACATGCCCCGCTCCCGGGTTGAGACGTCCTTGGCGATGATGCCAGCGACCGCGCGCATTCGGAATGGTTCGTAGCTTTAAGCCCCGAACTTTACCAAGACCACTTGGACCAGAATGAAAACAATACGTTTTCTCGGCCCAAGCGGTCCGTCCGGTCCCGCGATCGGAGACAGTGCAATCGCCTGTCTTTGTCCGAATCTGGGGTCGGATCGCCTGTTAGGCCTTTGTTTTTGCAAGCCACGCGGATCTTATAGCCCAACGCTTGCCGGAAACTAATTCGCGCCATCTCACACAAGATGCCGGATGGAGGAAGGGTGTCGAACAGTGCTCCAACATCCTTTAAAGAAACGGTAGGAATAACGGTCGGAGCCTAGACTTGAATGTCGATTCGGCCGGGGTGATACAGATAAAGTCCTTTGATGCCAGCACTTGGTGGATCGTCTTTCAAACTATAACGAGAGATGATGTTTCGCATTTTGGGTGCGGATAGGCCGGCCATTTCTGATCATGCCACGACGAATGACGAGCCTCTTGACTCGCCCGTATGCTGGGGCGAAGGCCCGAGGCAATGGAGACCGACCGCAGCAGCCTCACCGCTGACGCCTTGAGCCGCGCGTGTCTGACCTGGGCCGTCTGCCGCCTAGCTGCGGGGCAGCCCCTTGCGGCCCGTCTTTGACGACTCGCGACGATGATCTCGCCATGTGGGCCGCTCTGGAGAACCGCTCTCGGGATCGAGATCTTGGTCCGAATTTCCAATAGACACCCTCTCTCTCCATTGCCGCGGCGCTAATTCGGTGAATGCACGCCGGACGAATCGACATGGTGCCGATCACCGATCCTCGAACTCGGACCCGTCGTCGCGCATCAGCACGTAAATCGCGGGGATGACCATCACCGTCAGGACCGTCGCCGAGAGCAGGCCGAACAGCAGCGAGATCGCCAGCCCCTGGAAGATCGGGTCAAGCAGGATGAAGGCGGCGCCCACCATCGCGGTGAAGGCCGTCAGGAAGATCGGGCGGAAGCGCACGGCGCCGGCCAGCATAAGCGCGGGGCGCAGCGGATAGCCCTCCTGCTGACGCATGCGGATGAAATCCACGAGCAGGATCGAGTTGCGCACGATGATCCCCGCCAGCGCGATGAACCCGATCATCGAGGGAGCGGAGAACGGGGCGCCGAAGGCCCAGTGTCCCAGAACGATTCCGATCAGCGTGAGCGGGACCGGCGTCAGGATCACCAACGGCAGCTTGAAGCTTGAGAACTGGCCAACCACCAGAAGGTAGATCGCCAGTAGGGCCGCCCCGAAGGCGAGGCCGAGATCCCGGAACGTGGTCAGCGTGATCTCCCACTCGCCATCCCAGAGTAGCGCGAGTGTCTCAGGCGCGCGGGGCTGGCCGTCGTAGCGGATCTCGGGGGCACCGCCGAGATCGGACCAGTCCATGCCCGCAACGCGCTCCTCGACCGCAAACATCCCGTAGATCGGCGCCTCGTAGGTGCCTGCAAGTTCGCCCATCACCATCTCGGCGTCGTGACCGTTGCGCCTAAAGATCGGATAGGAGGTCTGCTCGCGCGTCTGGATCACCACATCGGCCAGTTCGACCGTGCCGTCCCGCGCGGGCACGGGGGTCGACAACAGGCGTTCGGACAGGAACAGGTCCGCTTTCGGCAGCCGGATCACGATGGCGGGTGGCTTGCGCCCGTCCACATGGTGCGAGTAGCCAACCCGCACGCCTCGCAGGAGGGTGCGGATCGTGTCGAAAACGGCCTGCTGCTCGACGCCGTGATATTCGAGGTTCTCTTGGTCGATGGTCAGGCGCAATCGCTCCTGCGTCCGGCCGAAGGAGGTATCGACGTCCACGATGAAGGGCACCGCGTCGTAGGCCGCCGCGATGCGCCGGGCGGCCTCGCGCCGGGTCTCGGCATCGGGGCCGTAAACCTCGGCGAGCAGGGTCGCGATGACGGGGGGGCCGGGGGGAACCTCGGCAACCGTCAGGGCCGTGCCGTCGGGAAGCGCCATGTCGGCAAGACGTTCCCGCACCTCGAGCGCGATCGCGTGGCTCTGGCGCTGGCGCGCGTCCTTCTCTTCGAGATTGATCTTTAGATCGCCCTGATGCGGCGCCGCCCGCAGGTAATAGTGGCGCACAAGGCCGTTGAAGTTGAAGGGCGCGGCGGTGCCCGCATGAACCTGCATGTTGATGATTTCCGGGATGGCGGCGAGACGCTCGGCCGCGGCGAAGAGCGTTCGTTCGGTCTGCTCCAGCGACGCGCCCTCGGGAAGGTCTATGACGACCTGCATCTCTGACTTGTTGTCGAAGGGCAGCAGCTTGACCGTGACGTCCCGGCTCCAGAACAGAACGAGGACCGATATCGTCGCCAGACCGGTGGCCAAAAGAAAGACCCCCGCCCGCAGGCGCGTGCGGAGGACGGGTTTCGCCACCGTTACGTAGGCGGCACCGAGACGCCCGCCAGGCCGTGCTGCCCGGTCGTCGCCCATGCCGCTCCCGCCCTGTTCGCCTCGCCGGCGCAGCAGAAGCAGCAGCCATGGCGCAACGGTAACCGCGACGAACAGCGAGAGAAGCACCGCCGCGCTTGCGTTGGCCGGGATCGGGCTCATGTAGGGGCCCATCATGCCGGAGACTGCCAGCATCGGCAGCAGCGCCGAGATGATGGTGAGATTGGCGACGATTGTGGGATTGCCCACCTCGTCCACCGCGCCGATGGCCGTTCTGGCCGGGTCGTCCCCGGACCCCTCCTGCCAGCGGCGCACGATGTTCTCGACCATGACGATGGCGTCGTCGACCAGAATGCCGATCGAGAAGATCAGGGCGAAAAGGCTGACCCTGTTGATCGTGTATCCCATCAGCCAGGTGGCGAAGAAGGTCAGCAGGATCGTCGCAGGGATCACGACCATCACGACCAGCCCCTCGCGCCAGCCGACCAGCAATCCGATGATGACGACGATGGACACGGTCGCGCCAAGCAGCTGCATCATCAGTTCGCTCGACTTCTGCTGGGCCGTGCGACCGTAGTCGCGCGCGACCGTGACCGCAACGGTCTCCGGGATCAGCGTGCCCTTCAGCGCCTCGACGCGGGCCAGCATGGCGTCCGCGACATCGACGGCGTTGCTGCCGGTGCGCTTGGCCAGCGCGACCGAGACCGCGGGGTGCGGCGCGAACCCGCCCGCCGCGTCGCGCGCCAGATGCCAGACGCGGTGTTCCTCCGGCGCGCCGCCCACCACGACCTGCGCCACGTCCTTGACATAGACCGGCCGGCGATCGCGCGTCGTCAGCAGCAGGTTGCCGATATCCGGCACGCCGCGCAGCGTCTCGCCCGCCGTGACCGGCAGCGTGGCGTTCAGTTCGCGCAGGGCGCCCGCGGCAAAGGCCCGGTTGGCGTTGCGCACTTTCTCGACCAGCGCCTGCAGGCTCACGCCATAGAGGGAAAGCCGCTCGGGGTCCGGCTCGACCCGGATCTGGCGTTCACGCCCCCCGACGATCATCGAGAAGCCCGCATTCTCGACCTTGGTCAGCTCGTGGCGCAGCTTGCGCGCCAGCGTGTGAAGCTCGGTATCATCCCACCGGCTTAGCACATCGGGCCGGGGACTCAGCGTCAGTGTCAGGATCGGCACGTCGTTGATGCCGCGTCCGATGACCACGGGGTCAGGAATGCCCTCGGGGATGCGCTCGACATTGGCGCGCAGCTCCTCGTGCACGCGCAGAATGGCGTCGTCGGCGTCGGTGCCCACGAAAAAGCGCGCGGTGACGACGGTCCCGTGGTCGCGCGTGTCGGAGTAGACGTGCTCGACGCCGTCAATGCCCTTGAGCAGATCCTCCAGCGGCTTGGTCACCAGTTCAACTGCGTCGCGAGCGTCCAGCCCGTCGGCGCGCACATGCACATCGACCATCGGCACGGAGATCTGCGGCTCCTCCTCGCGCGGAAGCTGACTGAGTGCGAGGACACCCATTGCCACGGCCGCGAGCAACAGAAGCGGCGTCAACGGCGAGCGAATGAAGACCTGTGCCAGCCGCCCCGTAAGACCGGGGGTCATTTCGCGGCCCCCGCGCGCTTGTTTGCCTCCTCCGGCAGAAGCAACACGTCGCCCGTCAGCACGCCGGAAAGGATCTCGACCCCCTCGGCAAGCGGGCGGCCGGGTTGAACCACCACGGGGCCAATACCCTGCACATGGACGTAGTTCACGCCAGAGCGTTTGCGGAGATAGGCTGGCGGCACCATAAAGGCGGGGCGTTGGTCCGTCGCGACGAAGACCCGCGTGCGCTCGCCGACGAAGTAGTCGCCCAATCCGGCAACCTCGACATCGGCGACCACACGGCCGTTTTCCAGGCGGGGATAGACCTGGCTTACCCGACCCTCGCGTAGCGCCTCGTCACGGATCGACAGCCCGCGTTCGCCCACCAGCACGGTGTCGCCCTCGGCAATGAATCGGGCGTGACGCTCGGGCAACCGCAGACGCAACACATAGCATTCGCACGCGATCGTCGCGATGAGTTCGCCCGGCTGCACGACCTGGGCATCCGTCACATGAACCTCCAGCACGCGCCCCGTAGCGGGCGCGAGGACGTCACCCTCGCGCCTACGCTGCTCGACCACCTTGCGTTCGGCACTGAGGGCGGCGAGTTCGCCCTTCGCCACGTCGAACCGGGTCTGTGCGGTATCCATCGTAGACTGGCTCACGGTGCCGCGCTCGCGCAGGGCTTCCATGCGGTCGCGTTCAAGACGGGCCTCCCGCACCCGGGCCTGCGCCGCCTCGATGCGGTTCTGGATCGCGGTCACCTCAAGCGGCAGTTTTGGATCGACCACCCGCGCAATCCGCGCTCCCGCCTCTACCGCATCGCCTTCGTCGATCGACAATTCCTCGATCGTGCCCGCGATCCGCGTGCGTGCGCGGGTAATGTCGGCGCTCTCGACCTGGGCGAAAACCGCCTTGCGGTCCGGCAGAATTCGCTGCTCCACGGCAAAAGGCTCGCCCGTCGCCGCGGTGCCCGCGAGCAGGACGAACAGGCAGACGCAAAGATATCGCCACGGGTGCGCTGGCATGCTGTCGTATTCCTCTCTCACCGGCCGGCACTGTTTACCGCGGCGGTAAACGCTTCGTAAGACCTCTCGACGCTAGCACCAGCATGGTCTTGAAACAATGTGTCCCCAGTCAAAGGCCCGGATGTGCCGCGGCAGGGGTTCTCTGCGTGCCGACCATCCGGGGTCCGTCAGAAGCCGATCGCTTGCCTCTCCTTGCGTGTGTCCGAGACGGCAGCACAGATTCCGCTCCGCAGCCGGTCAACCGGTTGCGAGTCGCTGCAGACGAAGCCGCGTCGGGTGTCTCGAGGCTTGCCGATTGTGGCCGACCGAATGGCCGCCCGCCGCGTAGCGCCGCAACCGTGCGCCCGGGCAGCGCAGTCTCGCAGATGATGTCCATCCCCTCGATCACCGCCAGAAAAATGATGGTGTGAACGTGCTGGTTGTCCGGACCGACACCGGGTGCCCCCAGCCTAGTGTCGCATCGCACATCCGCCGGCAGGAGGTCGAGCGCACATTAAAGGGTAAGCATTCGCCGAAGGCCGTTTGAACTTAACGGTTCTTCTTCTCGTCAGCCAAGATGCGTTCGATGACGTCAGC
>NZ_JBPBBB010000067.1:0-10204 GCF_050896375.1 Roseovarius tibetensis
GGGGAGACGCAGCCGGTTGCATGGCGCTGCATTCAAACGCGCATATGATGGTGGTAAGATTGGTGGGATGAATTTCCTGATTTGGAGAAAATCAATAAATTTATATAACCATAAAGTGAAGTGGCGGACCGAGGATCCGACAGGGCATTAAGGAATAGTTCGCAAGCGTTTGATAAATAACAGGATTATGTTTTTCATGTCACGCTAAATGTATAGCGAAATGTATTGCAAGTCCAGCTGCCATTGCGAAGCATGACAAGATGATTATCGCACCTCGCTCACGTCACAACCGATTACAATGCCTTCCGAAGGGCGAACGTGCTTTGGTTTCATGCCGAGGGAAGGGGAAGGGCGTCCCCCGAGGCGAACATCAGACATCAGGCCATCTCTTGGACGATCTCCGGCCAACGTCTATCGGCGCCTGCGATGAAGCCGGGAATGTCGGACTCCCACTTGCGCTGGATGTCGTCGTTGAAGTTCAGATAGAGCTTGTCGTCCACGATGGACCAGTTCTGCGGCTGGGTGCTGTAGAGCTTGCCGCGTGCGGCCACGGCCCAGGCGCAGAAGCCGCCGTATTGCGGTTCGAAGCGCTCGGGCGCGGCGAGGAACTCGTCGCGGTTCTTGGCATTGACAAACCGCCAGCGCGCGCCTTTCCACTCCGCCTCGAAGGCCGCGGCACCGGTCACCGGACGACCTTCACGAAAATAGGCCACCGGATCGGTGCCGCGTATCGCCAGCCCATCCTCCGAGAAGATCGGTGTCGGCGGAAGCTCCTCGAAACCGGCCAAGCGTTCAAGGACGCCACTCTGGAGGGCCAGAGCCGCACCGGCGATGGTGAGTGTCGCGCCGCCGGCGATGATGAAGTTACGTTTTGTCAGCACCGTCATTGGATGATCTCCCTGTCATATTCTTGGGGGAGTATGTCGCGCTTCGAGACGTCGACAAATTCGAAATCCGCCCGGCATTACGCATCGTGATGATGGCGTGAGAAGTGGCGCGCGGCGCTTGCCACGCGACCGTCCTTTCACGCGCCTCACGCCCGGCAAGCGCCGGTTGATGGCATTCGTGGTGCCGCACTCCTGTCTACAGCAGAGATCTGACCCACGACGCCAACACGACCTCGACAATGCTCTCCCAGACGCCGGACCAGTTGGACCGGATGGACCGAATGAACCAAGAAAGATGTTTGTTTTCACGCTGGTCCAAGTGGTCCAAGCGGTCCAAGCAAATTTCATAGGTTTTCAACGACAATGCGTCCACCGCCTCGGCATACATGAATGCCTCGGCCCACCCGCCGGTCACGATGTTCAACAAACGCGGGAAACGCACACCATCCTGGGATCTCTCATCCTGCCGCACATCCCCATGCACGCATTTCTATAACAGATGCATGCAGCATGTGCTGCGTCACACAGGAGAGAACAACAATGACCAAGAAACCGTTCGAGGACACCCGCCTCGCGAAATATGTCGAGCGCCGCATTCTGGAGCTGAAGCCGAAGAAGACCCAGGCCGAGATCGCCGCGCAGTGCGGTTTCGTGAACCCGAACATGATCACGATGATCAAGCAGGGCCGCACCAAGGCGGCGTTCGATCGCATCCCCGCCATGGCACGGGCTCTGGACGTCGATCCTGCCTACCTGATGGGTCTCGCGCTGGAGCAGGCGATTGAGAAGACCGCGGCCGCGGCGGTGATCGAGGTGTTCGGCGATCCGATCACTGACAACGAGCTGGCCTGGGTCAAGGCCATCCGCGAGGCCTCGGGCAACAGCGATCCGCGCCTGACCAGCCGGTCGCAGGCGGCGATCAACACGGTGTCCGGGAAGTGAGATGATGGAGCATATAGACGCAGACCTGATCCTGACCGAGAACGAGCGCGCCTGGCTGGACTTACTGCGTATCATCGCCATGGGCCGTGACCCGGGCATCACTCCGCGCCGTGTGCGGCTGCTGCGGCGTGTTTGCGAACCCAGGCGGGCATAGACGAGTATAGGTGGGACGGGCACCAGGATCTCGGCGGGGAATGGCTGGACTGCCGCTCTTCGCTGGATCCCGTGGGAAGTTTACCGAGAAAGTTCTCAGCGATCAGTAACGGATGGTCCGAGTGCATCGCGTTTCAGGGAAAGCTGCGATGCAGACCAGCGCTCACGTTGGACCGTCCCGCACTCAGGCAGCCGCGGCCTCTTCCCGCAGATCTGCCAAGACCTCCGCCGCGATTTCGAACGAGCGGACCCGTGCGCCGTGGTCATGGATCATTCCGGTCACCATCAGCTCGTCCGGCCTGAAGGTGTCGATCAGGCTGCGCAGCCGGTCTCTTACCGTCGCTGCAGAGCCGGTGGCAGAGCATGACAGGGCCCGCTCCACCTGGGCCAGGACCGGCGCCGGGATCTCGCGGTCGACGTCACGGATCGGATGGGGAAGCTTGCCGGGTGTGCCAGTGATCAGGCGCGCGAAGGCCAGGAGTTGCGAGGAGCGCAGGAACGCCGCCTCGGCATCTGTGTCGGCCGCGCAGACCCCGGCTGCCATCATCACATGCGGTTTTTCGAGGTGATCAGAGGGCCGGAACGTGCTGCGGTAGACCTCCAGCGCCTGTTCCAGCATCGCCGGGGCGAAATGCGACGCAAAGGCATAGGGGAGCCCCAGATGGGCGGCAAGCCGCGCGCCGTAGAGACTGGACCCGAGGATCCAGACCGGAACGTGGGTGCCGGCCCCGGGAATGGCGCGCACGGGCGTGGCGTCGGGCATGTCGCCGAAATACCCGATCAGTTCCCGGACGTCGTCGGGAAAGCTGTCGTCGGGGGCCATGTGTCGGCGCAGCGCACGGGCCGTGGCCATGTCGGTTCCGGGCGCCCGACCCACGCCGAGATCGATCCGCCCCGGATGGAGCGTTGCGAGGGTGCCGAACTGCTCGGCAATCACCAGCGGCGCATGGTTGGGCAGCATGACGCCACCGGCCCCGATCCGCATCGACCGTGTCGCGGCGGCCACGTGCCCGATCACCACGGCGGTTGCCGCGCTCGCGATCCCCGGCATGTTGTGATGCTCGGCCAACCAGAAGCGGTGATACCCTGATCGCTCGGCGGCGCGGGCGAGATCGACGGTGCCGGCCAGCGCATCTGCGGCGGTTTTCCCCTCGGGGATGGACGACAAATCGAGAAGCGAGAAATTCTGCATGGCGATCTCCTTTGAGTCGCAGGTAACCATTCCGGGCGGTCTGGCCAAGGTCATCTGGCTTAGCGCTCCGAACGAGCGCAGCCTGAAGAGCGCAGCGGATCGCGTGATGCGCGCACCTGGCCCAGTCTGGTCGTTGTAAGACGTGTGCGGCTGTTGGGGGGGGGCGAGCCCTGGATCCGGCAGACGCGCCGGGCACACAGCTCACAATTGCAACTTGGGTTCCCAGCCGGTCGCAGAGCTTGACCAGGGGTTCCGGCGTGAGCACGGTGACCTCCTCCGGTGGTTTCGCGTCCGCGTCCTGGTAGCCCGAGAAGCTCCATTGCAGGAAGGCCCCATGCCAGGGCAGGATCGGCTGATCCTCGCCGGCAATGATCGTGCCGGTCGGGGGGAGATCCGTCAGCCTCGATCTGAACGTGACCTTCTCCTGCCTTCGAGTATCCCAGTTGATCCAGTAGTCGTCGGTTGGGCCATGAGCAAGTTTGTGAAAACCATGGTCTCTGCCACGTCTCTAGGAGACGGCACGTTTGCGTTAAGCTTGCGCACGTCGCCCACGAACCCCGCCTCTTTTGCAGATATCTTTCGAAACTATGCCGGTCTCGGATAAACTGTGTGAGCGATTGCAACTGTCGTGTTTTTACTCGACATGAGTGACGAAAATTGTTCGGGGGCCATAGGCCGGTTCAGGAGATAGCCTTGAAATGTTTTGCACCCCATGGCGATGAGGCGCTCATGCTGCATCTTGGTCTCCACCCCCTCGACAGTCACCGCTACTCCAACTGCGCGGGCCAGTTCGAAGATTGCCCGCACCAGATGATCAGATTCGTCGTCCTGGCCGAGGCGAGCAACGAAGGATCGGTCGATCTTGATGGAATCGACCCGGTAATCACGAAGATACTGTAACGACGAATCGCCGGTCGCGAAATCGTCCAGCGCGATACAGACGCCATCGGCGCGCAATTGCCCGATCTTTTCTCGGATGCCACTGTCCGGATCCAAAATTACCCGTTCTGTTAGTTCGATTTCCAGGCGCGTCGGTGCAAGCCCGGTATCGCGGAGCGTTTTCCGAACTATCTGGACAAATTCGGGATTTCTAAGTTGCACTGGTGACACGTTGACGGCAATTTTACCGAGACTGGAGCCGACGACAAAGTGACAGGCCGTTTCCAGAACCCATTGGCCAAGCTGATTAATGAGCCCGCGTTCCTCGGCAACCCTGATGAAAATTTCGGGCGAAAGCGTGCCATGATCAGGATGATCCCATCGGCAAAGCGCCTCGGCACCCGTCACCTGGTTATTCTCGTCGCAGATGGCCTGATATACGAGGCTGAGGCCTTTGCCCGTCTCCAGCGCCGCGCGCAGGCTGTGTTCAACCTTGTTGCGCTCGTGTTCGGCTGTGCCCATCTTCGGCTCGAACAGGGTATAGCGGCCCTTTCCTTCGGACTTTGCCCGGTAGAGAGCGATATCCGCGCGGCGCATAAGATCGTCCCAATCGCCGTCCTCCGGGCACGCACGCACCGCGCCGACGCTGGCCCCGATGCTGCCGGTATGACCCAGCAATTCATACGGGCGAGACAGATGATCGACGATCCGCGCGCATAGACGCCGCAAGTCATCCTCATCGACAACGTCGCGCAGGAGGATCATGAATTCGTCCCCCCCGAACCGGGCGACGGTATCGCTTCCCCGCACCAGATCGACCAGACGGCTGCCGACCTGCCGGATCAGTTCATCCCCCGCCGGATGGCCCAGCGAATCGTTTATCAGCTTGAACCGGTCGAGATCGATAGCGACGAGGGCGACCGGCTGACCGCTGCGCGCCGTCGCGTGCATGGCCTGCGTCAGGCGATCCTCAAACAGCGTGCGGTTTGGAAGACCGGTCAGCGCGTCATGATGCGCCAAGAACCGCGCCTGCGCCTCGCTGACCTGCAATTGCCCCGAAACACGCAAAAGGCGACGCACCACCCAGAACAGCGCCAGCACCCCGAGCAGAAAGGCGGAAACAAGCACGGGCAGCATCCTCTTGAAAAGCACCGTGCCCGGTTGTTCAGGTTGCCAGCTGAGCCAGGCGACCGCATCGCCAGCGGGATCGGTCACCGGGACACCACTCCGTCCGTATTCGGGAGGCACGGCCCCGAAAGCCACGCCCTGAAGCTCGATCGGCGCGCCGATCTCCTGCGCAAGGTCAGCATCGAGGTATTGCACCGCGACATGCAATGCTTCCGTGCCCGGCACTTGCGTGGTATCCCCGGTGTCCGGAATGACGGGAACCACGCTGACAATGGCTGCCACGTCATCGAACCGTAGTGGCGCGACGACCGACACGTCGGCAAGTTCTTCATGCGGATCGTCCAGCCCTTCGCTTGCCTCTTCCATGGCCGCGCGAAGCTGCGTGACGAGCGGTGCAATCTGGACGGCGCGTTCGGCGAATGCGCTGGCAGAGGCGGGTGCAGCCGAGATTGCCGCGTAGATCGGTCTGTTCTCCCGATCCAGAATATAGGTTTCGTCGTGGCCGAAATATTCCTGCATCCAGACGCCGATATTCTCGTCCATCCACTCGCGGTCCCGGGCAGTGGTTCGCAGGACGGCCTCGTCCCAGATCGTGACGCTGTGCTGATCGTTTGTCAGGTCCTCGATTTCCGCGGCGAGATTGCGCTCGGCAAAGCGCGCCTGCCGTTCGGCGGCCGTTTTGTCGGCTATGTTGACCGCGTTATGAGCACCAAGCAGCAAACTCATCGCTCCGACGAAAGTCAGGATGAGCAGCGAAGTGACGATCTGGATCGATAGCGACTTGGACCGGCTTGAATTCATCTTATGGGCCCCCTCGCAGGCGTGACGTTCCCAAAAACGCAGGCCTGATGTCGGTAAGTGGCTCGGAAATATGGAGTGAGCTCATGTTGAAGACATTTTCTTTTTATGTCAGGGAGCACAAGTGCTGACAGATCTGAGGTTGGCGTCATCCGTAGATAGGCTCCGGGTCATGCTCCTTGGCCTGATCTTGCTAAGCGGTATTTATATAAAAAACAGATGATCATTAACGGCCGTTAGGGTATCGGATGGTGCCGCACACAGTAGCTGTCCGTGTGGCCTGCCCTTTCGGCCAGTCTTCGGCAGTCGTCTGCGAGGCAAATACAGCATCTGGAGAGTGGGTTTGGCTGGTGCAGTCGGGATCTGAGACCTTACCCGACTGTTTTCAATGTCCGCGACCGCGATGTCGCGGTTCCTGCGCAATGATGAGACACGCAACGCCTCGTCGTGATCTGCAACATGATCGCGCAAGCGCGTCCACAGATGACAAGGAGGGCCAAACTGTCGGCACCCGACCTCGAGGGCCGCGGCGAGGAATGGCTGAGCTTTCAGGCCTGGCCGGATCCCATGGAACGTCTCACGAGAAGATTGTCGGCGATCGGTAACGGAAGGTCAGCGCGCATGGCGGTTTCACGCAAAGCCGCGATGCAGTCCAGCCGTCGCGCCGGACCGTCCCGCGCTCAGGCGACGACGGTCGTTTCGCGCAGAAGCGTCACCAACTTCTGCGGATATCTCCTCGCTCATCGCCGTGCGTTCCTGTTAATCGGCGCTCGCGCCGCCATCGACCGGAATCAGCGCTCCGGTCATGTATCCAGCGGCATCCGACGCAAGGAATGCCGTGACGTTCGCAACATCTTCGGGCGTGCCGACACGTCCCATCGGGATCGTGGCACCGATGGCGGTCAACCTATCGGCCCGCGCCGCGCCGATGATGCCGGCTGCCAGCATCGGGGTGTCGGTGTCGCCAGGGCAGACCGCGTTGATGCGGATGCCTTCGGAGGCGTGATCCAGCGCCATGCAGCGGGTCATCTGAGCCACCGCCGCCTTGGACACAGCATAGGCCACAGCCCCGCGTGCGCCTACCAGCGCCCAGTCGGAGGCGACATTCACGATTGCCCCGCCCTTCACGCGCAGCGCAGGCAGCGCCGCGCGCGACAAACGAAAAACCGCGCTGGTGTTCACATCCAGAATCCTGTCCCAGTCTGCATCCGGGGTTTCCTCGGCCGTGCCCTGGGTCAATATCCCCGCGTTATTAACCAGCACATCCAGCTGGCCAAAGCTGTCCAGCGCGGCCTTCACGATCCGTTCCGATGCAGTGCGGTCCGACAGGTCGGCTGCCATGAAACGCGCAGGCATGCCATCGGCGATCAGGCTGTCGGCCAGCGCCTCACCCTCAATCTGACGCCGCCCGACTAGCAGCAGCGCGTGTCCCTGTGCGGCGAGGGCCCGTGCTATCGCGACCCCGATTCCCGACGTTGCCCCGGTGACAATCGCGCAGGTTTTGTAGTGCCGGGTCATGGAATTCCTTACGTCGAGTTCGCTCAGCAGTTATATTTTTGATCGCAAAGAACGCCGGCATAGCTTCAAGGTAGATAGGAGCGCACAGGGACGAAGGCGTCTGGAAGGGTTCAGAAGCCTGCCGCATAGCCGTCCTTGCGTGGATCAGACCCGCCGCTGAGAAGTCCACGGTCATGATCTATGAGAATTGCCTGACATCCTCCGAGAGGATCTTGTGAGACGCGCAATCGGTGCCCCTTGTCCGATAGATCCCGCAGAATCGATGGCGGCAGGCTGCGTTCGACCTCGACCTCCGCACCGGTGGCCAGAAGCCTCGGCATGTCGATGGCCGCTTGTAGATCCATGCCGTAATCAACGAGGTTGGAGATGATCCGGGCATGCCCGAAAGGCTGGTAGTCTCCGCCCATGACGCCGAAGGACAGCCTGACGCGATCGCCTTCGGTCGCCATTCCCGGCATGATCGTGTGCATTGGACGCTTCCGGGGGGCAAGCGCATTGGGGTGCTCGGGGTCGAGCGTGAAGGAATTGCCGCGGTTCTGGAACAGCACGCCCGTCTCGGGGCAGAGGATACCGCTGCCGAAGGAATCGAAGATCGAATTTATGAAGCTGACCGTGTTCAGATCACGGTCGACGACGGTCATGTAGACTGTCTCCGAGGTCGACAGCCCGAGCGGGCCGATATCCTGCATGGCATGATCGGCGGAAATACATGACCGCAGTCCTGCGGCCCACTCCTTTGACAGGATCGCATCCAGCGGGATATCCATTGCGTCCGGATCGGCGATGTGCCGGTCCCGCATGGCATAGGCAAGTCGCCCGGTCTCGATTTCCAGGTGAAGACGTTCCGCCGATAGCGGATCGAGCGCGGACATGTCGAACCCTTCCAGCAGGTTGAGCATCACCAGCGCAGTGATCCCCTGATTGCTGGGCGGCACCTGATGGATGTCGAATGTCCGGTAGCGGGTCTTTGCCGCTGTGACGTAGTCGCCCTGCACGCCGTGAAAATCCGCCTCGCTGTGCAGCCCACCATGGGCCTGCAAGGTGCGAAGCATGGCGGCGGCCAGCCGACCCTCGTAAAAGGCGCGCGCGCCCTGTGGCGCGATGGTCTCAAGCGTGTCGGCCAAACGCTCCTGCCGATGAATGTCGCCCTCGGCGGGCACTTGGCCCGAGGGCAGGAACAGCGCGCGCGTCGCCTCGCGAGCCCCCAGATGGTGCCTGGCGCGCTGCCAGTCATGCCGCACACGCGCATGGACAGGATAGCCGTCTCTTGCGTAGCCAATGGCCGGAGCGAGCAACCGAGGGAACTCCATCCGCCCATGATCGGCATGTAGCTGCCCCCAACCGTCGACCGCCCCCGGCAAGGTCACAGCATGAACGGAATCCTCCGGGACCCTCGTGAGGCCCTCGGCGCGCAGGCTCTCGATAGTGGCTGCGGCGGGGGCCCGGCCGGAGCCGTTGAAGGCGATGACCTCTGCGGAGCCTGCGGGGCAATAGAGCGCGAAGCAATCTCCGCCAATCCCGGTCATCTGCGGCTCGACCACCGCCATGACCGCCGCGCCGGCGATTGCCGCGTCAATCGCATTGCCGCCGTCGCGCAGCACGTGGATCGCGGTCTCGGTGGCAAGCGGGTGCGAAGTGGCCACCATCGCATTACGGGCATGGACGGTAGAACGGCCGGGGAAGTGGAAATCACGCATATTGTCTTCTTTCATTCCGTTTGTGGGCGCATCGGGGCGCGCTGCCCATCGTCACGCCGGACTTGGTTGATCTGCCGGATGATCTGCATGTTCTCGCGGGATGAACGGACATGCGCGCGCGGCCACGACCGCCGCGCGCGCATCCCGCGCCGTCACCGCTGCCACGATGGCGCGATGCTCTTCCACGGCCAGCTTCCATTGTTCTATCCAGCGCACCTCGACCCAGAGAGCGAGTCGCAGCTGATCGTAAACGCGCTGTGTGATCTCCTGGAGGGCTTCGTTGCGTGTCATGTTCAGGATTACCTCGTGCACCTTGAGCCCCAGTTCCAGCTCACGGGCATAGACGTCGGGGGTTCTCTCATGCACGAGGTCAAGCGCCTCGATCTCTTCCATGACGGCGGCGAGCCGCCTCATGTCATCTTCGTTCGCTGTCTCCACCGCAATCTCGGCGGCAAGCGCATCGAGCCCTTCGCGCACAACGAGCAGGTCGCAGACCGCATCGACATCGAGATTGGCAACCGAGTAGCCGCTATTCGGCTGGCTGACCGCCAACCCCTCGCGCTCCAACCGGTTGAGCGCCTCGCGCAGCGGCGTGCGGCCAATATCGAACTCGCGCATGAGCCGGGCTTCGGACAAGCGCTCTCCACGTCTGAGCTGACCATGGAGGATGCCCTGCTTCAACGTCTGATACGCTTTCTCCCGCAGCATGCCGCGCGGTGTCGGGGTGCCGTTCCGGGGATGCTCTTCGGTGAGGTTCGTCATCGCGTCAATCCTTGGGCAAGTGCGGTGCGCGGAGCGGTCGAGGGTTGCAGATGCAGGCTGAGCCGCCTTTCCACGCGACGCGCCATGAAGATGAAACCATATACCAGAATGAGATAGAGAACCGCGGCAAGGCCGAACGCCTCGTAGAATGTGAAGTGCCGCGCCCCGATGGGGTCGTGTCGCGAAGTTGGTTGAAATTTGAATGTGGCGTAATCTCCGGGTGACTCGAAACCACCCAATCCGGCGGC
>NZ_JBPBBB010000068.1:0-9613 GCF_050896375.1 Roseovarius tibetensis
CGCCGGATTGGGTGGTTTCGAGTCACCCGGAGATTACGCCACATTCAAATTTCAACCAACTTCGCGACACGACCGAATGATGGCACACAAAAGGAGAACAGGCTCGGCTTATGAGTAGCCCTAAAAAGGGGCAGGTGACCCATCGAAGCTGTCCTTTTCCGATCAAGAGGATTTCGACGAATTCACCAATTCAGACGGTTGGTCACGAACTCATTCACCCGATTGCCCTGAATAATGGGCGGATCGCTTGAGTCTTGCTGGCGCCTTGATGCTTGTGCTTCCACATATCTTCTTTGGGGATCTGTCGATTAGCCGTAGCAGACCTCTATGGATATCAGCCGTGGGCACCCGGGCGCAGGCGCAAAAGCCAGACAAAGGCAAGAGTCATTACAAGGAACATCAGGCTGAACGGGCTGGTGATGAAGATCAGCGGATCGCCTTGTGACACTATCAGTGAGCGGCGCAGGAACTCTTCCAGGAATGGTCCCAGTATGACGCCCATCAGCATGGGCACGACCGGATACTCGAACCTGCGCAAAGCGAAGGCGAAGATGCCGATTGCCAGCGCCATCCACATCTGGAAGCCGGAGAAAGACGATGCGTAGACGCCTGCCATCGAGATCAGGCCGATGAAGGCGTAGAGGAAACCTCGATTGATGCGCGCCATCCGCATGTAGAAGGGCCCGAAGAGCATCACAGACACCATCACAAATATCGACGCCACGAAGAGCGCGGCGAACATGGGCGCAACCGTCGCCGTGCTCTCGGCCAGGAGGCCAGGCCCGGGCACGAGGCCGTGCAGCAGCAGCACACCGAATATGATCGCGGTGACCGCATCTCCTGGAATGCCCATGGTCAGAAGCGGGATGATCGCTCCGCCGCACATCGCGTTATTAGCCGACTCTGACGCCGCCAGCCCCTCGTGCGAGCCTTGTCCGAATTCATCGGGTCGGGTCGCCGTGCGCTTGGCCTCGGCATAGGCGATGAAGGACGCCATCGAGGCGCCCCCGCCCGGCAGCATGCCGATCAGTACGCCGATCACTGAACTCTTGACATAAAGGAACGCGCCGATCCGCCGGATGATGCTGAAATCCGGAATGAAGTCACGATGTCGGAGACGCGGAAGATCGGCCACGGCGACGCCCATGGCGCGGCGCGCCGGCGTCGCGGCCTGCGCCAGAAGTTCGCATACCGCGAAAAGGCCGATGACGGCGGGCAAGAGGCCGATGCCCTCGACCAGGTGATAGCTGCCGAAATCGAAGCGCCCCTTGGGAACCATCGGGTCGATGCCCACGGTCGAGATCATCAGCCCCAGCGTCATCGCGAGCGTCGCTTTCCACAGAGATCCGCGCGCAACGATGGTGACCGTCACCACAGCCAGCAGCACCAACGAGAATTTCTCGGGGGTTCGAAATAGCAGAGCCAACTGGCTGATCGGCTGAGCCAGCAGCATCAGCACCAGCGCGCCGATCATGCCGCCTATGGAGGAGGCGAACGCATCGAGGCTGAGCGCCTGTGCGCCGTGCCCCTTCTTCATCAGGGCATGCCCGTCGAGACTGGTTATCGCGCCCGAGGGCGCGCCGGGGATATTGAGCGTGATGCCGGTGATCGATCCGGCATAGATACCCGCCATATAGATGCCCATGACCATGATCAGGGCGTTGCCGACCTCCATGCTAAAGGTGAACGGCAACAGAAGGGCAATCGCCAGCGTCGCCGTGAGGCCCGGAATAGCACCGAAGAAAAGCCCGAGCAGGAATCCCCCGACCAGATACATGAAGGGCCAGAACGTGAAGAGGGCGGTGAAACCGCCCATGAGGTCCAGCATGATCTAAAGGCTCCAGACCGGAAGAGACAACTCGAATAGCCAGACAAAAAAGAGCCAGCCGAACACTGTGATGACCGCCGCGGTCAGCGCCGAGAGGATCAGCGCCTGAAGGGGGCGCCCGCTACCTTCATAGTTGAAATAAAGCGCGACGATGAACGTATAAACGCCTGCCGATACGAAATATCCAACCCGATCGAGCCCGAAGGCGAAGAGCGCGGTTGCGGCCCCGACGATCAGCGGTCCAATGATCCCGACCGCCGGGACATGCTGGGATATGGCGTGCGCGTCGCCGGCGTCCTTTTGTCCGCGGCGCAGTTCGGTGAAAAGAATGCGCAGCGCGCCCACGTACATGATCGCACTCAGCAGGATCGGCATGAACGACGCGCCCGGCTCCACCCCCTTGACGAACGGCATGCCGAGGCCGAAGATCTGGCTGGCATAGACCGTTGTCAGCACCAGCAGCACCAGGGCAAAAATCGCCTGGCCGTTCAGTCGGGGGCTGCCGGTCATGCGGACTTCATCCTTTGCGCGTCAGGGGCAGGGGCCGGGCGGACCGAGCGGGGACACCCGGCCCCATGCGTTATTTCTCGAGGATACCTTGCTCGACCAGATTGTCGATCAGGGAAAAAGCCTTCTGCTGCGAGGCCTGGACATAGGCGGTGGTCTCTTCGCCATCCATCCAAACCGCGCCCATTGCGGTCTCTTCCGCGCGGGCCTGGAATTCGGGCATCTCGAAAACCTCGGCAAAGGCTTGTTCGAGGATCTCGCGCTTCTCGGCATCTATACCCTTAGGCGCAGCGATCAGCCGGAAACTACCCCATACGACGTCATAACCCAGTTCCTCCATTGTCGGCACCTCCGGCAGAAACTCACTACGCTCGGTGCCCATGACGGCAAGAACCCTGGCCTGCCCTGATTGCACCGCCGAATAGACCGCCGAGGCGCTAAGCGATGCGGCATCCGTCTCGCCCGAAAGAAGCGCCTCGCGCTGCGGGCCAGAACCGTCGGGATAGGGCACGTGATTGACTTCGATGCCCGTCGCGTCGGCTAGATCGAGCGCGGGCAGATGCCACACGCCGCCGCTGCCCACGTTAGAGATCGAGAGCTCACCGGGATCCTCCTTGGCCGCCGTGATGAAATCCTCCAGCGTCTCGTAGGGAGAGTCTGCATTTACGGCCAGCACGGTTGGATGCACCGTGACCGAGCCGAGATAGGTCAGCTGATCCGTGTCATAGCCGGGCACCAGACCGTAGTATGGCACCGTGATCACGCTATCCCATGTCAGCGAGCCGATGGTATATCCATCCGGACGCGCCTTCATCAGGCGCAGCGTTCCGACCCCGCTCTGGGCGCCGGTGACATTCTGGGTGTTGATGCCGACCCCCAGTGTCTCTTCGGCGAAATTCATGAAAGTGCGCATGACGGTGTCGGTGCCGCCCCCTGCGCTCCATGGCATGATGTGGGTCAGGTCCTTGCTGGGATAATCCTGCGCGGTTGCGCCGCCAAGCGGCATCGTCACAGCAAGAGCGGCGATCGCCGCCGTTCTGCGAGTGAGTTTTATCATTTTCATCATCCTTTTCTCCCTGTGGGTTCCGTTCAGGTTGCCATCCATGCCCCGGACATTCCGCAGCACGCCTCGTTAGCCCATCCAGCGACGGACGGGCGCCTTCGCCTCTTCGAGGGGCTGGCAGACGATATCGACCAGAGTCGGCCCGTCATGGGCAATCGCCTCACGCAGCACGTCCTCAAGCTTGGCCGGGTCTTCGACCTTCCACGACTTGACACCATAGGCTGCGGCAACGGCGGCCTGATCGACACGGTTGAAATCGACATTGTAATACCGGGCGCCGCAATCGTCATGTTGGCTTGCCTTGATCCAGCCGAAACTGGCATTCGAAAAGACGATATAGGTGATGTTTGCCCGGCAGCGCGTCACGGTTTCAAGCTCGCCGCATGTGAACCCGAAAGAGCCGTCCCCCATCAGGCCCACAACCTTGCTGTCGGGCCTTCCGAACCATGCGCCGAGCGATGCCGAAAGCGCATAACCAAGGGCGCCATGAGCGCGGTTCGTGATGAAGTGGCGTCCGGGACTAGGAAGTTGGTAATAGGCCGAGAAATAAGGGCAGGACGTGCCAGGGTCCGATACGATGGTCGCATCTTCGGGTAGGACGCTCTGCAGGGTGGCGATGATGCGTTCGGGGCGGATCGGCGCCTCATCCGATGTGGCCAGCCTGTTGAACTTCTCGAACTTACGCTCTCGGATATCGGCCACTGCGGCGGCCCCGCCGAAGGTCCCGGCGCCCTGACCGCGGCGGTCCAGAGCATCGTTCATCGCCTCTAGTGTCATGCGCAGATCCCCGACGACACCGACCTCTGTCGGAAGCACGGCGCCGACCACCATCGGATCGACATCGCAATGCACCACCCGCGTGCCGGGCTGGGGCGCCTCCCAGCGAGACGTGGTTGTGGACCCGGCCCTGCATCCCATGAAGACAACCAGATCTGCACCCGCCATCGCTTCCCATGTCTCGCCCGTGCCGCCGTTCGACCCGACAACCCCCAGACAGTTGGTGCTCGTCTCTGCAAGGCTGCCTTGCCCCGAGATCGACGTGGCGACCGCGATGTCGAGCCGGATCGCGAGGCGCTCCAGCGCGTCCATACCGCCCGAGATGACGACGCCGCCACCGCAGACGATCAACGGTGACTTGGCTGACAGGATCGCATCAAGGGCTGTTTCGACGGCCCCCTGATCGGGACCCGTGCGGTAGGATGGGTAGGTGTGGAGTTGCGGGTCGGCCCATACATCCTCTGCCGGCACCTCATCGTATTGTATATCATAGGGCAGCCCCAGATGCGCCGCGCCAGAACGCCCTGTCGTCATCGCGCGAAACGCTTGACGCACCATGCGCGGAATGTGATCGGCCCGCTTGATGACGGTGTTCCATTTCGTCAGCGGACGCATGAGCGCCTCTTGATCCACCTCGGTCAAGGGGTAGCGGCCGTGACTGGCGATAGCCACGTCGGTGGTAATGCCGAGCACGGCATAGGAGCTTTCGCTCGCTTCGATGAGACCCGGTAGAATATAGGTGGCGCCGCCGCCCGAAGGCCCCTCGCAGACACCCGCCCGCCCGGTAACCCGCGAATAAGCGTCCGCCATGTAGGTGGCGCTGCGTTCGTCCCGGGTCAGGATATGCTGAATCGGGGGGTTCAGCGTCAGCATCGCGTCATAGAAAGGCAGCGTCGTATCACCGCAAAGGCCAAAGATGTGCCGCACGCCGTGAGCCTCGAGGCTGCGAACCATGGCCTGTGCGCCTGTCATCGAGTTGCTCATGCATGCTCCTTTTGCGGTGTGAGGCCATTCAAATCTGTATACAGGAGCATATTCAGATCAGTGTGCAAATCAATTGCTATTTTTTAGGCATACGTTATTTTTCATTTTGACGGCCCATAACGTGGGCAGGTTTCAAGGCAATCGCATGACCCACGATCTTGGTTACGAGAATACTGGCGCCGTCGAGCGCGCCTACCGCACATTGAAGGAAATGGTCGCCAGCTTTGAATTCAAGCCGGACCAGCGGTTGAACGAAAGCGCGATCGCCGTGCAACTTTCAATCAGCCGGACGCCCTTGCGAGAGGCGCTGAACCGTCTGACGGCAGAAGGGTTTCTGACGTTCCGGCGTGGTCAGGGCTTTCACTGCCGCGCGTTGAACCCAGCAGAGATGATGGACCTGTACGAAGCGCGCGCCGCGATCGAAGGCGAGGCGGCGCGCCTTGCTGCGCGGCGCGCCAAACCTGAAGATATCGCCCGTCTGCATACCGATCTGGAGCAGTCGAAAGATCGTTATACCAGCGGTGTCTCGCCGGTTGAGTTGATCCGGCTCGACGAGGATTTTCATCGACGTATCGCGCTCATGGCGGGCAATGCCGAACTGGTGCGCCTTCTGGACAACGCGGCCGCGCGCATCCATTACATCCGCGTCATCGACCTGCAACTGCTCAGCGAACGGGATGGTGCGCCCGCCATCACGACACGCCCCCATGCATGCATCCTGGATGCGGTGACGGCAGGTGACGAAGAGGGTGCGGCGCGCGAGATGCGCTGCCACATCTCGCGCAGGCTGGAGGAAGTGACGGCGAATGTGCGCCTCGCCTTCTCAAGGCTCTATGCGCCTTGAAAAGGTGTGTTGAAGCCGGGTGGGTGGCCGTCTCCCTCGAGTGATCCGGTTTGTGGACATGACTACAGCCGCCGCTCCGCGTCAGCCGTTTCCCGTCAGGACCGGGCGTCGGCCACTCTGCCTTCGCACATGTAATATGCCCCAAGTCTCAAAGCGCAGCCGCGGTCGCAGCGTACATCATCTCGTCGACCATGACCCGTTGAGCAGATACCAATTGAAAACCGTGCGTATCGCTCGCCACCAGCCAATGCTGCCCTGGCCCGGCCCCAACTGAAAAGGGGCGCCAAGCGCGCCCCGGGCCGGGCGAGGAAACCGGTCTGCGGCACTCCGGATTGAAAATCCGTAGGATTGAACGTGGCTTTAGTCACCATGCCTCCCTTGATCGGTTTCGGGCGGTTTGGCAGTGCAGCGTCAATTCGAGGGCTGGAATGATCAGGACCCCACCGCCCTCGCATGTCCTCCACTCTGCATCAGTGCTGGCCCTGGCGCTAGCCGCGATCCTCTCGAGTGTCTCGAATACGAGCGTTGCCTCCGCAAAACGGTCAGGACCCTCGGTAACATGCAATGCAAAGCCGCCTCCCTTCACATAACAGCCGGTTTCCGCCTGCGTCGCCTCGCCGCCCGCCAAGGTGGCATACCGCCACGCCTCGGCGGCTGGATCAGGACTGTTCACACCCATGGCGGAGATCCCGCAGAAGCCGTTCGGATGGTCGAGCCACTCCTCGCGCCAAACCAGATCAGGCGTAAGGTGCTGGCAAAAGTAGACGCGTCCCGCAGGGAACTCGGCAGAGGTCATGCGCACGTTGTGAAAGCGGGCCATATGGTCTTTCCCGTCCAGCGCCACGGGGCGTTCCAGGAGGATGGGCTCCTTTGGCGCGAAGCCTTCAGCCTTCAGCCGCGCATAGGTCGCCTGCGCATCCTGCGAACGAAAGACCAGGCCGCTCAACCCAACAGGACTTTCGAGGACGTCCTGCCGCTGCTTGCCCGTTTCGGGGATGCCCACAAGCTCTAGATAACTGGCGGGATTCATCATCAGGTGGTTGATCGACCCCAAGGAATGGTAGCCGCGCGGCGTCAGGTTGAAGCCCAGATCCGTGAAAACACCAGCAGCCGCGTTCATCGCGAGCCGGGCGTTGACGACCAAGTGATCCAGATGCATGATACGCTTCCGTTTTTGTTCCGCCCATATCTGCTCTCTGACGCGTCAAATGTCGAACCCTTTGATCTGGGCGTGTTGACGTTTGAGGCTTCCAGAATTCTCAACTATGTCAAGCAGCGCTCGCTTGAACGGGTCCGCACCCGGAATATCCTCAACTTCGGCTCGGTACTGGCAAAGTCTCTACCTAAGGGGGTGCCGCCCAATGGGACCCCCATTAGAGAAAAACTGTCTCGTAACTTGTAGCCGTGCGAGAACATTCAAGGCGAGCATGGCCAGAAGTTTCTTCGATGCTTGCAGGCTGATGGGTGGTCTTTAGCCTGAGAACCGGCCGCACGCGATTGCCTTCATCGCCTCAGTCCTGACGTCTGGCCGCTCTTGATGAAGCAAACACGGACTATCCCGGTTGCGTATCCATGGCGAGGGTGTCCGCCAGCACCGATTGGCCGGTGAGTGGCCTGCAGCACCATTGAGCTAGGCAGGCCCGTACCAAGTGACCGCTTTGAGATTAACTGCCTCGAAATTTCGCAGCCGCAGCATATTGAGTGCGGCACCTGGAACGACCGTCCGCTCCGGGCTGGCTTACGACATCTGATGGTTTCTGTCGGATATCCGTACATCCCCGCGCGGCACAGTTACGCCGGATGTTCGGTTTCTCAGACGCAGCGACTGGCAACTCTGCAGGGCCGCGCCGCGGCATCTCGATGTCAAGGCAAAGTCCGCACAGGGCCGTCCGTGTCTACCGCGGGTTTCCCTTGCGAGGGGAGGATCCGGGCTTTCTCTGCCAGCGCGAACAGAAAGGCACTTGCCGCAAATGCGGGCCTTCATCTGCCATCGGATCCTCCGTTCCTTGCCGAACTGCTTGCTGAGCTTTCTCTCGAGCGGGACGGCAGGGTCGACTGGCAGGGCTTAGCCGGGCCTCTTTGAGGTCAGGAAGGCCACGGAGTCATCGGTTTCGAGTTCGATCCAGATCGGGAGGTGATCGGACAGCTGGCGGGTGCGCCAGTGCACGCGCCAATAAGAGTCGAAGACATCCTCATCCCCGGCGATGTCGCGCGATCCACCATAGTCCGAGATGACGGCGTCGCGAAAGATCGGCTTGTCGGCATCGCGGAAGACATGCGCGAAGAGATCGAGCGTGCCGCCGCTCGGGGCGCCATCCGGTCGCGTCCCGAGACGAAAATACTCGTTGGAGCTGAGAAACATGCGATCGTAGATCTCGGTCCCGGCGGCGTTCGTGGGCAGATCCAGCAGCGCTTGCGGCTCGACGAACCCGTCAAGTTCCAGCAGCGCGACCGTATCGCCGTCGCGCGCCGCGTAGAGGTTCATGTCCCCCACGAGGATGAGATTCTTGGTCCACATCTCGTCACGCGCCTCGGCGAGGGCCGCCAGAAGCAGGCGCACCTCGTCGCGCCGATACCGAACCTCTTCCGTGCCGTCCCCCGGCGCCAGATGGACGTTCACGAGCGAGAACCGTTTCCAGCCGGTGATGAACCCGGTCACATGCGGCGCGCGCGACAATTGTTCGGGTGGCCTTGCGCTCTCGAAGGCGAGTTCCTCGCGGAGCTCGGGCCAAGCGGCGACTTCGCCGGAAAGTCCGGACAGCTGCACGCGCCGCGTGTCGTAGAGATAGACCGAGCGCTCCTTGTTGCCCGCCGGCCCGCCCGTGATGTCCGTCATCATGTACCCCCAATGGGGCCCGAGCAGGCGCATGAGAATATCGAGATCCTTCAAGGTGCGTTTGACTTCCTGAATGGCCACCAGGTCGAAATGCGAGATCACCTCGGCGATCCAGTGATAGGCCTCGGGAAGACGCGCCTTAAGATGGCCGAACTCGCGGATGTTCCAGCTCGCAAAGAGCAGGTTGCCATCGGTTCTGCGCGGCGGAAGGTCTGTATGCAACGCGCGCTTGAGCCGAAGCACGCCGTCGATGATCCTCTTGCGTGTGTGCTCATCGAGCCCCGGGAAGACCTGCGCGTAGTCGCGCTCTTGAAGATCGTCGGCCGTGCGCAGATCGTGATAGGTCGGCATGACGAGCAGGTCCTTTCTGGCCGCAATTTCCCATCAGATTGTCTTCGAAGAGAAGTCTGGTCTTTCGCACCGATCCTGGCAAGTGCTCGCGCCCGGCCGGAAGTTGCCCCAAAGCGAGGACGTGGTAGTGGGCAACGTCGCCGTCCGCAGCTTCGGCACGCTGCTGAAACTGCTGCGCCGCGGGCGGCGCTATGCCTCGTCGGGCGCCATTGCCGGCCCGATCGTCGAACTCGACATGCGCGACACGTATCTCAGGGATATCACCTCGCTGATCAGCTGCACCGCGTGAGGCGATCCGGCGTTCGCGAACCTGGTCTGATAAATCGAGAGTGGGGAAATCCGGCCATTGAATCGCCCCGGATTTGTCGGAGACCATCAACTTAAGTAAGGATGATGGGTATGACAAAAAGCAAAATGGCAAAT
>NZ_JBPBBB010000069.1:0-9099 GCF_050896375.1 Roseovarius tibetensis
CGCTCAGTGAACGAGTAACACCAGCTATGAAGAAGCAGGTGGACGCCAGTTCCTACACCATTTCCCGGGACACTACCGCACTCGCCCGAGGATCGCGCTGAGTTCAAAGTCATCGCCAGATATCTGTGAGACCGCCCATGCTGGAAATCCTTGCCGACCGGACCTATCGCCATCTTTTCGCCGCGCAGGTCGTGGCGCTTCTGGGCACGGGGCTAGCTACCGTTGCGCTGGGGCTTCTGGCCTATGATCTGGCGGGCGACAACGCGGCGATGGTGCTGGGCACGGTCTTCACCATCAAGATGGTGGCCTATGTGGGCATCGCGCCGATCGCTGGCGCGTTCGCGAACCGGGTGAACCGCCGCGCGTTTCTGGTCGCGCTGGACTTGGTGCGGGCGGTCGCGGCGCTCTGCCTGCCCTTCGTCACCGAAGTCTGGCAGGTCTATGTCCTGATCTTCCTGCTTCAGTCCGCTTCAGCGGCGTTCACGCCGACCTTTCAGGCGACCATCCCGGACGTGCTACCGGACGAGGCGCGCTACACGCGCGCGCTGTCGCTGTCGCGGCTGGCCTATGACCTCGAGAACATCGTCAGCCCGATGCTGGCCGGGCTCCTGCTGGCGGCGGTGAGCTACAATTCGCTCTTTCTTGGAACGGTGGTGGGGTTTGCGGCCTCCGCGGTGCTGGTCGTCTCGGTTCTGCTGCCGTCGCCGAAACCGTCCGAGCCGCGCGGTATCTACGACCGCACGACGCGCGGCATCCGCATCTACCTCGCGACACCGCGCCTTCGCGGACTGCTGGCGCTGAACCTCGCCGCCGCTGCTGCGGGCGCGATGGTGCTGGTCAACTCGGTGGTGCTGGTGCGCAGCACGCTGGGGCTGGACGCATCTGCGCTGGCCTGGACGCTGTTCGCCTTCGGCGCCGGCTCGATGCTGGCCGCGCTTGCGCTGCCGAAGCTGCTCGACCGCGTGCCAGACCGACCGGTGATGGTCGCCGGCGCCGCGCTCATGGTGCTGACGCTCGTCTTGCTGGCCGGAGAGGTTGCGACCCTTGGGCTCACCTGGGCCTTCCTGCTTGGCGCGTGGCTGCTGGTGGGCCTGGGGTATTCGGCGGTGCTCACACCCTCAGGCCGCCTGCTGCGGCGTTCCGCCCATCCGGAGGATCGACCTGCGCTCTTTGCTGCCCAGTTCGCGCTCAGCCACGCCTGCTGGCTCGTGACCTATCCGCTTTCTGGCTGGCTGATGACGCAGTTCGGGCCGGTCGCAGCCCTCGGGACGCTGGCGGCGCTGGTGGGCGTCGGCACGCTATCGGCACTTCGCCTCTGGCCAAAGGAGGATCCAGAAATCCTCGAGCACAGCCATGACAACTTGCCGCTCGACCACCCCCATCTCAAAGGCGCGCGGCGTCACGCGCACCCGTTCGTCGTGGACGATCAGCACCCCCGTTGGGCGTCACATCTCTGAGCGACCGTCAAATGCGGGGCTCAGGCTGCCTGATAGCTTGAGAACGGCTCTGTCGTGCCGTCACGACGGATAAGGTAGACGACATAAGCCTCTCGTTGTGATTCGGGCCCCATCCCCGGCGAGCCGTAGGGCATGCCCGGCACTGCGAGACCGACTGCGTCGGGGCGCTCCACCAGCAGACGGCGAACGTCGGCAACAGGGACGTGGCCCTCGATCATGTAACCATCCACGCGACCCGTATGGCAGGAGACCATCTCTTGTGGGATGCCGTTGTCCAGCTTGTAGCGCATCAGAAGCGTTCCGGCGCTCGCCTCGGTCATGACGACGAAGCCGTCGTTTTCGAGGATTTCGATCCAGGCCGAGCAGCAGCCGCAGTTGGGGTCCTTCATCACGTGGATCGCCGGTCCGCCGCCTTGAGCCAGCGTCCTCAAGGGCGACGCAGCCACAAGCGCAACTACGCCGAGCAGAAGCGTGCGGCGGGAAAAAGTTTCTTGGTTCATCTGATCTTCCTTTCGAGATTGCATGTGTAGACTGACAGGTCAGAGATCGATCCGTCTCAGCCGCAGGGCGTTGGAGATCACCGAGACTGACGACAGGCTCATGGCTGCCGCAGCGATCATCGGCGAGAGCAGAAGGCCGGTGACAGGGTAAAGCAGACCTGCCGCGATGGGGACGCCAAGGGCGTTGTAGGCGAAGGCGAAGAACAGGTTCTGGCGTATGTTGCGTAGCGTCGCCGTTGCCAATTTCCGCGCCCGCACCAGCCCCACGAGATCGCCGCGCATCAGCGTGATGCCCGCGCTTTCCACGGCCACGTCCGCACCGGTGCTCATGGCGATACCGACATCGGCGGCGGCGAGGGCCGGCGCGTCGTTGACCCCGTCGCCGGCCATCGCCACCGACGCGCCCTTGGCGCGGAGGTCCTCGATCAGTTTCTGCTTGTCTTGCGGAAGGACACCGGCGCGGACTTCGTCGATGCCAAGCTTGCGCGCGACCGCCTCGGCCGTGCGCCGGTTGTCGCCCGTCGCCATGATGATGGTCAGACCAAGCGCGTGCAACTCTCGGATCGCGCCTTCGGTGCTGTCCTTGATCGGGTCCGCGACGGCGACGATGCCGGCCAGCGTGCCGTCCACGGCGACATACATCGCGGTCTTGCCCTCGGACCGGAGCGCATCTGCGGCGTCGTCGGAGGTGTCGGTTGCGACACCGATCTCCTCCATCATCGCCGCATTGCCGAGCGCGACCTTGCGCCTGTCCACTGTCCCGCGCACGCCCTTGCCGGTGACGGCATCGAAATCCTCGACGCTCTCCGGTGTCAGGCCGCGATCCTTCGCCCCGGCGGTGATCGCCTCCGCCAGCGGATGCTCGGAGCCGCGCTCCAGCGCTGCGGCGAGGCGCAGAACCTCGGTCTCGTCATGCCCGTCTTGGGCCACCACATCGGTCAGCCGCGGCTTGCCTTCCGTCAGCGTGCCGGTCTTGTCGACGATCACGGTGTCGACGCGGGCCATGCGCTCCAGCGCCTCGGCATCCTTGATCAGAACGCCGGCCTGCGCGCCGCGGCCCGCGGCGGTGGTGATCGAGATCGGCGTGGCGAGGCCCAGGGCGCAGGGGCAGGCGATGATCAGCACCGACACGGACGCGGCGATGGCGAAGGCCAGCGCCGGATCGGGGCCGACGGCAAGCCATGTGACGAAGGCGATGATCGCCACGGCGACAACGCTCGGCACGAAGACCGCCGCGACGCGGTCGGCGAGCCCCTGGATCGGCGCACGCGAGCGGCGCGCGCCCGCCACCATATCGACGATCTGCGCCAGAACCGTGTCGGCCCCCACCTCGGTCGTGCGGATCGCGAGGGTGCCGTTCTTGTTGATCGTGCCGCCGGTGACGCGGTCGCCTTCGACCTTCTCGATCGGGACCGGCTCGCCGGTGATCATGCTCTCGTCCAGCGACGACCGGCCCTCGACCACCTCGCCGTCCACCGGCACGCTGTCGCCGGGGCGCACGCGCAGCATGTCGCCCTCCATGATGTTCTCCAGCGGGGCGTCGTATTCGGATCCGTCGGGCAGCATGCGGCGCGCGGTCTTGGGCGCGAGATCCAGAAGCGCTCGGATCGCGTCGCCGGTGCGCTCGCGCGCGCGCAACTCCAGCACCTGACCGACGAAGACCAGCGTGATGATCACGACCGCGGCCTCGTAATAGGTGCCGACGCCGTCGCCCATGCGGTACTGATCCGGGAACACGCCCGGCGCGAAGGTCGCCACCAGCGAATAGAGATAGGCGGCGCCGACGCCGAGGGCGATCAGCGTCCACATGTTGGGCGAGACGGTGCGGATCGAGTCCCAGCCGCGCTTGAAGAACGGTTGCGCCGCCCAGAGAACGATCGGCGTGGCGAGCACAAACTCGACATAGACCGACGTCTGATGCCCCAGCCAGCCCCGCACGTCGAGACCGACAAGCTCGCCCATGGTGATGATCATCAGCGGAACGGCCGCCGACGCGCTGACCCACATGCGGCGGGTGAAATCCGTCAGTTCCTCGTTCGGCTCGTCAGTTGGGACCATCGGCTCCAGCGCCATTCCGCATTTCGGGCAGGAGCCCGGCTCGTCGCGCACGATCTCGGGGTGCATCGGGCAGGTGTATTGCGTCCCGGGCTGGGCGCGCCGCCCGGCCTTTTCGGCATTGCCCGAGGCGTAGAACCAGGGATCGGCGTCGAACTTATCTCGGCAGCCGTCAGAGCAGAAATGGAATGTCTCGTCGCCGTAGTCCCGCTGTCGCGCGCCCTCCTTTATCTCCACTTTCATGCCGCAGACCGGGTCCGTCGCAGTCCCGGTATTCGGTGCGGGGTCTGTTTTGTCCTCGTGATGATGCGGTGACATGCGTGTATTCTGTCCTTTCAGCCCTGAAATGGGGGGTCTTTCGTTGCAATATCAAGTGGCGGGCACCCGAGCAGGCGTTGACGGGGTCCACGGTGCCACAAGACGGATCGCGGACGCGCCGGGGTTTGCTGCCGCGTCCGCGACCGGCTTCACCTGATCTCGGTCACGGTCAGTTTGCCCTCGACCCGGTCGGCCACGAACTCGATCTCCTGCCCCTCGGACATGCTGTCGATCATCGCCGCGTCGGCGCGGAACACCATCGTCATCGCCGGCATGTCGAGCTTGGCCAGAGGGCCGTGCGTGATGGTCACCTTGCCTGCCTCTGCATCGATCTTCTTGATCGTGCCGGTCGTGTATTCGACCTCGGCCTGCGCCATTTGGTCCCCGACGGCGATCGGCCCGTGCATGCCGGCCTCGTAGTGACCCGGGATCAGGCAGGCGAATTCGAACGTGCCGGCATTGGCGAATGTCCAGATCACCTCGCCCGAGGCGCCCGCATCCAGTCGGACAGAGTTGGGATCGTCATGTTCCATCTCCATCTCGGCCATGGCTTTCTTGTGCCGTGCATTGCCTGCGACGGTGTCGATGACGAACTCGTGCTCCGTTGCGCCCTCGTTGATCACGTTGAACCGGATGGTCGCGCCTTGCTCGATATCCAAGGAGCGCGGCTCGAACAGCATCCTTCCGTCATCGGTTTCGCGCATGGTCACCTCGATGGTGCGGGTCACATCGGCCGGATCACCGGGCATGCCGACCTTCATTTCGGGCGCCATGCCGGAATGATCGTGGTCATGCTCTCCCGCCGAGAAGGCCGGCGCAGCAAGGGTGAATATCAGGGCGGTTGTCAGAAGAACATTTCTCATGGGTTTTCCTTTGGTTCTGTTGGTTTACCGACGGGATATCAGCCCTTCGGGTCGTGTCTTGGTGTCAACACGGTGTTCGGGCTGGTGTTGGATGCGAATTCCGGCAGTTCACCGGTCCATTCATAGGCCTGCTCGCCCGGCGGATTCTCGTACCACCCGGGGTCGGAGTAATCGTCGGCCTCGATGCCGTCGCGCACTTTTACGATAGAGAACATGCCGCCCATCTCGATCGGCCCGTGCGGCCCCCAGCCCGTCATCATCGGGATGGTGTTGTCGGGCAAGGGCATTTCCATCCGGCCCATATCCGCCATTCCGGCCGTGCCCATCGCCATGTATTCCGGCTGAAACTCATGGATTTTCCGGGTGAGCGCGGTCTTGTCCACGCCGATATAGGTCGGCACGTCATGGCCCATCGCATTCATCGTGTGATGCGACTTGTGACAATGGATCGCCCAGTCGCCCAGATGATCGGCAGTGAATTCATAGGCCCGCATGGCCCCGACGGGGATATCGATGCTGACCTCCGGCCACTGGGCGCTCTCGGGCACCCATCCGCCATCCGTGCAGGTCACCTTGAAATCATAGCCGTGCATGTGGATCGGGTGATTGGTCATCGTCAGGTTGCCGACGCGCACCCGCACCCGGTCACCCTTGTTGACCACCAGCGGGTCGATATCGGGGAAAATCCGGCTGTTCCATGTCCACATGTTGAAGTCCGTCATCGTCATGATGCGCGGCACATAGGTGCCCGGGTCGATGTCGAAGGCGTTCAGCATGATCAGGAAATCGCGATCCACCGGCATGAAGGCCGGATCCCTTGGATGGACCACGAACATGCCCATCATGCCCATCGCCATCTGCACCATCTCGTCGGCGTGCGGATGGTACATGAACGTCCCCGACTTGATGAGGTCGAACTCGTAGACGAAGGTCTTGCCGGGCGGGATGCCGGGATGGCTGAGACCACCCACGCCGTCCATGCCCGATGGCAGGATCATGCCGTGCCAGTGCACCGAGGTATGCTCGGGCAATTTGTTGGTGACATAGATCCGCACGCGGTCGCCCTCGACGGCCTCGATGGTCGGACCGGTCGACTGGCCGTTATACCCCCAGAGATGCGCGGTCATGCCCTCTGCGAGTTCGCGCTCCACGGGTTCGGCGACGAGGTGGAACTCCTTCACGCCGTTGTTCATGCGGTATGGCAGGGTCCAGCCATTCAATGTCACGACCGGGTTGTAATCCGGCCCGGCGGAGGGGCGCGGTGTGACCTGCGTCGCCGCATTGTCCATGACCGCAGCTTCCGGCAGGCCCATGTTCGTGGTCTTGCCCCAGGCCCGCGACGAGACCAGTGCGGCTCCCGCGGCGCCGGCGCCCAGTAATTGACGTCTGTTCATCATGTCATCGGTCCTTTCAGTGACCTGCGCCGCCACCTGCGGCAAGTGTTGCAGCCGTGTCACCGGCCCCGCCGCTGCCGCCGCCGCCGCCGTAGATGGCTGCGGTCAGATCAGTCTGGGCCAGATAGAACTCACGCTTCGCGGTTGCGGCCTCCAGCGAGGCACTCAGCTTTTGGCGCACATCGGTCAAAAGCTCGAACGTGCTGGTGATCATGCCGTTATAGGACAGCAGAGCTTCGTCCTCGACAGTCTGGCGCAGCGGCACCAGGACATCGCGGTAATGCCGGGCAATCCGGTGGGACGCGTGATAGGACGCTGCCGCGCCCCGAGCCTCTGACCGGACATCGACGGCCTTTTCCGCAAGGACATTGGCCGCCTTAAGATAGGCCAGCTCCGCCTTGCGCATCCGGGCCTTGCCGGTGTCATAGATCGGAATGGCGAACTCCAGCTCGATCTGCGGGGTGGTTTCGGTCTTGATGTTGCCATCTTCGGACTCGCGCTCGGCCTCGAGACCGGCGATCAGTTCGAGATCGCTGACGATCCGGGTCCGGTCCGTCAGACCGAATGCCGCGGCCTGCGCGTCAAGCCCGAGCCGGGCCACGCGCAGATCGACACGGTTTTCGAGGGCCTTGCCTTCGATATTCGCCACGCCGCCCACCGAGGACGGCAACGCCGGCAAGGCATCGGGAACAAAATACGCGACCTCGTCGCCCCAAAGTCCCATCAGGCGGGTGAGGTCTTCTTTCGCGCGGGTTGCATCCAGCCTTGCCTGTGCCAGCTGCCCTGCAAGTTCCGCGTTGAAGGCCTGTTCCCGAGCCTGCCCCGCCTTGTTGAGCGCGCCGGTTTCCCCCAGCCTGAGGGCGAGCTCCGAGCCCGCATCCGAGGTCGCCTTGGCGCGTCCGAGATGGCTGACCGCCTCGAAGGCCGAGACCGCGTTGACCCAGGCCCGCCGCGTCCGGTTGGCGAGGCTGAGCGTGTCGTTCACCGCCTCCATCTGCGCGGCGCGGAACCTAACATCGGCCAGCGCCATCCGTTGTTTCCGGGTGCTCGCATCCAGCAAGTTCGTCCGGATCAATCCTTCGATCGCACGATATGCGCCCAGTTCGGCGGCACCGATGCCCAGCACCCCGATCGAGACGACCGGGTTTTCGGGTGTGGCCTCCTGCCAGGCCTCGGCGGCGGACAGGCCGACATTGGCATACGAGGCCTGCAACCCCTTGTTGTTGAGCAGCGCGACCTGAACCGCGGTATCCGCAGAGATCGTCTTGCCATGCACCATGCCGTGCACCTGCTTGCGCAGCGCGTCGTTCTCGGCCTGCGTTTCGGCGAAGGCCGTGCGCGTGCCGATGGCGGCCGCTGTCAGGTTCGAGACATTGGCAAAACCTGCCTTCGACTCCGTGAACATGTCTGGAACCGCGGTGGCACACGCCCCGAGCAGAAGTGGCAACCAGATGGCTAGAGAGAGACTGGAGGATCGCATCAGTTGCCCTCCGACTGTTCGTCATTGACCGTGTGCCAATCGCGGGGGCCTGTAGGTCCGCGATAGATATAGCCCGCCAAAGGGTCCCGGTATCCGAGAGGCGAGGACACGGTGGTGTCGGCAGCAGCCTGTTGCGCGGCCACGTTTGGAAGAGGCGTCGGCTCGTAAGCGCATGCGCCAAGAACAAGAGCCGAAGCCCCCGTCACAATTTGGATTTTCATAGAATGTCACCTGACTGATTTACGTAGGTCCCGCGCAAGACCATGCGCGCGGCGCAGACCCCGGTTCGGGGCCAATCTCAGCTCAGGTTCGTGGAGGGCGTTTCAGCAAGACCATCCGGATCGATGCGGATTGATCATCCTGCAGTCTGAAGGCATGTCTTTCGGCATCCTCGACAGCGTCCACTGCGGTCATGTCCACGACTGCGGACTGGCAGATGCCATCACAGCAGTCGTCTGCTGACGGGGTATCCGACGTTCCAGCATGGTGTCCGTGTGCGTCAACCTTGCGGTCTGATCGGGGCAGCTCATCGCGATGATGCGGGCAGTCATACGACGGAGTGGCGGCGGCGCCTTGGCGGTCGCCATGCATGTCGGCCGCAGCGTGCGAAATCGACGGAGGGACAGCTATCATGACGATAGCAATCAAGAGACACGCAAATGTCGATGCTCGTCCAAAGATGCCATCATGCCGACCCATGCATCACTACTGTTGAAAAGTAGGTCGCATGTCAACCTCTCCGCAGCGGGCAGCTCAGGCCGTGTCCAGAATTGTCATGCTGATGCGCCGCTTCGACTTCGCCTGGATGTCAGTATTTTGGCAGCGGACTCGTAAAACTGGCACCATAGCCTGATGGCGGCGAGTTTGATCATGGCCATGAAGCTTCGGGATGTTTTTTCGTACCCGGTCGCGATGCACCGAAAGGAGGCCTTGAGGCAACCGAAGAAGCGCTTGTTAGGCTCTGGACCCATTGATTTCAGGTGCGCTGCGTGATTCACGGCACCGAAAACGGAGCGGTGACATGTCTGATCT
>NZ_JBPBBB010000070.1:0-8233 GCF_050896375.1 Roseovarius tibetensis
TTTGCCATTTTGCTTTTTGTCATACCCATCATCCTTACTTAAGTTGATGGTCTCCGACAAATCCGGGGCGATTCAATCTTCTTGCCGGCATGGGTCGCAGCACCGGATTTCAGGTGCTTCAGGTAGTGCGGCAGAATGCGTCGGACGGAACGCACGCGTGAGTCGAACATCGACGGTGCGAGGATTTCTCCGAACAGCATTTTCCACCGATGCGCCAGGGCGTGCTTTGTGATTTCCCTTTTGCGGCTCTTCCGCCCGGAGGAAGCTGATCCGTGGCTTTTCTTGGTTGATCGGAAATGCAGTTCGGCCATGACGACGGCCACACATTCCAGCACTGTCCTCCGGTTTGCCCTTATCCCGGGGCTCGGCTTCATTCCCGGATGCCCATCCACAAGCAGCCATTCACCCAGAACGACCAGGTCCGCGTGCTTTTTGAGCGCGCCGTTGCTGTTGATCGCATCGGCGAGCGTCGCGGGAATCTTCTTCGCCATGTCCAGCCGCGGCCTGGCCATCATGGTGTTCAGCCGGCGAACGAAGCTCGCGTCTGTCGGCGCGTCAACGAGGGCACCACGTTCGAACAGCTCCGACGCATCCGTCAGTTTTCCCTCACGAACTCGCTCGGTTACGCGTGCGCCGCTCATCCGATACCGCTCCCCGGAGAAACCGAAGCTGGCCTACGAGCAACCGGCGCCTTGGGCAAGCAAGCATTTTGCGCAAATGAGAAACCGTGCGTCAGTCGGGCTGCGCGCCGCAGTATTGCGATTTCCAGATGACATGCGCAAGTGCACGGCATAGCGTGGCACCATGAGTGGCAGGACGTAGTCAGCCGACACCAAAAGACCGGAGCATCGACATGGATTTCCTCCGCATCGTCATCGCCATCCTGCTGCCCCCTCTCGGAGTGTTTCTGCAAGAGGGTGTCGGCAAGCATTTCTGGATCAACATCCTGCTGACGATTCTGGGCTACATTCCCGGTATCGTGCACGCCGTCTACATCATCGCCAGCCGGGGACGCAGCCCGGGATGAGGCCATCCGGACGAGATCGCGGCGGCCGGACCGGGCCCGGAGCCGGGACAGAGCCGCAGCATGACGACAGACGGGACCGCCTCGACCGGCTCGACGCGCTGGCAATCCGCATGGATCGGGCCTTTCGGTTCCCGCTCACGCGGATACGGTTCGGCTGGGACTCGATCCTCGGGCTGGTGCCGGGTGTCGGCGACACGCTGACAATGGCCCCTGCCATCTACATCCTGCAACAGGCGCACGACATGGGGGCCTCGAAACTGGTTCTGGTCCGCATGGTCGCGAATATCGGCATCGACTGGCTGGTCGGCCTCGTGCCCCTCATCGGCGACATCGTCGATGTCGGGGTGAAGAGCAACAGCCGCAACGTGGCCCTGTTGCGCGACCATCTGAACAACTGACCTGATCGGGAAATCTGGACCGACATTCCCCGATATTTCCGAGCGGACACTTATGATCGTTTACGACGCGAGACCGGGAAATTCACGCAGTGGTGATATTACCCTCTGAGGTGGACTGCCGGATGGCGCCGGCACCGCCCGGTGGCGAAAGCTCCCGTATGCCTGGTTGACGAAGTCGAGCTCGCCACACCCGCTAGCAGCGTCCAGGGTGCACGTCCTGATCTTGCGCTGCATTCCGGCTTAGCGGTGCTCCTCGTATCCGAGGAGCAACTCGGAAAAGCGGACAACATGCTCACAGTCGACTGAATGGAGCGATCGGGCGATTTTGAACACGACGCTGACCAGTTGGCGTGGCTTTCGCCATCTGCCGGCGGTTCGCGATCACCGGAACCGGCACGGCCATGCCGAGAGTGAAACACGCGAGGAAGTGGGAGCTCGATCGAGCGCTGAACGCCACTGATCCGCACACGTCCGGAGCGCATTAGTGAACGCCCTCATTTCGCCGCCATCTGACGCAGCAGCGGTGTGATACGGCGAACCGTGGCGCGACGGTTGCGTTCTTCCGCCGCCTCTGTCCGCACCTTCAGGAACGACTCGCCGTAGCCCTGAACGATGAGGTTCTCGGGCGGGATACGGAACGCTTCGGTCAGGGCAAGCGCCACGGATTCCGCGCGCCGGTCCGACAGGGCCAGGTTGTAGCTTTCCCTTCCTGTCGCATCGGTATGGCCCTCGATCAGGAACACCTCGCGCGGGTTCTCGAAGAGCATTTCCTCGATCAGGATACCCAGCCGCACCAGGCTGCGCGCCTGCTTGGGCGGGATCGCGGCAGAGCCACTCGCGAAGGTCACCGTATCGAGATTGATCGCCGGAACGAGGCTGCGCACCTGCTCGATCTCGCGGATCTGGCGCAGGCTGAACGTCCGGCCGGCGTCATACGCCGTGTCGTCGCGTATCGCCGCACGCAGGGTTTCGAGATCGTTCTCTGCCACGGACAGGCTGCGGGCGACCGGGCGCACCTCCTGCAACCGGCGCACATCGACCTCTGCGGACGGTTCCAGATCGTCGAAAAGCTCGTATTCGGTGCCGTCGGGATAGAGGATGTCCCGGCGCAGCACCCGGCCACGGGCGTCGCGGATCGTCACGACCTGCGATCCGTCGGCCCGATCGAGCGTGGTGCGCGTCGACCCGTCAGCATAGGTTTCGGTGCGCATGGTCGCACCCGGCTGACGCAGCAGCGCATCGTCGTTCTTGTAAACGCTGAACCCTTGGGGGCCCTCGACGACAACGCGGTCGCCGGTATTCTCGACCACCCGGTCGCCGTTGCGCAGCACCGATCCGACGACCACGGCCCCGAGACCCAGCAAGAGCGCCTTTTCGAGGGTGCTGAGCCCGTCACGATCGCCGTCGCTGGCAGAGGTGTCCCGCGCGCTGCCGATGGCGGTTTCGAAATCCTCTTCACTGCTCCGGACCGACTGCGCGTCGAGGGTCTCCTCGACCACATCCTCGGGGTCTGCCGCGGTCTCCGCCGCCGCCACGTCGGGGGTTTCATCGCCTTCTGCAACGGTCGGATCGACGAGGTCCATCGTCTCCACCGGCGCATCATCCGTCCGTGCTCCGGCCTCTGCCTGTGTCGCGTTTTCATCGGCTTGCGCCTCGGCTTCCGCTGCCTCTTCCGCCGACTGTGCTTCAGCTTCTGCCGAGGTCGCCTCTTGTGCAGCCGCGTCCTCCGTCGCTTGCGACTCGGCTTCTTCCTCAGCCTCGGCCTCGGTCGCCGCTGCTGCTTCCGCCGCCTGTGCCTCAGTTCCAGCCGCGGCAGCTTTTTCCGCGGCCTTGGCCTCGGCAGCCGCCGTCTCCGCTTCTTCCGCCGCTTGCACCTCGGCTTCAGCTGCCTTTGCTTCAGCTTCAGCGGCCGCTGCTTCTTCAACTGCCCGTGCTTCGGCTTCCGCCGCGGCCGCTTCTTGCGCGGCTTGGACCTCGGCCTCTTGTGCGGCTGCTTCTTCCACCGCCTGTGCCTCAGCCGCTGCTGTGGCTGCTTCTTCTGCCGCCTGTGCCTCAACCGCTGCCGCGTCGGCCGCCGCTTCCGCGGCTTGCGCTTCAGCTTCGGCTTCAGCGGCTTCGCCTGCTCGTTGCACCTCGGTCTCCGGTTCTTCGCCGCCTTCTTCGGACGAGCCTTCTATCGGCTCTCCTTCAGGACAAGGCGGTTCGGTTCCGTCCATGCACAGCAGCTCGGCCTCCTGCGCCGAGGCGGTCGCTACAAGCGCGGTCTGCGGCATCAGCAAGGACAGGCTGGCAACAAGCGCAGTGGTGGCCTTGAGCGGTGCAAGAGACATATTCATTTCCTTCATGGACGGGCTGACGGTTGGCGCGCAGTCTGATTGACGCAGCCTCACAAGGCGACGTGCAGGCCTGATCGGGCGGGCTGGAGACGTGCGGAGCGCATGGCTGATCGCTGCCAGACAATAAATCGCACCGCTTCGCTATACAATAGCACTGATATCCTCGAAGGTTCGACCAGCGCTTTCGCGTAACAGGGCACGGCCGGCGCCTAGTAGAACTGACTGCAGTCCTCGGGCAGGATATAGACTCGCTGGAAAATCGTGCCGTCGCGATCCTCGAAACTGTTGCGCATGGTCACGTCCATACTGAACATCTCGCGGCCCTCGAGACAGATGCTTTCGGCGCGGTCCTCGATCATGCCTCGAACGTCCCGGACAGAGGCAAGGGCCTCGGCGGCGGTCGTCACATAGCGATATTCCATGATCCGCATCCGTGGCAGGAACACCGCGTCGGTCATGGTAACATTGTCAATCACCACCGATGGCAGGCTTTCGCGTGCCTCGGCTGCCATCTCCTCGAGCAACGCTTCCTCGTCGGGCGATCGCGGGGCCTCGTCTTGCGGGGTGATAGCTTGAGGCGCCACCAGCTCGGCGATCGCTCCCGGTTCTGCATTCTGTGCCACATCGGAGGAATCCGCCGGGGCCGGCGTATCCTTCGAAGGCACCAGCAGGAAATACCCGGAGACCAGCACGATAAGGACACCAAGACCGACCAAGTATTTCTTCATCGCGGTAGCTCCCAAGACCACATGTGAATTGGCTGGTAAAGATTTCCGCGCAAGACGCAAGGTCGACGACTCTTTTACTCAACTGCGCAGTGCGGCAGGCTTCATTTCTTGGCGCGTTTTTTCTCCGGCAATGATGGGGGTCCATTCTGGCACCGGGACCGTCCCGTGGCGAAAGCTTCCATGCCGTCTTGTGTCGCGGCGCCTTGGGGCCGCCTGCCGACGCGGCGCAGGCGGCGCAATCGCGCCGGCGTTTTGAAAATTCGGCCGGTCTGCATTACGTCCCATTCTTGAGAAGGAACGGAGTGGGTATCTGACATGGCTCTATCCAGACGCGCGATTCTGGGCGGTGTGTCGGCAGCGACGGCAGGGTTGCTGTTCGGACGACCGGATCTGGCGGCGGCAACCACGGCTGAGGCAACGAGAACGATCCCGACGACGGGGACGCGCGTGCCGGTGGTCGGGCTGGGCAGTTGGATCACCTTCAATGTCGGCGATGACCCTGTCTTGCTGGAGCAATGCGCCGAGGTGATCGCGGCCTTCGCCGGGGAAGGCGGTGGCATGATCGACTCGTCCCCGATGTATGGCTCCTCGCAGGACACGATCGGCCACGGGCTCGAACGTCTGGCCGACCCGTCGCCGATATTCTCCGCGGACAAGGTCTGGACATCCGCGCCGGAGGAAGCCCCTGAGCAGATCGACCGGACCGCGGAGAAGTGGGGAATCTCGACATTCGACCTGCTTCAGGTTCACAATCTCCGCGCCTGGGACGCGCATCTCGATCATCTCTTAGCGATGAAGAAGGAGGGGCGGCTTGGCCATGTCGGCGTCACCACGTCGCATGGGCGCCGGCATGACGAACTCGAGCGGAGCATGCGCGAGCAGCCGCTCGACTTCGTGCAACTGACCTATAATGCGCTCGACCGCGAGGCCGAGGCTCGGCTCCTGCCACTGGCGCAGGACCGCGGGATCGGCGTGATCGTGAACCGCCCCTATCGGCGCGGGGCGCTCATCGACAGGTTCGAGGGCGAACCTTTGCCCGGCTGGGCGGCAGAGATCGACGCGCAAAGCTGGGCGCAGGTCCTGCTGAAATTCGTGGTCTCACATCCGGCGGTCACCGTCGCGATTCCGGCGACGCGCCAGGTCGCGCATCTGCGCGAAAACAAGGCGGCGGCGCGCGGCCCGCTGCCCGACGCGACGTTGCGGCGGCGCATGGCGGCGGACCTGTCGCGGCTGTAATGGAGACCTGGCTGACTTACGCCCCGCGCGATTTCCTGATGTTCGGCCCGGACGTCTACTGGCGGCTCTTCGAGCTTCACAATCGCTCTCTCTGGCCGCTTCCGTTGATCGCGGAGGCAGCGGGGCTGGCGTGTCTCGTGCTTCTGGCCTTGCGCCGAACGCTGACCGTGCGAGCCGCAGTGATCCTCACGGCGCTGGCATGCCTCTGGGCCGCGTATTTCCTCGCCTCGCGTTATGCGCCGATCAATTGGACCGCGACCTATGCGGCATGGGGTTTCGGCGTCGAGGCCGGCCTGCTGGCGCTCCTGGGTCTCGCAGGCCGCCCGGCATCGTCCGAGCATCAAGGCCGCCCCATCAAGATCGTCGGCTGGGGCCTGCTTGCGCTGTCAATCATTCTCTACCCGTTTCTGACTCTCATGTTCGGGCGTCCGTTGGCACAGGCCGAAACATTCGGGCTCGCACCCGACCCGACGGCCATTGCCTGTCTTGGCGTGCTGAGTCTCGTGTCGGCGGGTAGATGGAGCATGACGCTCACCGTCATACCCGTGCTGTGGTGCGCGTTGAGTGCCGCGACCTTGATGACACTGGGCAATCCGCAAGCCTGGGTTCTGATCGCAACCTTGCTCTTGTGGGCCTTTGGCCTCGCGACTGCACACATTTGTCGGACGTGATCGCGCCTCTGCAAGGCCGCGAATGGTGCGGCCGGCAAACCGAATTACGGCGTCCACTCACGCGGCGCTGAGGTTCAAGCGGGCGACATGGATAAGCCTGTCTGGTCCGATACTGAATGCGCGTTCCGGGGACATCCGATAACATCCGATCGCATGTTCCCGCGACATCCGAGCGGCCATTCCGAAGTATTCTATTGCCCCGAATGACACTGTCAGGGGCAGCCGGTCGCCTGGAAGTAACCCGTTTTTCGAGGCGCCCGCAGATCGCGGGGATCCAGGGCGAAACCCTCAAACATGTGAACCGCTTCACAGCGAAAACATCCGACTCGCCCATAATGAGAGCAGGCAGATCGGATACAATCACCGGATGTCTCGGCGGCGGACCCAAGATGTCGCCTGGCCGCAACGCAAACCCGAACGGCAGTTATCCAGGCTGTCCAGTTCAATGATCACTCAATCAGGAGTTTTTCCATGGCTTACGCACAATGGGCAGTTTTCACGATCAAGGTCGTCGGCTTCACGATGACGATGAAAAACGTCGTCCATGAATGGGGCAAGTTTTACGACGGATCCAACAAAGACAATGAGATTCCTCCCTCCGATGTTGATGGAAAAACCATCACCGATGGCAATTCCTACACGTTCGGGGCCTGCGGCCGTTCCGATGCCGCGGCTGGCACAGAAGGCAGCTTTGACATCTATGATGGCAACACGCTCGTCGCCAGCTACCACTGGGACTGTCCCTGGGGCAGCAAGACGAACCATTCCGATCTCGTCATGCATGATGAAGACGATTATGTCGTCCAGGTGACAGGTGCCAACATCAATTCCGGTGCGCTTGGCAACGTCGCCATCAAGGTGGTCAAGATCTGATTTTTCGGTCCGCATTGCGATCTTTCGCAGCGCGAGACCCTGAAAAAAACAGCGACGCGCCGGTCACAACGGGCCCGCGCGTCGTGACCTGTCGAGAAATGGCGGGACCCACCAACATGGATGACAGCCGAAATGCTCGGGCCGGGTCGCGAAGTCCTAGATATCTACACTTAGCATGAAGGGGATGCATTTTGTCTCCGCGAGCGCCCCCAGGCGGAAGCTCCCATTGTCTTGGCGAACTATGTCGCCGCCTTTTCTGTCGCTGCCGCTCAACACGGCTCTGCGTCAGTCTGACGGAATTCTCGGTCCGACGGTGTCTGCATCGACGGTGTCTGCATCATGGTGGCGCTCCACGGCGGCGATGAGGTCCTGCATCCTTATATGCAGCCCCTTGCTCAAGGCATACAACGTCGAGAGCGACGGCTGTCGCCGACCGGTTTCGAGAAACGAAATGAAGCGCGCCGAGACATCCGCGCGCTCGGCCAGCTCCTCCTGCGTTAGCTGCGCCTTTTCCCGTTCGCCGGAAAGCGCGACCGCGAAGGCGGCCACAAGAGTTTCATTCTGCCGATCCATGCGGTTAGCCATTCCGCATGGGTTGACATGTCGCCACGAACAGTTGTTCTAGTCGCGGAATAAGTGCGTAAACGCCATCCGGAACTTCGAGAGCAGATGACCAAACCACGTCGAGCCATGGTGCGAGGGCGCGCCACCGCGTGATGGCTTTCTTGCCTGCGCAAGACACAAATCCAACAACCGCCGGGGATCACATGTGACGCGCCCCGTCACATCCATCCTGCCGGCCGCAGACCCAGGTGCCCAATGAGCTACGCGACCATCACGATCGGCAACCTTCTTGCGGATGTGAACAGCCGGTATTTCCTGCCGGCCTGAATCGCCCCGGATTTGTCGGAGACCATCAACTTAAGTAAGGATGATGGGTATGACAAAAAGCAAAATGGCAAAT
>NZ_JBPBBB010000071.1:0-7900 GCF_050896375.1 Roseovarius tibetensis
TCTGACCACGAAAAGTGCCTTTGGCTTTTTTCTGCGACACAAATGAAAAGGGGCTTACCGTTGGTAGGCCCCTTTTCAGACTATTTATTGATGGATGCTGGGATCAGGCAGCCCTCTTACGCCGCCGCAGCGCCGCCAGTCCACCAAGACCTGCTAGCATCAGCCAGCCCGCGGCCGGAAGCGGGACCACCGTAGTGTCACCCTCAACAGAATACAACGTCATGTGCGACAAACCCGGCCCGGCATTGCCACCACCGGTTAGAATGCCGTCGGTATTCTAATCGCCGCCTAAACCCTCATTAGTGTCAAGCAAATAGGCAGAAAACGTTGGGCCACCCTTAAGAACGCCCATCACCGTCGTGAATCCGCCCCATGAATCGACCGACCAAGTACCCGAAGTTCCGCCATTGCCGTTAACGGTCAGAGCAACACCGTTGCCACTGTCGGAAGTATCCGGAGCGTCCACCTTCACAATTTCCATCCAGCCCGAGATGCCAAAAATTCCATTCAGATCCGTATTGCTGTCATTCCCGCTGAATGCACCTTCACACTGGGACGCGTCGACGCTTCCAATTGTGAAATCCGATACGGAACACGTTGTCCCGGCATTCGTCAGTGTCGCTGCCGAAACGCCACCTGCCATCATGAATGCGATACCGGCTGCCGCTGCTGTTGTAGTAAATTTCATTTTGTTTACACCTTTCTCGTTAGTGTTCGCCTCAAACTATCCATAATAACAAATAGCACATCATAGCCAAACTCATAATAAAATTTAGCGATGCCTCACAGAAACCTCGCCCGTTTACAATCTAGGGTTGTGCAAATCTCGTGATAGCACACTCCAAACAAGATGGATTATCGCCTTTAACAAAACACCTCGACCACTACACACGCCCCACAAGAGGTTGTGACCGGCAAGATCGACCTGATTCGAGCTTGCCTGGCCAATACGGGCTTTCAGTCCCGCAGGTGGCGCGCTCAGATTTTGAGGTCTTCCTTGCTCATACCTGCTTCGAGAGCATCGATAAACCATTTTGGTTTCCGCCCCATCCCGGTCCAGGTCAGGGTCGCATCTTCCGGGTGGCGATATTTCGGCAGGCGTTTCGCACTTCCCGTTTTTGAAGCCCCGACAACGTCATCAAGCGAGTAACCAAGTTCCTTGGCTTGCGCCTCAAGTTTGGCTCGGGCTTCGGAAAGATGGCGAGCTTCGTAGGTCTCAATCGCTTTTGCCACATCTTTCTTGAGCTTCTTAAGCTCTTCAAGACTCATCTGTTCCAAGTGCATATGGTATTTCCTGTTTCATGATTGAGAAATGCAACTATCAGCGAATGGCAAGAAAAGAAAACCCCTTTTATACACGAGGTATCGCGCGAGTGATCAGTTGGCTCGACAGCATTTCTTGTACTTGCGACCAGACCCACAGGGGCACGGCTCATTACGGCCAACCTTTTTACTTGATGCCTCATCCGGGCCAAGAGGAAAGTTTGCCGGTTGTGGCTTGTCCCAAGGCATATCCTCAAACAATGCCTCTGTCGGAAGACCCTTCGCAAAACGGTTCAGTTCCAGAACGCTTTCAGTGATCAGGTCTGGTGCATCGTTATCCCGGTCAATCCGGTCCTGCTTGGAATACTCAGATCGCGTTCGTGCAAACTTTGACAGGGCAAGGAGACTCATCATCGCTACATGCGCGTGTTCGTCGCCCTCACGGATCACACCTTTCCATGCGTCGGGGTAAAGCACGACCGCACGCATGAATCCCTCGATCCACATCTCCCAGAAAATTTCGCCAGTGCGTTCGTATTTGGTCAGCACAGGCGCGTACCACGCAGGAGGGCGCAGCATGTCAGCTACCTGATTGTAATGCGCCATGAGCAGATCGATCAGGCCCTGCATATCCTCCGCCGTATCAAACTCAGGTGGACCATCAGGCCCCCAGACCTCGTTCAGCCACTCGGTTGGTGAAATCAGCTCCGGGCAGACGACCAAGGCTGCGCAAAACCCGTCGAACTGGCCGAGAAGCATCGGGGCATTCTCTTCCGGCAAGGCCAGAAGCGCCGCGTCAAGCTCCTGTAGATGTTTGTCGCTGAACCAATCCAACGGCTTCCCCTATTCTTGGTTCCCGCGCCGGAAGTGTAAGCCCCATGTGTTTACCAGTCATCCACGCGGGCAAGGAGCTCACTCATAGCCCCGCCTGCGTTTGGCCGTCATCAGGTTGATCAGGGCATTGACTGCGTGGCCCTCGTCGGGATGGTGATCGACACGCAGTTTGCCTGGGCTGCCCAGCCGACCCCATTCCCGGATCAGGGATGCGCCCCCGAAAAGGTCGCGCTGTACCACCATCTTGTAGAAGCGCCGCATATTTTTCGTCGGGTCCTCCCGTCGAAGATGCATACGGTCGGGAAAGATCTCCGCTTGGGCCGAGCAAGAAGGGCTGAGGTTTGACATGATTCCACATTACGTATGCTCTACAACACGTATACCATATTTGGTGTACAGTAAGGAGAAAAGGTTTAAGTTTGATATCAACTCTGCCCCGCGCGATCATGTGCAAAACACACCGCCGCTTTCCGACAAGGTGATCAGAGGCGGGCGGTTCACTTAAATAATCCGGACCGGCTGGCAGTCCGCTGGCAGTCCTTGTGCTTTGCAGGGCTTCAGAGCGTCGGAATGGGGATCAAGCCCCCCTGCCCTTCTCAACATTCAGAAGGTACTCAAGGCCCTGCCAGAGGGTCATGTTGTGTGTCCGGCAGAAGTTGCGGAAGTCATCGGTGACGCGCTTTGGTCCAGGTATCGAGACCTTGTCCTGCGGCTCGGTACGTTTCGGCCCTGGTTTAAGGCGGTTTGAAGCCTCGCGACTGACAAAGCCCAGCTCCGTGCCGGCCTGAACGGCCTTCTCGACGTGCTCCGTCTCGATTTTCGGCCGCGGTTTAGACGGTGTCGTGGTCTTGGGAAGCTCGATGCCCCCGCCAAATCCGTATTTACTCATAATGTCCTCTCTTTCGTGAGGACCTGAATGACGGTCTGAGCATAGTCGCGGGCATTGTCGATAGCGCCTGCGACCTGCTTCAAAGCCTTGTCGGTCACGGATGCGGTCTTGTTCGCATGTTCGGCTGTGACGATGTCGGGTAGCTCCGCCAAAAGGACACCATCCCGGAAGATCCGCGTATACGGTGCCCGTTTTGCAATACGTACGGGCAATGTGGGGATGGCATTGATCTCCATCTCTTGGCGGACATCGCGCTCATCAGTTGTCTGGAAAGCGGCGTTGGTACGGGTGAATAGCAAAGCATAATTGATCGGCGTTCGGATCATGTTAGACGTAGTTTGTACAAGCCGCACGGCGGCCGCTGCCTGCCTTGCCTCCATCGGGGAGCCGTCAAGCGGAATGATACACAAATCGGTGCGGGACAGGGCAAAGGTGACGATCTGGTCCTTTGAGCCTTCCAGGTCGATGACCAGGTAATCGGCTTCATCGACAAGGCCGTCTATGAGCTCGACGGTCTCTTCGGCTTGAGGGCGGGCATGAACAGCAAAGGGCACTTCGCGCCCTTCCCCATTTCTGGCTTCGGCCCAGGCCAGGATGTTGGCGTTGGGATCCAGGTCCAGGATCGCAACGCGACCACCCGAAAGGGCGATCTGTTCAGCCAGGAGTATGGCGGAGGTGGTTTTCCCCGATCCGCCCTTCGGGTTGGCGAAAGTAATTACATACATGCCACCATGTAACATCAAAGTTATCATTAAAGTCAACACTAGAGATATCACTAACGCTGACATTAACTTTAACTCTAATGTTAACCCTAGAATTAGCAAAATGTTTATCGGCTGCACTTTCCGGCGTGCTGTAAAGCGCACGCACACTTCGTACCTCTGGCGATCCATGCGTAACCTTCGTCGCACAGTCTAGCTCGTCACCTATGCGAGCGTGACGGGGAGCCGGCAGTTTTGATCTCTAACGCAGGTAGGGCAGGGGGCTCACACAGATCGACGTTGTGCTATCGGGTATCGACTATCTTTCCCGATTTCTTCTTACAGAACCCAAGGAACGCGGCATCTATGCTGCGAGGTGGTTCGCTCTGCCCCCCTGCAAAACCCCTCCATTCCTGATAGAGTGCATAGATATCAAAGCCCGGCGCCGCCCGGCGTGCTTTCTCAACTAGGGCAGGGGAGGGGGTTGATGGCAATCCGAGCGCCATCTCTATCTGACCTTTACTGAAACCGGGACGCTTTGCCTTGAACACCACGTTCTCGTTGCGCAGCTCGATATCGTAGTCTGGAATGTGATCATCCAGGGCGATCTGCTTGAGGAAGAATTTGAATTTTTTGTCAGGCGAGTTGCTGCCAACCTTCTTCTTCAGCTTTGCAAGACCGATGGTGAAAGGGGTTCCCCTGTCCCCAACATGCTTACGTGCCAGCTCGTAGATACGCCGCTCAAGCGGTCGGCGGAGGCGGAAATACTGTGGGTTGATCGTCAGGACTTCCATTCCCTGGACTGCCCGGAAGGTCCAGTCGGAAACCTTGATGCGTACGCGCGCCATCCGACCAAAAGGGCCGTCTTCGCCAACCTCGTCCCGCCGCACGATCTCGTACTCGTCGATGAGACCAAAGCCACGGATCTGGGTGTGCTCGCCGGTCTTAATGTTGGTCTTGATCGTCGTGCCTCGAAGGCGGTCCAGGGCATCCTCAAAGCGACGGTAGCTTTCCTGGTTGGTTCGCCAGTTCGTGCTGATCATCACTTCATGCGCCGTCAGATCCACCCACGGCGAGATCTCTTCACCGGAGTTCAGGCTATGGACCAGCTTGCTGATGCAGTAGAGCAGGATGTCCTTGTCCATGATCGTGGCCAGGCCCTTGCCGCTTGGCACCACGATGACACGTTTTCCATCGTGCTGATATTCGAGCTCTCTCATGTCGGGCTTCACGGACAAGGAAAAAACCGGATGCTCCATGCTCGCCATATCATCCTTAGGCGCGGCGTCAGAGACGTCAAGAATGAAAAAGTCCCGGTTTGGATGACGATCTGGCAGCATATTTCCCATGAGAGCACTCTAACAGGATTCGTCGAATCAGGAACCATTTTCGTCGATCTAGGAACCAGAAGGGAATCCTTTGCCCTGTGGATAAGTAATCAGGAGGATTCGCCCCTCTGGGAACCGATCTTCGCCCCTCTGGGAACCAGAACTTCGCCCCTCCAGGAACCAAGATTCGCCCCTCTGGGAACCGAAAACCAAACCAAACAACCGTTTTACTATTCAATATCAGTACCTTACTAGACACTGCAAAACGCTGTAACACTATAACCCTTAAATTAACTAAAATAACACAGAGGTGTTAATCCTCACGTTTCATCACCATCAACGATGCTGAAGCACGCGCAGGGCAAGGAGGCGCCACCAAACTCCCGCAGCCGTACTGTTGGCCCGAACTGCTGCAACTGACCAAAGTAGACTGAGGAGACGCATCCGTGGAACTTCATAGGGCAGGACGCATGCAAGGCTATGCTCAAGGTTCTAATGGATGCGTTCGAGAAAAGAACGTGAGCGTGGGAGCTCACGGACGCCCACGGCGCGCATACCATTTCCGGCAGAACCCAACGAAAGCGGCGTCCGCATCACGAGGCGGCTCGCTCATCCACCCGCGCCATTCCTGTTCGAGCGCATACACATCCCAACCAGGAGCGGCTTCTTTTGCCTTCGTATGAGCATTTGGTCCCAGTCGTACATAGGGCAGGGGATCGCTATCAACCACTTGAGCTGGGAGAAGCATGCCCCGATTGGTAAAGGTCACGTTGTCTTTCTCTTCGTCGAACCTGACATTGTAGTCAGGCAGATGATCATGCTCGACCAGATGCCGAATTGCCCGTCTGAACTCCTTCAGGGGAGACTTCGAACCCGACTTTTTCAGAAGCGTATCGAGACCAATCGTCCAACTAGTCTGGCGGCCACAATGCTTCCGTGCAATCTCATAAACCCGTCTCTCAATCGGCTTGCGCAGGCGAAAATAATCGCGATGAAGCGTCAGCACCTCCTGCGCCTTGATCGCGTTGAAAACCCACTTGGATAGCTCAATCTCGCACCAAAGCAGGCGACCATCTATGCCATGCTTGCGACGAACAGAAGCCGCGTCGATCAGCCCGAAAGTGTCATACTGCTCTTCATCACCCGTACGGATATTAGTGCTGATCCGCGTCCCCGACAAACGGTCAATCGCTTCCAAAAGAGCGGCGTAGTCTTTGCCTGCCGTCCCCCGGTTAGAGAAGATCAGCAGCTCACGGGAATTAATACGCACACGCGGTGCAACGATCTCTCCTTCGCGTAACTTATGCATGATCTGCGAAATGCAGTAGATGAGAATGTCTTTGTCATAAATAGTTGCCAAGCCCTTGTAACTCGGCTTGATTTCAACCCAGTTCCCATTGTGGTCGTACCGCCTCACCGACATCTCGGGCTTTTTCGACAGGGAGTAGAAGGGATGCTCCATCAGGACCATCATGTCTTTCAGTACCGCATCAGCCACATCACAGATGAACAAGTCATGCTGCGGATGCCGATCCGGGAGAAGGGGTCGCGTTGTGTTCGGGGTTTCACACACCATAGTCTCACATTCGGGGTTTCACACACCCTCGTCAATAGGATTCGGGGTTTTACCCACCAAAGTTCGGGGTTTCACACACCCAGATTCGGGGTTTCACACACTGCACACTGAAAAAGACCATGTTTTATTATTATATTTCAGTATCTTATACACTGCCACGAATACCGTAACACAGAGTCTAACACATATATAACACTACCAAACCTGTGGATAACTCATCAGGTTAGCTGAAGATCAGCAATATCTAACCTAAAGTGGTGGTGGGTGAAATCTTGATCCTTGCTCATCAGACTTAAGCTAATCGGAGAATGGGCCACGACCTGCATAGCGCAGCCGCCCGAGAAAGCTGTCCAGTTCTTCGTTGAAAACGGCCTTGATCCTGCTGCGGATGTTGGCCTGAAGCCGACCTCGCTTACAATCGCAGCCGGGTGTACCCATCAGGTCGCACGTCGATGACCTTTGCAGACTTACCTCTGATCCTGGGGCGTATCTTCGCCTGACAGCCGCAGGAGGGGATCTTCTGCGCCTTTTTCGAGGATTGACTTAAGCGTAAGGGCGGGGGATCTTAACGGCGTTGTTGCGCAATTCAGGCCTGAGACGTGACTTCCCCTTACCCCACTGACGTCAGGCGACGCGGACGATCTCGGCGGTGCCGAGGGCCGAGAAGCGGTTCATGAGGGCGATGCGGATGTGGATTTCGGCGGTCTGGCGGTCGGGGTCTCTTGCGGCGATGCGCTCCCCGAAGGCCTTGAGGCAGCGCATCTTCGCCTCGATCCGGCTTCGGGCATGGTATCCGGTCCAGCGTTTCCAGAACGCCCTTCCATAGTATAGGGTGGCGCGCAGGGTTTCGTTTCGGGCGCGTGCCGCCGGGCAGTCATCCTTCCAGAGCCGGCCGTTCTTGCGGATCGGGATGATTGGGATGGCCTGCCGGTCGATGATGGCCTTGTGGCACCGGCGCGTGTCGTAGGCGCCGTCGGCGGTCACGGTGCCGATCGGCTCGTCTGGCGGGAGTTGGCCGAGCAATTCCGGCAGTACCGGACTGTCGCCTTTGCTGCTTGGGGTGAATTCGACGCCACGGATGTCGGACGTGGCCGGGTCCATGGCCAGATGCACCTTGCGCCATTGGCGGCGGCCCTGCACCCCGTGCTTGCGCGCCTGCCATTCGCCATCGCCGAGGAACTTGATCCCGGTGCTGTCCACGAGCAGGTTCAACGGCCCGACCGCACGGCGATAGGTAAGCATTCGCCGAAGGCCGTTTGAACTTAACGGTTCTTCTTCTCGTCAGCCAAGATGCGTTCGATGACGTCAG
>NZ_JBPBBB010000072.1:0-7746 GCF_050896375.1 Roseovarius tibetensis
CGTATCATGGCCCCACATGAATCGCATGGCCTGCCAGCGTCAACTCAAAATCCGGATTCCCGAGGACTCGCGGTATATCCATCTTTTCATCAGCAGATTTTTGATCTGTTCATTTACACCTTCGTGTTCAACGTTCACGCCCTCATTTGAGTATCCGATACGTGTCACATCCTGGCGCCACGCGTAACCCGGAATTCCGCGACGCAGCCATTGCGCAACTGGCACGATTTTTCAGACCCTTGGCGTCGACATCGCGTGACGTTTTTGTCAAAGACTGGAACGATGATGTCGCGACCGCCACGCAGGCCGACCGGGTGCCGCCCGCTGGTCACCCGACCTATAGTGCCATCCCGTCCACTGCGCGCCTGATCTTCGCTGGATCCGAGACATCACCGGTCGATGGTGGTTTTCTGGAGGGGGCGCTGGCTGCTGCGGAAGCCGCTTATGCCTGCCTTGGCAAGCATCCGGATTGACGAAACGACAATCAAGATCGCGCAAGGCGCTCCCGAACGGCAGTGATTACGGCGGTGCCTCCCAGCGCATAGATCGCGGCCTATCGGGAGTAGACGGCCGCTCACGCGCCCAAGTGTCACTTCGTTTGTTGACAGCAAATGATTGGACGGGTGATCTATGTGAGTACATAGCATGAACCCAAAAGGATTCGCGGATGCCAGTCTATCCGATAGAAGCCCCTGTACTCGCGGAGGGGCAAGTTGTCCCCATTTCGCTCGCGCGGGCCAGTGCAGGCTTTCCGTCGCCGGCCGCAGATGATCTCGAGGATAAGATCGATCCGATTGCCTGGGTCGTGCGCCACCCGTCTCGGCCACAATATGCTGGGTCGAGGACGACGCGCATCGTGCCCATGTCCTCCGACACCTTCGATCTTGTCGCTGCTGCAAAGCGGTGTGCCTCAGCTGCCTGGCCGAAGGCTGACCACCGGAACTACGCCTTCACGAAAGCAGGCGTCATGCTGAATGACCTGTTGCCGCTGGAGGATCGGCCGAGGACGCTCTTTGACACCCCGCGTGGATCCCCCGAGCTGATGACCGCGCTTGATGCCGTGAACAACCGGTTCGGCAAGAAAACCATGGTGCTGGCCAGCGAGGGTATGTCGCGGTCCTGGCAGTTGCGCGCGGATCATCGTAGCCCGCGCTACACCACGCGGATCTCGGATCTGCCGGTCGTCAGGTGACGCCTGGACGACGTCCTCCCCCCTCCCACGGTTCCTCCCGGGCCCTGATCGTATACGGGGGGGCTCAGCGCGCGATTTCGCTAGCGACTGGATTCCTCACCGGGGAATCCACCTGGAATCCACCCCGACCGGTCGACTCGGATTTCTGACTCGTTATCAGGCACTTGCTCGATCGCTTGTCTGGCCAGGCGGATTCCTCGAAGGAATCCAGGGAAGCCACCCTGGCCGGAAGCCACGCGAGGAATCCACCCCGGGATGCGCCTTGCAGGCCTGTCGCGGCGCTTTTCACGGAAAGTGTTGATTCAAAGGCAAAAAACCCTTTGACATTTCTAGCCCCCTTGACGTACCTCTTAATAATCGAAGAATTGCGCCCGGAGGACACCCCTCGCGGGCGTTTTGCTTTTTCCCGACATCGCAGATTTTGATGCTGTCGCCGACCGGTCTGGTCGCGCGTCTTCGTCTGTCCGCCTTTCACCACAGCAGAGAACACCCATGGATCTTGTCTTCGCGCCAAGCGAGATCGAGGCGTGGCCGATCGACCGGCTGCGTCCCTATGCCCGCAACGCCAAGATGCACGGCGACGACCAGGTGGCGAAGATCGCCGCCAGCATGGCGCAGTTCGGCTGGACCGTGCCCTGCATGGTCGCCGACGATGGCGAGCTGATCGCCGGGCATGGCCGGGTGCTGGCCGCCACCATGCTGGGGCTGACCGAGGTGCCGGTGATCCGGCTCAGCCACCTGGATGAGGCCGAGCGGCGAGCCTACCGCATCGCGGACAACAAGCTCACGGAACTGGGCGACTGGGACGAGGCGATGCTGCGCGACGAGATCGCGGGGCTGCTGGCCGACGATTTCGACCTGTCGCTGCTGGGGATCGGCGAGGCTGAGCTCGACGCCCTCCTGCAAGACCCCGAGGCGCAGGACGGCGACGGCGCGGTCGAGGGCGAGGATGACGTGCCCGAGGCCCCGGCCACGCCGGTCTCTGTGCCGGGGGACCTCTGGCAGCTGGGGGATCACCGGCTCATCTGCGGCGACAGCACGTCGGCCGATGTGGTCGGGACGTTGTTGGGCGATGTAAAGCCGCTGCTGATGGTCACTGATCCGCCCTATGGCGTGGCTTATGATCCCGCCTGGCGTAACCAGGCGGGCGCCGCGAAGACGAAGCGCACCGGTAAGGTGATGAACGATGACCGGGCCGACTGGCGCGAGGCATGGGCGCTGTTTCCGGGCGACGTCGCCTATGTCTGGCACGGGGCGCTGCATGCCGCCGAGGTGGCGGAGTCGCTGACCGCTTCGGGTTTTGCCATCCGGTCGCAAATCATCTGGGCCAAGGACCGGCTCGTGCTCAGCCGCGGCGATTATCACTGGCAGCACGAGCCCTGCTGGTATGCCGTCCGGACCAAGGCGAAGGGCCACTGGGCTGGCGATCGCAAGCAGACGACCCTGTGGCAGATTCCGAGCAAGGATCAGGACAGTGAGACGGTGCACGGCACGCAGAAGCCGGTGGAATGCATGCGCCGCCCGATCCTGAATAACTCGAACGCCGGCCAGGCGGTCTACGAGCCCTTCATGGGATCCGGCACGACGCTGATCGCGGCAGAGACCACCGGGCGTATCTGCCTCTGTGTGGAACTGAACCCGGTCTATGTCGATGTCGCCATCGAGCGTTGGCAGACCTTCACCGGCGCGGAGGCGGTGCTGGTCGAGACCGGCGAGAGCTTCGCCGCGCTGAAGGCCAAAAGGCTCGCGGCATGAGTGTACAGATGCGTCCAAGCCAGATCGAATTCTGGCCGCTGGAACGGCTCAAGCCCTATGCGCGTAATGCCAAGACCCATGACGCCGATCAGGTGGCGCGTATCGCCGCGAGCATGGCCGAGTTCGGCTGGACGGTGCCCTGCCTCGTGGGCGAGGACGGCGAGTTGATCGCCGGGCATGGCCGTGTCCTGGCGGCCGCGCAGCTGGGACTGGCGGAGGCACCGGTGATCGTGCTGGACCATCTGAGCGAGGCGCAGCGTCGGGCGTATCGTATCGCCGACAACAAGTTGTCCGAGATGGGTGGATGGGACGACGCGCTGCTGCTGGAGGAACTGCGCGGGCTGATGGCCGAGGAATTCGACCTGGGGCTGATCGGGATCCCCGACGACGAGCTGGAGGCACTGCTCAATGATGCGGATAGCGCTGATGATGATCGCACGCCGATCGATGACGACACCGCCGACACCATCCCCGAGCCCCCGGCAGAACCGATCACGCAGCCCGGCGATATCTGGGCGCTGGGCAATCATCGCTTGATCTGCGGCGATGCCACTGACGCGGAAGTCGTGACCAGACTCATGGAGGGCGCGCAGGCGTCGCTGATGTTCACCTCGCCACCCTATGCCCAGCAGCGCGACTATGGCGCGGCCAAGGAGACGGTGGGCGATTGGGATACGCTGATGCAGGGCGTATTCTCCGTGGCACCGGTCACCGACGCGGCCCAGCTGCTGGTCAACCTTGGTCTTGTCCATCGCGATGGTGAGTGGCTCCCCTATTGGGAGCGCTGGCTGGACTGGATGCGCAGCTCTGGCTGGCGGCGCTTCGGCTGGTATGTCTGGGATCAGGGGCCCGGCCTTCCGGGTGACTGGAACGGGCGACTCGCGCCCTCACACGAGTTCATTTTCCACTTCAACCGCGCCTCGCGCAAACCGCACAAGACGGTGCCAAGCAAACACGCGGGCGAAACGTTGGGCGGCGGTGGTCTGCGCACCACCGACGGCCAGGTCCGGGCCAAGACCGGCACCGGCAACGCGATCCAGAGCCACCGGATCCCGGACAGCGTGTTCCGCATCATGCGCCACAAGGGCGGGCTGGGCGCGGCCGGATCGCACCCGGCCGTGTTCCCGGTGGCGCTCGTCGAAGCGGTCCTGCGCACCTTCACCGATCCGGGCGATCTCATCTACGAGCCCTTCTGCGGCTCCGGCACCCAGCTGGTCGCCGCGGAACGCACCGGGCGGCGCTGTTTCGCGATCGAACTGGATCCGGCCTATTGCGACGTGGCCGTGCGGCGCTGGGAGACCGCGACGGGGCGGACAGCCAGCCGGATCTACGAACAAGTGGAGGCAGCCAAACCTGCGCGCCGCATGAGGACACGCGCATGAGGCAATCGCGTCGCGTGTCGCTTGTCGAGGCCATCACCAATGTCATTGTCGGCTATGCGCTGGCCGTGGGGATGCAGATCATGGTGTTTCCATGGTTCGGTCTGCAGGCGAGCCTCGGCGAGAACCTCGCGCTGGGCGGGGTCTTCACCGGCATATCGCTTCTGCGCGGTTACGCGCTGCGCAGGCTGTTCGAGCACTGGCGGTAACGCGCGGGATCAGGCCGGATCGATTTTGTACACTGTACCGCGGCCATCAAGCTTTTCTGCAGTGACAGGCAGGCCCAGTTTCTTCTTCAGCGCCCCGGAGATCAGGCCACGCGCGCTGTGGGCCTGCCAGCCCGTCGCTTCGACGATCTCGCCAATGGACGCCCCCTCGGGCCGCTGAAGCAGCGCAATGATCTGAGCCTGCCTGGTGCCGGCGCGGATGGCGGGAGACTTCGGGGCTTCGGACCCCTCGGACGTCGCCGCGGGGTCTGGCTTCGCCTTGCGCGAGGCGCTGGCGGCCTTGGGGACCACCGGCTCGATCCCGATGGTTTCCAGCCCCGCTTCGGTCGCGATAAGCGTGGTGCCGTGGCCATCGCCGGTCTCGCGCCAGAGGGGCTCGCTCTTGCGGATATCAGCATCGACCTCCTCGAGCCAGCCATTGGAAATCATCCGGGTGACGGACATTTTGGCGGCCGCTCCATGCAGCCCCTCGGGCAGCGGCATGGCCAGATTGCCGGGGCGCGTAGCCGCGCGGCTGAGGATGATGGTCTGTGTGTCGGTGATTTTGGACATCGGGGCCTCCGGTGTGGTCGGCCAACGCGGGATGCGCCGCCTTCTACCGGCATTCGCCCGGCTTACGCGGCCCCACTGAGGCCACGGTCCGGGCTCATCCCGCCATGGGACGGGCTGCCCTGAATGCCGGGCTGGAAAGATCACTCGGCGTGTTCGCCCTCGCCAAAGGCGCTGTCGGTGATGCGCTTGAGGAGGCTGGCATAGTGCTCGAGCGTGCCAACGTCGCCCCAGTTGATCTCGTCGGGGTTGGTCTCGAAGTGATCGTCGCTCAGCCTCTGGAGGCGGGAGAGCATCTCGTCGATCTCGGCCTTCTTTGCGATGAATGCGATGAGCGCTGCTTCCTTGTTCTTCCGCGTCTTCTCGGCGCGGAGCTGGTGGCGCGGCGTGGTGATCGAATTGAGGCGGGTGGTCATCTCGGTGGCTCCGTATGGTGAGTTGCATCGTCCTTGTGTCACCAGAATCGCTCGACGGGGCCTGAAAGTGTAGGAGAATCAGAGCCATAAAGTTGCTTTCTGATCATTCGGCATCCGGGTTGACCTCGACCCAAGCTCCGGCGAGCCAGACATAGAGATGACAAAGCTCGCGCGTGGGCATTGGCAGGACGGGCGGGTCACTGCTGTGATTCCCTTTCATCGAAGCATGGAGGTTTCGATGGCGGTTGCGATTACACGAACGGACTTATCGGCGCGTGCCCTTCGGGTTGCGGCGGCGAAGGCGAAGGATGCCAAGGCGGCACGGCGGATGCTGGCCATCGCGCTAGTGTTGGAGGGGTGGACCGCAAGACCGCCGCCGAGACCTGTGGTATGGACCGGCAGACGCTCCGGGACTGGGTCCACCGCTACAACGCCTACGGGCTGGCGGGGCTATCGAACCGTCGCTCGGCCGGGCCGAAGCCGCGGCTGAGCGCTGAGCAGAAGGCCGAGCTGGCACGGATGGCGCGCGGGGGTCCCGACCCTGCCGTGGACGGGGTGGTGCGCTGGCGGCGCGTCGACCTTCAGCGCAAGATCGAGGTGCGCCTCTCGCGTCACCATGCACGAGCGCACCGTGGGCAAGCAGTCGGCCGCGCTCGGATTTCGCCGGCTGTCGGTGCGTCCGCAGCACCCGAAATCCGATCCCGAGACCCAGGAGGCGTTCAAAAAAACTTTGCCGGGACCGTAACCGACGCCCTGCCGGAGAGCGCCCGGGGCAAGCCCCTCGAGATCTGGTTTCAAGACGAGGCGAGGGTCGGCCAGCAAGGCACGCTCACCCGCATCTGGGCTCCGTGCGGCAGCCGACCACGCGCCCCGCGCGACACCCGCTACACCTGGGCCTACATTTTCGGCGCCGTCTGCCCCGAACGCGGAGCCACCGCCGCGCTGGTCATGCCCAACGTCGACACCGCCGCGATGAATGCCCACCTCGCCGAGTTCTCCCGCACCGTCGCTGAAGGTGCGCACGCCATTCTCGTGCTCGACGGCGCCGGCTGGCACGGGTCCAAGGCGCTTCGCATCCCCGACAACATCACTCTACTGCCGCTCCCGCCATACGCCCCGGAGCTCAACCCGGTCGAGAACGTCTGGGCCTACCTCCGCGCCAACCGCCTCGCCATCTCCGTGTTCGAAACCTACGAGGACATCGTGGCACGATCCTGCGACGCTTGGAACTTCTTCGCCAACGACATCGCCACCGTGCGCTCGATTACCACCCGAGAATACGCCAAAGCGGTCAAAGGCTAAGGCCGTTGGTATCACATGCGGACTTCGCTCTTCGGCGAGTCCCGCGCAAAGTCGTCTCGAAAAGAGCCGATGAAAACAGCAAACACATCCAGGAGGACCCTGCGTCGCGGTCTCTGGACACTGACTTGCGTTGTTGTGCTTGGAGTAGCGGGGGCGCCTTCGTCTGGCAGGCGCGCACACCGCAAGACTTGCCTGCGCCGCGCATAACCGGCGAGGCGGCAACCACCAATGCCTATACCATGGCGATCACCGCCCAAATCAGCGTCATCACGATCCCGAACCGGATCGGCGCGTCGTAGTACCGCGTCAGGCGGCGGGTCGGCGGCTCGGGCTGATCGTTAAGCGCGCCGCCCGGCACGAAGACGAGCGCGACTCCGAGGGTCATCGCGAGGCCGCCATGCAGCGCCATCGGCCCGTGCCGCGCGACCCCTGCCATGGCGAGGCCAAGCAGCGTCCGCGCGACCGCCAGGCCTAAGCCGATCCGGCGTTCCGACATGGTCAGGGTTGCTGTCATCGCCATCGGGGAAAGTCCTTTTTCAGCTGGCCGGTTCAGGCGTCAGCGCGATATCAGCAAGGGTCGAGCGGTCGAGGTCCTGCAGAAAGCGCGATTCGGCGGCGCGCAGGCGTGCTTTCAGGCGACACTGGCCGTCGATCGAACAGTTGCCACCATCGGCGGCGAAACATTCGACCAGCGGATATCCATCCTCCAGCGCCCCGACGAGGGCACCCAGACGGATCTGGTCGGCCGGGCGGGCCAGCATGGCACCGCCGCCGCCACCACGGCGCGTGGCGACAAAGCCGCCATGGGCGAGCTTTTGCATGATCTTGGCCAGGTGGTTGCGCGACAGCCCGAATTCGTCGGCCAGTTCGGCGGTCGAGAAGGCGCGCTCGGGCGCGCTGGCCATCCGCATCAGCATGCGAAGCCC
>NZ_JBPBBB010000073.1:0-6700 GCF_050896375.1 Roseovarius tibetensis
CTTCCCTATTCCAAGACAGGGACGGATTCCCAGAAATCATAAGTCAGAAGAAGGTGGGCCCCAGATCGCGCTTACAGCCTTACCGTCTTTTCGGATACTTCCAGCGACAACTCCGACACCTTCAGGCTCAAATCGTGTGCCTCGCCTTCAACGCGCGCCGTCGTCCGCTCCACCTCGCGGCGACGCTCATGCGCGCGGTCCTCGAGACGGGCGGTCCAGCCGCGTACAAACGCGGCGGCGAGCCGCCCGCGCTGGCGTGTGATCCGGGCCTCAGCCACCGCCCGCTCGGCCTCAGTCTTGCGCGCCTGCGCATCGCGGATCGCGCGCTTGCGCGTTTTTCTGACCGTGGAGCTGGCCACGGCGCGGGCGTCGGACTTGATGGTCTCCGCCCGGTGCGCAGCCGCGCGCTTGATCCGATCCGCATCTTGCACCGCTTTCCGGCGCTGGTCTTTCCGCCACTGCGACGGCGGGACATGCGCGCGCGGGTCGGGCCCTTCCAGACCGGCAGCCTTCGCCTCCCGCGCGGCCTGCGCGCGCCGCTCACCGCGATGGATCCCGAGGTCAAGGAAGGCCTCGCCGGCGAGGTCCTGCGCGTATTCGTAGTTTGCAAGGAGCGGGTTGGCCGAAGGCTGCAAGAGCCGCTGCCGGCCGCGGTTCTCGCTGACCTTCTCGACCCAGACGGCGACCGTAAAATGGATATGAAACGCCTCTTCATCCTCGTGTGAACTCGCCTCACGCAGTTGCCCGCCCCGGAAATGCTCCTGGAGGAAGTCCAGAGCCCGCTGCTGGAACGCCGCGACCCGATCGGGATTCCAGTCTTCCTGCCCGGCGCCGCCGAACCACCGCTTGTTCACCGTCAGGATCCCCTCGCGCAACGGTCCCGCGCGCGTGAATTTCCACGGATCGCGAGGGCCCCGCTCCCGTAGCTGCCGGGCTTCCTTGCGGCGTCCCTTGCGCTGTCGCGCAGCAATCTCCTCCGCAAGGTTGTCCGCGCCTGCTTTTTCGACCTCCGAATGAAGCTGTGGGATCCAGGCACGGTCGCCAATTCGGCGCGCGTTGAGACGAGACAGGTCTTTCCTGACATGGCTGAGATCGCCCCCCGTCCGCCTGTCGTGCATCGCGCGGCGTTTCAGGTCTCGCGGAAACATCGAGGCGAAGCGCAGCACGACGGGCGCGGTGTCGATCTGTTCGACCGGTTCCGGGGTGTCAAATCGGGGATGCAAGGACATGCCAACGTTCCTCGGATGAGTTTCACTGATCCGATTTTCGTCGATCCCTGTGAAAAAGCTCAGCAAAAAATTTTCAGGATTGCCCGGGTTTTTACTCACTAATGTTCTTGCGCCGCCGGGGAGACCCCGGCGCCGCAAGAACCGCTCGCAAGGGGGATACCCCCTTGACCCCTTCTCGCGCTCCGCCCGGCCTTCGGGCCGGGCGGAACGCTGCGACCAGCAGCCTGCTGGACCCTCCTCCCTGACGCCGGCAGGATTGTCCCATTTTTTGCAAGAACACCTTCGATGGTTGATGAGCGACGATCAATTTTCCTTTCGACGATCACCCCCGAATTCGTTTTTCCTGTCAATGCATGGCCGAGATGGATCGTTGCTCATCCCCCGGCGCGATCGTCTGCATCCCCGTGCCCGGCAGTGGCGAAACGCAGGATTTCGGGTCGGCGGATCTTGTATGCGCGGGGACGTCCGGGAACCCGGCTGGGCAGGCGGAACTGGTTTCCGCGCTCCCGGCCCGGCCGCAGCAGATCCTGTGCGATCAGCAGATCGATCAGGCGCTCTAGGCTCGCCTCTCCCGCCGTCGCGACGGCTGTCATTGTGCGCACGGTCAGATATACCGCATGATCATCGTGCCAGCCCACATCACTCAGCGGGACAACCGCATCCGCGGTGTCCAGAGGCGTCAGCGCGTCTTCACGCAGAAGACGGCGGATTTCAGTCGCCGCTTTGCTCAACAGAGCACGGTCCTGGCTCGACAGCACACCCCGGTGACGGGCCACCCACTCCTTGAAAAGCCGCTGACACAGCGATTTCGGCCTTTTCATCCCGGGGACCAGTTTCTGTTTTTCAAGAACGGCCCCCGTTCCGTGCAGCGCCCCGATCACGCGGCAGACGCGATCGGTCTCCGCATCGACGGGAACCGTATCCTTCTCGGTCAGCACGTCGCGAATGTCGTCGGTCCGGATTTCCAGGAAAATACGCTGGTTCCCGATCCCCCAATTTATGGCGGATCGCACAAAGCCGGGGCCGAACACCCCGCTGTTGCTGGCGGCGGTCTCCATGATTTCGTCGGCGCGTTCCGTATCCCAGCTCCGCGTGTCGACATCGACGACATGCCGAAAGTCCTGGACGGACGATGCGCGCCCGTCCGTCGGAACGAGCGGCGTCATCCCCGTCGACAGGACCACGACCCGTCCTTTGGCCTCCATCGCCGCCAGGGCCTCGGTCACCGCGGGGACCTTCCGATGGTGACGCGGCTCATACCCCTCGAGAACCACCAGCCCGTCCCGGGCCGCCTCGATCTCGGCGAGGATCCGGGGCAGCGGGTCGCGCCAGCCGAGCGTGAGCTGCGCCGGCGGCCCCCAGAGACCGGCGGCAACGGTGCGCATGATCCGGCCCGCAGTTTCGTTTCCATGCGCATGAAGCAGGAATGACGGGGCCCCGCTCACGGGCAGGATCACCGGCGCCAGCGCGGCGCAGAGGCCGACCGTCATCGCATCGGACATGCCGGCGTCAAACAGCGCCGCCTCCCACGCCTCTTCCACGCACCGATCCGATGACGGGGCTGTCACACGGGGGCGCCCGCTGAAGAGAACCTCGCGAGGGGCCCGCGCATCGGTCACAATCTCGCCCGTGGGGCAGATGAAGGTATCGAACCCGTCTCCGACCCATCCAGTCACCTCCACCGCCAGGCCGATGCGGTCGACCGGCATGGCGCGCAGCATGTCGCAGACCTCTTTCGGGCGGCCGCGCAGATCGAAGCCTCGGTCCACCAGCCTGGCGACGACTCGCCCGGGGGCCCCGAGCAGGTCGCGCATCGCGACGACCGCGCTCTGCCAAGTCCCATCGACCGATCGGAAAGCAAGCTCCGCACACCAACCGGCACCCGTCGCGGTGCGTGCGTGCGAGCGCACGATCACCGGACCGCAGAGCGGCCGGGACCGACCCGCGGATTTAAGCTTGACGATCATGTGACCGTCGAGATCGTAGCCACTCGGCAGACGCGCGTCGAGATCCCGGACAACCGGATCCGTTTCCATCTCGCTCGCCGGCGGCGCTTCGTTCGCGGCGGGCACGTCCGGCTCCGTTGTGTTGTCAGACATTTAGGCTCATCCTGTTGCTTTCAGTGCGCTGAACTACTTCGGCGCCGGTAGCCCGATCTGTTGTCCGCGCGATTTTCCATAGATAGCAATGATCTCTGTTCATCCAATCCGGATACTTTAAATTTGTGATCTTTTTGGAAAAGGCTCTTCGTGAAGACGTCGTGGCGGTGCCGACGCGTCGTCGCGCAGGGCTTACAGCGACAACCCAGGAGAGAATTTGCGCATCCTTCGCAATTGTCCGATATCTATCCGCTATTTTGTCCGCTTGGTAAATGTTGAAAATCATATGCTTGTTTACGTCCATTTAGGATTAATAGGAAAATCTAGCGATTTTTTTGATGATTCCTCTTGAAGCTTGATCACGACAAGCCCACCTAGTCTCGTATGGTTATCGGGCGCCCGATTGAGCGGGCGAAGCGGGAGCGCCAACTCCCACCCCGCCCTGACCACAACGAGTCGAACGGAGACCCGTCATGGCTAAGCTTATCGTATCCCGCCGCGTGGGCGGTTTCAATTCCGCGCAATTCCCCTTCAATCTTATCTCCCCGGCCCGCAGGGCGGATGCGGCTCTCGCGGAGTTGGCCGAACTCGGACACGATGCCGCCGAGCAGAAGCCGATCTCGCGCTCTGCGACTGACGCGCCGACCACGTCGGTGATGGCCGACGTGCCGCTGGCGCATACCCGCGTCAGCCGGGCATTCGCCGGGTTGCTGCGCGATCTCGACGCCTGCATCGACGCAGAAGCCTCTTTGCAACGCGGTGCCGCAGATATCTTCGCGCCGGAGTTCGACGCGGCCCTTGCGAAAGCCGAAACGGCGCGCGCGCATCTGATGGCCCGCCTCGATCATCTGATCAATCTGCCCGCACAGCGCGCCGCGGATCGCCCGCTGCGCCTCATGGCCCTCTTCCTGCGGACCCTCCTGTCGGTCGAGAATGACGAAGATCGCGCGTATATTCACGCCACCGTGGCGCAGCATGCCCACCTGCTCGCCATCGCGGGCGCATACCCGTCCGCGCGGATGCTGCGCGGCCTCCAGCGCCACTTTTTCAGCAGTTGCGACGCGCTGATGCGCCTCGAGGATTTCAACGCTCCGGGACCCGACGATGACGGGGAAGGTGGCCCGGCGCTGGTGGCCTGAGCCGCCGGGTTCGGCAGTCGAACAGGCGGGGCCGCCCGTGGTCCCGCCCCTCCCTTTCCCGTCCTGGAGGCTCCCATGCATCAGCCTTTTTTTCCGGGGCTCACGCCCCCGCCGCGCCCGGCACTGGCGCGCGATGCGCGTGCCGCTCTCGCGCGATACCCCAATGTCGCCGCCGCTGATCTCTGCACGCACGCCAAGATCCTCGGCCACGCCGGTGAGCGTCTTGTCGATTGCGTGCTCGCCACGCTCGGAGAGCGCGTGGTCCCCGCGCCCGAGCATGAACAATTCGACCGTCTCATCTGGCTCGATACGTGCCTTTTGCGCATGCAGATCAAGACAAGGCATGTACCGACCGGGGGCAGTTATGTCTTCAACATCCGCCGCGGTTATCAGCGCGGCCCGGACGGGACGCGGCCCTATTCCCCTGAAGATTTCGATTGTCTGGCTTTGGTGGCCCTGCCGCATTTCGTCGTAAAGTTTACGTCCGAGTGGCACCACGTGCACAAGATCGAGGCGTCCGAGATACCGGACTTGCGGCAACGCCCGAGGGAGAGCTTCGATAACGCGCTCTGCGGTCTCGGGCTCCATGATGCCATTCCGGACTGCACCCGGACGTCCGTGCCGGATAGCGCCGCCGCCTGATCTTCAAACCGAGCCGGGCGATCGTGATGCGGTCGCCGGACCCCGTATCCATCAGAGCCGACAGTGCGTTGTGCATCCCCTCCGGCCGCATGAACGCGGCCGGACATCCTTTCCTACCTTTTGGAGACTTTTCATGACCCAGTCCAGAACTTCGACCCATGTCGCAGCCCCGGCCCTCGGCCGCCCCGATTTTACGCAGGAAAAAGGTCCGTCCACGACCGGCGCGCCATCGTCATCTGTCTCGGGTGATTGGCGGGCCTTTGCTCGCGACCTCCGGAGGTCTCTTTCGGAGACACGACCGGGCTGGGCCTTTAGAGCCCATCCGGCTCCGGTCGCCTCTGCTTCGGTCGGGGACACGGACGCGGCCGAAAAGGAGGGCCTCGATGCACAGGACCGAACCGGGGGCGCCTCCGAAAGCGGGCTCACCGCTGACGGCGCACCCGATACCCCGTCCGACGATTGGGATATCGATGCGATGATCGACTCGATCGAGCATGAGGACACCTTCGGCCCGTCGCTTCCTCCGATCCCCGGAACCCGTTCATCGTGTTGCAAGGTCTACCGCCTCAAACCCGCCTGCGCGATGGCTCTCCTGCGGGTCGCGAAAAGTTTCGGATCGGTCGAGCAGATGGTCGAGACACTCGCTGCCCCGGGAACCGTGACGCTGCTCACAACCGCCTCGAGCGGACTGGATACCGTGATCCGGGACCTGCTCAAACATGTCATCGGCGAGACCTTCTTCTGGCCCGAAGACGTACCGGGGCCCAGTATCGTGAGGGCCGAAGAGGCCTTGCGGCCCCAGACGCAGCGCCATGTCAGGGCTTTGGGACATCTCATGCCGGAGCTTGTTGAGGCAATCGAGACACGCCGTCCAGCCGTTCTGATCACGCCGGACGCCGGAACGAGCCCGAAGGCGCTGCGGGCGTTGAGCCCGGTGCCTTTGCGGCTCGCGCCCTTTGACCGGGAGATGCTGAAGGAGGTGCTGGCCGAAGCATATCCCGATGCCGCGATCAGCGCCGAGCTTCTCGACGCGCTACCCGGATCTGCCCCGCTCGCTTCTCTCGATCCGGACGACCTTGTGCTGGCCCTGCGCTGGCCGGATCCGGCCAGCGCAGTCGCCGCTCTCGCGCAGGATCACGCGTCAGAAGATACCCATGGGCCGGGCCTCTCGGAATTCCCCTTGCCTGCGTCGGTCCGCCGGCCGCTCGAGCAAATGATCGAAGACCTGCGCGACTGGAAGGCTGGCGATATCGGCTGGGGTGACGTATTGCAGGGCCTGCTTCTCGTCGGCCCTCCGGGAACCGGCAAGACGCAGTTGGCCCGGCTGGTCGCAAGAGAAGCTGGATTGACAGTCATCGCGGGCTCCGTTGCCACGTGGCAGGCGCGGGGAGAACGATCGAGTGATCTTGTCAAAGCCATGAAGGCGGATTTCGCGAAGGCGGCGACGATGGCGCCAAGCATCATCTTCATTGATGAACTCGATTCTTTCGGAGATCGGCAGCGCCGGGACCATAGTAAGCGCCAGCTGGGCCCCACGGGCTTTTCAGCTTGACGTCTGGAAGTTCCAAGGGAGGAGTTCGTCGATCCGGTT
>NZ_JBPBBB010000074.1:0-6659 GCF_050896375.1 Roseovarius tibetensis
ATCGTCGCGAAATACTCGGCGACCACGCCGGAGGCGTCGATCAGGCTGTCGGGATCGTGGGAATAGTTCGGGCGCAGCTTGTGCAGGGTCTCGACATCGGGTTGCGTCGTCTTGACTGCCGTGCGCGCCATCGTGACCGCCAGATCGAAGCCTTCGGCGGGCGTCTCGGTCATCAACGTCGGCAGCCAAGTTTCGGTGCCGTCCTGCGCTATTGCCGGGGTCATCAGCAGGCAGGCCCCGACAAGGGGGGCGAGAAGATGGCGGGTCATGGCTGTCTCCTGTGCTTGGTCAAGTGACTTTCAGGATCGTTTGCGATGGTCCGAAACGTGGCGGCATGTGTCGTTGAAATCTCGGATATCTCGCGAAATCTTGGTTGCAAATGATGGTAGGGGTGTTAAACAGTATTGTAAATACCAATTCCTGAAACGGTCACCGAAATGACCATGAGGCAACACCACGATGCGCCTGACCGCCTTCACCGATTACGGGCTTCGCATGCTGATGCGGATGGCCAGCGCGCCCGAGCGCGCCTTCTCGACCGCCGAACTGGCCGACGAATTCGGACTGTCGCGCAACCATCTGTCCAAGATCATGCAAAAGCTCGCCCATGGCGGTTTCGTCGTCACGCGCCGTGGCGGCGGCGGCGGTGCCATGCTGGCCCGCCCGGCGGACCAGATCCGTCTGGGTGCCCTCGTCGGGGCGCTGGAGGATGGATATCCGCTGGTCGAGTGTTTCGCCGCCGATGGCGGAAACTGTTCGATCGACGGGCAGTGTCGCCTGAAAGCACGCCTGCGCGCGGCCGAATCGCGCTTTCTGCAGGACCTCGACCGCTCGACCCTTGCCGATATCGCGCTGACGCCTGAACCAGCCAGCTGAAAAGGACTTTCCCCGATGGCGATGACAGCAACGCTGACCAAGTCGGAACGCCGGATAGGTTTCGGCCTGGCGGTCGCGCTGACGCTGCTTGGCCTCGCCATGGCAGGGGTCGCGCGGCACGGGCCCATGGCACTGCATGGGGGCCTCGCGATGATCCTCGGTGTCGCGCTTGTCTTCGTGCTGGGCGGCGCGCTCTACGATCAGCCCGAGCCGCCGGCCCGCCGCCTGACGCGGTATTACGACGCGCCGATCCGGTTCGGGATCGTGATGACGCTGATCTGGGCGGTGATCGCCATGGCCGTGGGCGTGTGGCTCGCCGCGCTGATGTACTGGCCCGAGGCGACCCCGCCCTGGCCCGCGACCAGCTACGGGCGGCTGCGCCCGGTACACACATCGGGGGTGATCTTCGGCTTTGGCGGCAACGCGCTGATCGCCACCTCGTTCTACGTGCTGCAGCGCACCACGCGGGCACGTCTGGCCGACGCGGTCAGCCCGTGGGTCGTGCTGATCGGATTCAACCTGTTCTGCGTCTGGGCCGCGACCGGCTATGTCATGGGGCAGACGCAATCCAAGGAATATGCCGAGCCGGAATGGTATGCCGACCTGTGGCTGGTATTCGTCTGGGTGACCTATTTCGTGCTTTATATCCGCACGCTGGCGCGCCGGGCCGAGCCGCATATCTACGTCGCCAACTGGTACTACATGGCCTTCATCCTCGTGGTGGCGATGCTGCACATCGTCAACAACCTGGCACTGCCTGTCAGCCTGGGATCGGGCGAAAGCTTCACCATCTGGTCGGGCGTGCAGGACGCGATGGTCCAGTGGTGGTACGGGCACAACGCGGTGGCGTTCTTCCTGACGGCCGGATTCCTGGGGATGCTCTACTACTTCCTGCCGGTGCGCGCGCAGCGCCCGATCTGGTCCTACCGGCTGTCGATCCTCAGCTTCTGGGGGATCGTGTTCTTCTACATGTGGGCGGGCTCGCACCACCTGCACTACACCGCCCTGCCCTACTGGACGCAGGTGCTGGGCATGACCTTCTCGGTCATGCTGCTGGTGCCCTCGTGGGCCTCGGCGGGCAACGCCATCGCCACGCTGAACGGCGCCTGGCACAAGGTGCGCGACGACGCCACGCTGCGCTTCATGTTCGTGGCCGCCGTGTTCTATGGCCTGTCAACATTCGAGGGCTCGTTCCTGGCCATCCGCCCCGTCAATTCGCTGTCGCATTACACCGACTGGACGGTCGGGCATGTGCATTCCGGCACGCTGGGATGGGTGGCGATGATCGTCTTTGGCGCGATCTACACGCTGGTCCCGAAGCTTTGGGGCCGCGAGGACATGGCCTGGCCGAAGGCGGTGGAATGGCATTTCTGGCTCGCGATCGCCGGGACGCTGATCTACGTCGTGTCGCTGTGGAACGCGGGCATCACGCAGGGGCTGATGTGGCGTGCCTATGACGAGGGCGGCGCGCTGTCCTATAGCTTCATCGAATCGGTCGAGGCGATGCTGCCCTATTACGCCTTCCGCACCCTCGGGGGCGGTCTGTTCCTCGCCGGCGCGGTGCTGTGTGCCCTCAACTGCCGCGCCACGATGCGGGCCGCAGGCGACCGGGTGGACGAGTCCGACCGCCCCATCGTCACCCAACCGGCGGAGTGAGCCGATGCTGAAGCTGCATTACAATCTCGAAAAGCTCTCGATGGGGCTGGTCGGTGCGATCATCGCCGTGGCCTCGGTCGGCGGGATCGTCGAGATCGCGCCGCTGTTTACGATCGACGAGACCGTCGAGATCCCCGACGACCTGCGCCCCCATACCCCGCTGGAGCTTGCAGGCCGCGAGATCTACATCCGCGAGGGCTGCTATGCCTGCCATAGCCAGATGGTGCGCAGCCTCGCCGACGAGCTTGACCGCTACGGCCCCTACTCGCTGGCGGCCGAGAGCGCCTATGATCACCCGATGCTCTGGGGGTCGAAACGCACCGGTCCCGACCTCGCCCGCGTCGGAGAGAAATATTCCGACGACTGGCACGTGCAGCACCTGATCGACCCGCGCAGTGTCGTGCCGGTCTCGATCATGCCGGCCTATCCGTGGCTGACCCGGCCCATGGAGACCGACATGATCGAGGCCAACCTGTCAACGCTGGCCCGGCTGGGCGTGCCCTATGACGACGCCATGATCGAGAACGCCCGGGCCGACGCTCTGGCACAAAGCCGGCCGGACTCGGATGGCGCGGACGCCGTGCGCGCGCGCTATGGCGAGGACGTGGCGGTACGCGCCTTCGACGGCGATCCCGACCGCCTGACCGAGATGGACGCGGTCGTCGCCTATCTGCAATCGCTCGGCACGCTCACCGATGCGGCCCACCGGATCATGGCGGAGGAGACGCAATGACCCATGACACCCTCGTGCTGATCGCCAAGGTCTTCGGCCCGATCTGGATGGGCGGCTTCATGCTGATCGTGCTGATCCGCGCCTACAACCCGCGCCGCCGTGCCCAGCAGGAACGCATCGCGCGCTCGATCCTGCCGGATACCGACGAGGCCGACAGCGCCGCGGAGGCGCGGCAATGACCACGGACCCAAAGGAATTCCCGGGCGCCGACCCGCATACCGGCAACCGCGACATCGACCCGGTCACCGGCTATGACACCACCGGGCACGAGTGGGGCGGCATCAAGGAGTTGAACACGCCCTTTCCGCGGTTCGTGCTGTGGATCCTGGTTGCGACATTCCTCTATTCCGTGATCGCCTGGGTGCTGCTGCCCGCCTGGCCTTACGGGCGTGACTACACCCGCGGGCTGCTCGGGCTCGATCAGGGCGAGATGGCGGTCGAGGGCGTGCAATCCGTCGCGGATATCCGCGCGGGCTGGCTCTCGCGCTTCGACGATCCCGACTACGCGGCGTTGCAAGGCGATGACGCCCTGATAGCGCGGGCGATGCCCGCCGCGGACCGTCTCTACCGCGACAACTGCGCGATGTGTCACGGCGACGAGGGCGGCGGCGTACCGGGGTTTCCGGTGCTGAACGATACGCATTGGCTTTGGGGCGGCGATCCGGCGACCATCGCCACGACGCTGCAAGTGGGCATCAACGCCCGGCATCCCGACACCCGAGTCGCCCAGATGCCGGCCTTCGACTGGATGGAGAGATCGCAGCTCCGGGATGTTGCCGCCTATGTCGTGGCGCTGCCCGAAGGCAACGCCGATCACGACAGCGCGGGCGCCACGCTCTTTGCAGAGAACTGCAACGCCTGCCACGGCGAGCGCGGCGCGGGCGGGATGATGAATGGCGCGCCGGCATTGACCGATGACGCGGTGATCTACGGCCAGAGCCCCGCATCGGTGATACATACGCTTCGCAACGGACGTCAGGGGGTGATGCCCCACTGGTCCGACCGGTTGCGCGATGCCGAGATCAACCTGCTGGCGCTTTATGTCTCGCGGCTGCCGGAAGCGGATGACGGAGCCGACGAATGACGCGCTCAACCCAGCAACGCCTCGCCATCGGCGCGGCACTGGTCGCGGTGGCGCTGGTGCTGGCCGCGAATGCGCAGCTTCTGGTCGCCGCGATCGGGTCGCAACCCGATTGCGTCGCGGTCGAGGGTGTCGCGGTAGCGGCAAAACCCGCCTGCTGAAAGGGACGATCCATGTTAGAGCCGCTTCCCACCGTCCGCCCGCCGCAGCGCCCCGCCTCGAAACTGGCGCGCGATCTGCCGCCCCGCGCCGCGCTCGACTGGCTCGCCGCCGGCTGGCACGACCTGCGCGCCGCGCCGGGGCCCAGCCTCGCCTACGGGGTCTTTCTGACCCTTCTGTCCTACGCCGTGCTCGGCGGTCTGGCCGCGGCGGGGTTGCTCTACCTGGCGCTGCCGGCGCTGTCGGGGTTCCTGATCGTCGGGCCGTTCCTCGCCATCGGCCTCTACCAGAAAAGCCGCAGGCTCGAGCGCGGCGAGACCGCCACGCTGCGCGACATGATCCTCGTGCGGCCGGCCTCGGTCACGCAGCTGGCCTTTGCCGGGCTGCTGCTCGGCCTGCTGGTTCTGTTCTGGTTGCGCGCCGCGGATCTGCTTTACGCGCTGTTCTTCGGGCTTGGGCCGATCCCGGCGGCGGGCGACGCGCTGTCGAACGTGTTCGTCACGGCGCGCGGCTGGGGATTGCTGATCACCGGCACGCTGGTGGGCGGGCTGTTCGCTGCCTTCGCCTTTTCGCTCAGCCTCTTTTCGGTGCCGATGCTGCTGGTCGAACGGGGCGACGCGCTGACGGCCCTCGGCCTCAGCTTTGCGACCACCGTCCGCAACCTCGCGCCCTGCATCGCCTGGGGCGCGATCGTCGCCGCCGGGATCGCACTGTCGGCGGTAACGGGGCTGTTGGCACTGGTGGTGGTCTTTCCCGTCCTGGGCCACGGCACCTGGCATGCCTGGCGCGCGCTTGGCGAGGCGGCGCGATGAGTTCCCTGTCGATCCTGATCCCGCTATCGCTCGGCATGGGGTTCGTGGGGCTTTGCGCCTTCCTCTGGGCCCTGCGCGCGAACCAGTTCGACGACCCCGAAGGCAACGCATGGCGCGTCATCACGCTCGACGACCAATCAGATGCCGATGATCCGCGGGACAAGCAAGGCGACCGCGACGACGATCCGGCGTCGGACGCGGTCGACCACGATTCCGACGGCAGGGATCCCGACGGAAGGCGATGAGAACGCCCCAACCCCGCAATCGCGCTGTCGGGCGCCGCGCCGTTCGGCCCCCAGGCTTGCGGCATGGTCTGACCTGGACGCCGCGGAGGCCCCTCCGACAGGCAAGGGCCTTGAGCGGCAAAGACAGGCCCACCTCCCGATCGAGACCCGGCAACAGGTCCCGACCGTGTGTTGCTGGATCGCGTTCAGCTTGTCGACCAGGCCCTGAGCTCCGTCATCTCACACGGCCTTCTGCAAGACCCCGGCGAGGAGCGTCTGTCGCGCGAGGACGGCAATCAGATCGGAGCGTGTCACGATACCGACGAGGCGCGCGCCCTCGACCACGGGCGCGGCTTGCACACCGCCATCGGCCAGCAGCTGGATCAACCCGCCGATGCCGTCGCCGGGGCCGACATCACGCAGATCTGTCGTCATGATATCGCGGGCGCGCGGCCCTGCATTCCGGGCAGGGCGGACCAGCCGCCTGACCGATCTCGCAAATCCCACACCACCCCTGACGGTGTCGAGCTGCGCGCGCTGTATCAGATCGCTCTGGGTGATGATGCCGCACAGGTCGCCCAAGTCGTCCATGACAGGCAGGGTCTTGAACCTGTGCCGACGAAACAGGTCGGCGACCATGCCAAGATTGGTTTCCGGAGTGACCGTGACGAGGTCGCGGGACATCAGGTCGCCGCAGGTCAGGTCCTCGAAATGGCGCCGCGCGGCTTCAGCCTCGGCGGCGGCCATGACCTGCCCCCCGGAAGTTCCCTCAGTCTGATGTAGTGTCTGCGTAACCTTGAAGGAGCAGACGACATGAGGAAGAGCCGTTTCACCGAAGCGCAAATCATCTGAATGATCAAAGAGCAGGAAGCTGGCATGGCCACGGCCGAGGTATGCCGCAAGCATGGGCTCAGCCCGGCTTCGTTTTATAAGTTGAAGGCCAAGTATGGCGGCATGGAGTTGTCGGATGCCCGTCGCCTGAAACGGCTCGAAGACGAGAACATGAAGCTCAAACGCCTGCTGGGGTAGTGCCCCGCGGGATGGTGTAAGAGGCCGCGCGCGGAGCCTTTTGGCGTAGCGCAGCGCGCGGCCGGGGCTGGCGGCCATCGCGCTTCTTC
>NZ_JBPBBB010000075.1:0-6422 GCF_050896375.1 Roseovarius tibetensis
CTATGCACAGCGCGACGTGCTCGATATGGTCGCGTGAAATGAAGCTATAGGTCTCCGGTAAATCCGGGGCGATTCAGAGGAGCCGTTGATGGTCGGCTCGGAACACCTCTGGCCGGGCCGCTTCCATGAACGCCTTCACATCTCGACCCGCCAATACGCCCGGCTCGTCCGGGACTGGGTAAGCTCCATCGGGCTGGACCCGACGTCATACGGCACGCATTCCATGCGCCGGACAAAGGTTGCACAGATCTATCGGAAGACTGGCAATCTGAGGGCTGTGCAACTCCTGCTCGGGCACACCAAGATGGACAGCACCGTCCGCTACCTGGGCGTTGAACTGGAGGACGCACTGGCGATCTCCGAGAGCGTCGAGATCTGAAGGTGACGGACCGCCTTCACAGGCGGCCCATTCCGGTCGTTCGCTGTTCTCGTCGACGCTGCGGTGCGGCTTCACCGAACCGGCCATTCGCACCGGTGTGCAGCATATCCATACCCATCGCCGAGCCCGTAGAATAAATCCGCCTGGGAAACGGGAATTCCGTTCATCAGACGATTTGTGCAACAGAGTCCGTCGAACCAGCCAAGAGCGGCCTTTTGCCCACCGCGATCGGAGCGGCGCAAATCGGCTGAAACCCTCATTGGGAAGGTGCCGTGGGCGAGCAGGCCTCGCGGTTGACCTCTGAGCGGCACCCGACTACTTTGCCTATCGCCTCGTCTCAAGGGACGCGGCTGATGGAGCAGGTCGAGGTCGCATAGTACGTCACGTGGAGTGCTCCGCTCCGGGAGGCGCGCGATCAACCGTCTCACCAACTGCTGCAAGTCGACACTGGAGGTGTTCCGACACCCGATCACATATTGCCAGGTTCTGCTTGCCGCCTATCCGAAATACGGAAAGGAGTTCGGCATGACAGTGAAGGAATTTTCATTCGATATCGAGGCGCGCAATCGCATGCTGGCGGGTATTGATCTGCTCGCCAAGGCAGTGGGAGTCACGCTCGGCCCGAGAGGGCGGAATGTCGTTATTCAGAGCGGGTCCGCAACGCCGCACATCACCAAGGACGGTGACACGGTCGCTCGCACCTTCGAGATCGAAGATCGCTTCGAGAACATGGGGGCGCAGATGGTCAAGGAAGTCGCCTCCCGCACCAACAGCGAGGCCGGCGACGGGACCAGCACGGCGACCGTGCTGGCGCAAGCAATTGCCCATGAAGGTGTGAAGCTGGTTGCCGGCGGCGCAAATCCCATGGACGTAAAGCGCGGGATCGACCGGGCTGCCGCCGCAACGACAACCGCCCTCCAAGAGGGCGCGCGTCCGGTGACCGGGCACGATGACATTGCCCGTGTCGGCACGGTGTCCGCGAACGGCGAAGCCGAAATTGGCACGCAGATCGCCGATGCGATGGAAAGGGTCGGACGGGATTGCGTCATCACGGTGCAGGAAAATCCCGGCCTTTTCACTGAAACCGATGTGGTCGAGGGCTTGCGCTTCGACAGCGGATATCTCAGCCCCCATTTCGTGACGGATCCCGAACGGTCCACAGTCAGCTTCGAGGAGGCGCAAATCCTTTTCTATGATGGCAAGCTGTCGTCGGTTCAGCCGCTGCTTCCCATGCTCGAAGCGGTGAACCAGTCCGGGTGCCCTCTGCTGATTGTCGCCGACGAGGTCGAGGGCGATGTTCTCTCCACGCTGGTCGTGAACAACCTGCGCGGCGGGCTCAAGGTCGCGGCGGTCAAGGCTCCCGGCTTCGGTGATCGCCGCCGCGCCATGCTGGAGGATATCGCCGTCGTGACCGGCGGTCGCGTCGTCAGTCGTGACCTCGGCATGAAGCTCGAGACGGCGGGGCCCGAGGTGCTGGGGCACGCCGCTCATGTGGAGATCACGCGTGAGAGCACGACGCTGGTCGGCGGCGCGGGCGACGCAGACCGGATTGAAGAGCGCATTTCCCGGTTGCGGCGAGAGGTCGATGACGCCGCACCCGGACACGAGAGAGATGCCCTGCGGGAGCGACTTGCGAAGCTTGCCGGGGGTGTCGCGGTTCTTCGCGTTGGTGGCACTTCAGAGGCTGATCTGCGCGAGCGGCGGGACCGCGTTGAGGACGCCCTGAACGCGACCCGCGCCGCCGTCGAGGAGGGGGTCACCGTCGGGGGCGGTGTCGCCTTGGTGCGTGCGGGCCGGATGCTCGACGATCTCACTGGCAATAACGCGGACGAGAACGCGGGCGTTAAGGTCGTGCTCAAGGCGTTGAACGCGCCCCTGGTTCTCATTGCGGACAATGCAGGTTTCGACGGGACGTTCGTGATCGGAAAGGTGCGGGAGGCCGCGACGGACACGTTCGGGTTCGACGCCGCACGAGGCGATTACGGCGACCTCATGGAGCGCGGCATCATCGATCCGGTGAAGGTCGTGCGGATCGCCCTTGAGAATGCCTGTTCCGTGGCCGCTGCCATGATCACGGCTCAAGTCGCCATCGCCGATGCCGCGCCTGAAGGCGAGGTCGATGAAACCGCGTGAGCGGGCGGGGCTTGGCCCCGTCCGACTTCGACCGTCAGCTAAATTGCCATTGATAGCCGGAGCATGCAGATGAAACAGCAAATGAAGAACCTGATCGAAAGGATCCTTGTTGCGCGTCCCGACGCGTCGCCCGACGACATCCGCAATCTGGTGCCTGCCTTACGCGAGAAAACCGACGATGAAATCGACAGGCTGGTGACACCGATCCGCGACCGCCAGGCCAAGGATGCGAGATGAAGACAATCGCCGGTCACTGTCGAGTCGTATCGCCCCGTACCGAACTTATGCAAAGATTGAGCTTTGGACCGATCCGAAGGATAAGGACGCATCCTGAAATTCAGACAGAAAGGCGACCGTGCGAGCCGCGCCGGTCACTGACATGAGCCACTTATTCGAGGAACTCGACTACTGCCCGACACCGATCGGTGCGCTCAGTCTGCGGCGGCGCCGCGATCTGCGGCTGGGCGTGGATGTGTGGGAGATCATGCTGGGACAGGAATTCCTGATGACCAGCTATTTCACCGCGTCAGAGGTTGCGCTCGGGCAGCTCGGTGTCGCAGCCTGCACGGGCGACGCGCTGGACGTCGTGGTGGGCGGTCTGGGCCTTGGCTACACCGCCGAGACCGTTCTGGCCGAGACCCGCGTCGCGAACCTCCTTGTAGTCGAATATCTCGCACCCGTGATCGAATGGCACGAAACTGGCATCCTTCCTCTTGGCACGCGGGTCGCAGACGATCGTCGATGCCGTCTGATAGAGGGCGATTTCTTCGCCATGGCCAGAAACGAAGGATTCGATCCGGATCGGCCGGGGCGGCGGTTCGACGCGATCCTCGCCGATATCGACCATGCCCCGGACCACCTGCTCGACCAGCGCAGCGACAGCTTCTACCAGGTCGAAGGGCTGCGTACGCTCAAGCACCACCTCAAGCCGGGGGGCATCTTCGGCCTCTGGTCCAACGATGCGTCAGACGAGCGTTTTCTGGATCGACTGAACGCAGCGTTTGCCGAGGCCTGGGCGGAGCCGGTGACTTTCGACAATCCACTGACAGGACAGCCCTTCACGCAGACCGTCTATCTGGCACGGGCCGATGCGGAATGAGCCTTTCGGCCGCGAACACCGTTTTGATGCCTTTGGTCGAGAACCACGCATGTCCGCTCTGCGCCGCGCCGCTCGATCTGTAGGATTTCGATGGCGTCAGTCTCATCGATACGATCGAGCATCTCGATCCTGGACTCCTGTAAGGACTGGTGCAGGCCCGCTATTGCGGTATTCGGTCCCGCGTTGCGGTCATCACGGCGCCGAACGCGGGCTTCAATCCGATGGTGGGCGGGCTGCCGCACACTATGCGTTATCCGGCTCAATTATTCGAACCGGGGTCGCGCGAAGTTTCGCGCTTGGTGCGAGGTACGGGCGATACGGCGGAATGCGGCACAGAGGTCGGACACATCGTCGGCCGCGATCCTGATGTCGGAGGTGCCAGCAAAGTGGCGGTCTTCCGGTTGTCGGAGACAGATTTGGCATCCAACCGAGCGGGTACACGTAAAACGGAAGAATTGTATTGAAAATGACGACGGACAAAGACTTCGAGAGCCAGCGGCTGACCCATTGCCTCTCACGCATCGACGCCAACCTCGGCGAGATCGGCGCGCGCGTGTCGGAGTATCAGCGCGACATACAGGCGGCCCACGACCACATGTGGGAGGCGCGCCGCGACATGGACCATCTCGACAAGGCCGCGATGCGACAGTCGATCGACCAGATGATGCGCTCGTCGGACATCCTGCGCGCACAGGCGGTCAAACTGGAAAAGCTGCGCAAATCACCGTATTTCGGTCGGTTTGATTTCCGCCGAGACGATCGCAACGAGACGGCCGCCTATTATATCGGCATCCACGATTTCCGCGACGAGGAAAACCAGGAACCTTGGGTCTATGACTGGCGCGCGCCGGTCTCGGCGCTGTTCTACGACTTCGAGACCGGACCCGCGCACTATGACGCGCCGTCGGGCACGATCCCCGGTGACCTGACCCTGAAACGTCAGTTCCGCATCCGCGACGGTTCGATGGAGTTTATGCTGGATGTCAGCGTGAACATCGTCGACGACGTGTTGCAGGATACCCTCGCGCAGGCCAGCGATGACGGTATGAAGAATATCGTCGCCACCATCCAGCGCGACCAGAACGCCATCATCCGCGACGCCGAGGCGCACACGCTGATCATCCAGGGGGTCGCGGGGTCGGGCAAGACCTCGATCGCGCTGCACCGGATCGCATTCCTGCTCTACCGCTTCAAGGACACGCTGAAATCCTCCGACATCCTGATCATCTCGCCCAACCGGGTCTTTGCCGACTATATCGGCAATGTGCTGCCCGAGTTGGGCGAAGAGACCGTGCCCGAGATCGGAATGGAAACGCTCGCTGCGCAGATCCTCGGTGACAAGATCCGGTTTCAGACCTTCTTCGAGCAGACGGCGCTGCTGCTGGAAACCGACGACGCAAACATGAAAACGCGACTGCGCGCCAAGGCCGCGCCCGAGTTCCTGCGCCAGATCGAGGCCTATGCCCAGCATCTGGAAAAGACCGCGTTCCAGCCCGAGGATGTGGTGGTGCGCAAGCGCCCGCTGCCCGGCTTCGTGTTCGAGACGACGTGGAAGCGGCTGCGGCAGCTGGACATGGCCGAGCGCCTTGTTGCGACCGGCAATTCGGTGATCGAGCAGTTCGAGGCCGAGTACAACATCGAGCTGCGCAAGGAGGAACGCGCGGTTATCCGCAAGGCGGTGCGCGGGATGGTCAACCGCACCACACTGCGCAAGGCTTACAAGGAACTTTTCGACTGGATCGACCGGCCGGATCTTTTCAAGCCCAAGAGCGGCAAGCTGGAATATGCCGACGTCTTCCCGCTCATCTATCTGAAAATCCTGACCGAAGGCGTCGAAAACCCCTACGCAGGTGTTGCGCATCTGCTGGTCGACGAGATGCAGGACTACACGCCAGCACAATACGCGGTGCTCGGACGGCTTTTCAGATGCCGCAAGACCATCCTCGGCGACGCCACGCAATCCGTGAACCCCTACAGCGCCTCGACACCCGAGCGGATCGAGAGCGTCCTCGACGGCGCTTGGCGCGTGACCCTCAACAAGAGCTACCGTTCGACCTGGGAGATCATGCAGTTCGCGCTGAAGATCTCGCCCAACCCCGATCTCGTCGCGATGGAGCGGCACGGGCCGGCACCCGAACTGGCGGTCGTCAAGACGCAGAAGGACGCCGTGGCGCGCATCGCCGGTCTGATCGAAGCCTTCCGGGCGTCCGAGCACGCCGGCCTCGCGGTGCTGGCCAAGACCCAAGCGCAGGCGAGGCGCCTGCACAAGGCTCTGTCAGAGGCGGGGGTCGAGGCACGGCTGCTCGAAGAGGGCAGCACCGGGTTTTCCACCGGGGTCGTGGTCTGCACGCCGCATCTGGCCAAAGGGCTGGAATTCGATCGCGTGATCATCCCCGACGCCAGCGAAGCCGTCTTCTCCACCGAGATGGACCGCAACCTGCTTTACGTCGCCTGTACCCGCGCCATGCATAGCCTCAGCCTGATATCGGTGGGCAAGCCGTCCGGGTTTCTGCCGATCGAGGAGCCTGCGAATGCCTGACTGCAGCGATATCCGCTCGACGACGCGGCTTGGCGGGCCGACGCGCTGCGGATCGAGACCAAAGGGCCTGCGGTCTGGCGCCGTATCGACGGATCCAATCCGCTCGATGGATGCGATCCGCAAGCCCTGCGATTTTTTCTGAACCCGAGGCGGGAATGCCGTCTCAGGCCCCAAGGGTGGGAGCCGTCATCGAGATCACCGCATCAGGACGACGGGCACCTTGCAGGACCGCACCATCTCGGTCGTTGTGGATCCGATGACGAGGCTGCGGA
>NZ_JBPBBB010000076.1:0-6373 GCF_050896375.1 Roseovarius tibetensis
CTTCCCTATTCCAAGACAGGGACGGATTCCCAGAAATCATAAGTCAGAAGAAGGTGGGCCCCAGATCGCGCTTACGAAGATCAGGAAATCGCCTGAGATCGTGCGCGTGCTGGATGCGATAACCGGCATGCTGCCGGCGTCACAGACTGACCGACCGGAGATCTTTGTCGAGCCGGATGCACCACGTGCTGCGACCCTCGTCCCGTGTGAGATCGCACTCGAATATCAATCTGATATGCATGCCGAGGAGCATCGGCGCTTGCCATCGGGCACCAAGCTGGACCCTCGGCTCCGATATGTGCCGCACATGACGACCGCCACATCATCAACCGGGAAAGCGCGTCCGGATCGAGTGGGGACAGTCACCTTGGTGCCGGACGTGGACATTCGCAACGACTACCAGGTCAAGGCACTGATCGACAGGGTGGTCATCTTGGTCGAGACCCGTGTAGCGATACACCGCTATAATTTGCGGAACATGATCTTGAAGGAGATTGGGATCACTACCGTCGTCGACGATCTGCTCAATCCCAAGGTGTCTGGCGACGTATGGGGTGCGCCGCTCATATGCCCCGACGAATCTATCCTGACAGGTTCGCCGTTCGCGATCCTGATCCAGGAGCCGACGCCGGAGGTGCTGGCTGCGATCCTGAAAACAATCAAGGATGGGCCCGGTCTCATCGAGCCAGTGCAGTTTCATCTGATCGAGGTCTCTGTCGATTTCTACGCGAGGAGGCCATGCACGCCGGAAGAGGCCGTTCTGCGCCGCGAGCGGATGGTGGGACTTCTACAACGCCATCACTGGAGCAGGCCAAGTCGCATAATAGAGCCAGACGCCGCGACGCCGCGATATGCAGATGCGCGACAGATTCATGATGATCAGGACAAGCTGCCAAGGCGCAAGCCGAAGACGCGATATCTGTTTGCCCATGTCTCTTCTCCCGGCAAGAAGACCAAGCACAGGTCGGACTCCATGATCGCCGAGGAAGGCATCCGCGACCGTGTTCTCACAAAAAACGCGGGATACACGCCCTTTCTGAGTTCAACGGTTTCGAAAGGTGACAAGTTCAGGTCGCACCTGGTCAGCATCCAGAATAAGATCACTGACAAACGAAACCCGATCAAGGAAACCTTCGTGCCGCTGCCCGACACTGAACGCCGCGCGAGGATGGAAGTCACGATCTCCGGGACCGAGACGCTGAAGAAACATGGTCTGCACACGATCGACGACCTGGGCAGTATCTCGTTCCGGAAGCTCACCAGAGATTTCCTGCGCTGCAGAGTGCCGGTAATCGAGCCGCTGCAGCACATCTTCGAAGACGCACAGGTCCAGATGAGGAACCGCGGCGTCTACGGCATAAACCTTCGGCTGCGTGCTCTTGCGGAGGAGAGACGGCTGGCGGCAAAACAGGCCGGGAAGAAACCGCCGCGTAAGACGAAAGACGAGGAGCTTGGCCTCGCTGACTGGCAGGAGATGAACAACGTGGTAGGGGACGCACTCGACGGGCTGAAGCGGCGCTGGAGCGGTTTCACCACCAGGTAGGGCTCGGGCGCGCTCGCGGAGGCTCGCAGACGTGTGGGATGAGCATGTGTGCGGCGTCGCTTTTCTGTCTGCTGCTTCTCGTCTGACGTGTGGGTGGAGTGTGTGGTGTAGAAGGGGGAAGTGAATAGTGGGGTGCGTGTTCGGGGAAGGAAGGTGAAGAAAGGAAGGTGACCCAGTTAATAGAGCCGCACGCGTGCCAGCTCGAGCGAAACCAGCCGACAACAGAATAAGTAAGCACTTACAGGGCTTACCGACGCTGAGCACCGCGTGAGCTGCCATCGGCATGGCGCGGAATTGCGGGAAATGGTCGTCAAAATCTTCGGTTAGGAGCTAATTGCTGGGATCGCTGGCTGAGGACAGTGGTCCTTGGACTGGATCGCGTGAGCCGGCACGTTTCGCCGGAGATGTAGCAGGCTTTCCGGGCGCTGCGACACGGTTCAGAGTTGGGGCGCCGCTCGCTGGCCCCAAAGAGCGCCTATGGAGTCCGCTGAGTGCGCTCAGCCGCTTCTAGGCCTCCATACGCCCCAGCGAGCGAAAGAGCGCTCCACGACTCTCTCCGTGGCTCTGGTGGACATGCCCCTGCCATGCGGAGACGCGCGGCAACGCAAAGCGGCAGCTTGCAGACGCTGTCGGCGCGTGACCGCGACCCGGCGCGGCCTATCTGATTGCGCCATGCGCATATCAGGAGAACGCCCTTGCCCTGCCAAAGCACCGTCGAGCTGACGAACCTCGAGATCCCGGTCGAGATCGGCACCTACGGGCCCGACGACACGGTGCCGGATTCGCACCTGCTGGACCTGACCCTGACCGTGGACCCCGCGCTGGTCCTGATCGATGCGGACGGTATGGACCATGTCTTCGACTACGACCCGCTGATCGCCGAAATCCTGCGGCTGTTCGAGGACGGGCCCTACGCGACGCAGGAACGGCTCATGACCCGTATCGTGCATGCCTGTGCGCGGCAGCCGCAGATTGAGGCGGCCGAGGTTTTCCTGCGCAAGACCCCCGTCGCCATGGGGACCGGCGCGCTCGGCCTCAGGCTGTCGGTGGACCGCGCCTATCTCGACGGGCTGCGCTGATCGGCGCGCCTCACTCTGTATCCCGATGCCACCTGCGCCTTCAGGGAGACGACTAGCGCAGAGATGCTTCCACCATCGACGATCACCTTAAGCGACAGGGCCCACCAAGCCGCGCGAACGCGTCATGTCTTCCGGACGGATATTGTCGATGCGCATCTCGACGCGAGCAACTGTTCGTTCCCGGTGTGTTGTTGCGAGCCCCTGGTTCGTCATTCCGATGTGCTGATCGGACAGTCGGACAGTCGGACACCGAATGCCTTGTCCGACTGTCCGACTTGTCCTACAGACTTGCGTGAAGATCGCCGTTCATCATATGAAACCGATATGTCTCCGGACAGGAGCGAGCAAAACGCCGGACACAAGGCGTGGGCAATACGAGGCGGGCAGGACCATGGGATCTTGCAGGATGATGGCGCGGACGGCGCGGCGGGTGTTTGTCCTGCTGACCTGTGCGGCGCTGGTAATCTGGAGCGTTTCTCCGGGCACTTCACACGTGCCGAAGGTCATTGAAACCCTCCAGGAACACGCCGAGATGATCCACAGCCATGGTCATTCCCATGGTCTTGAAGAAGACCTGCTCTGGGCGATGCATGGCCATAGCCATGACACGGTCGATCACGATCACTCGCAGGCCGTTCTGCTGCCGGGTCGGGTCGCACAGCCGGCCGGCGAGACTTTCGCCACATGGCGTAGCGCCGCCCTGCCGGACTGGACGCCACCTCATTTTCGACTGGAGCGACCGCCACGCGTGTGACGCAGGGCCTTTCGAGGTCAGCCACACATGCCACACCGGACAATCCAGGGAGAACATCATGCAATCCGTAACCGCGGATGGTCGATCATGGCGCCTGCCGCGCATCATCGCCATCCTGCCCGTCCTGGGGCTGCTGTGCCTCTGGGCAGGCACCGCCGTCGCGCACAACGTCACCGAAGGCGATGCCGGCTATATCCAGGAAATCTGGGGAATGAACCTCGCCCCCTTCACCTATCTCGGGGCCAAGCACATGGTCACGGGCTACGACCACATCCTGTTCCTGCTCGGCGTCGTCTTTTTCCTCTACCGGATGAAGGACGTCGCCATCTATGTCAGCATCTTCGCCATCGGTCATTCCACCACGATGCTCGCGGGGGTGTGGTTCGGGTGGGGCGTGAACGCCTACATCGTCGACGCCATCATCGGCCTTTCGGTCGTCTACAAGGCGCTCGACAATCTCGGGGCCTATCAACGCTGGTTCGGGGTTCAGCCCGACACGAGGGCCGCGACGCTGGTCTTCGGGCTCTTCCACGGCACTGGCCTGGCGACAAAGATACTTGACTACGACATCGCCGCGGAGGGGCTGCTGCCCAATCTGCTGGCGTTCAATGTGGGCGTCGAGATCGGGCAGATCATGGCCCTGGCCGTGATCCTCATCGTCATGGGCTACTGGCGCCGCTCCCCGGCTTTCCTGCGCCAGGCCTACACCGCAAACGTCATCATGATGACCCTGGGCTTCATCCTAATGGGCTATCAGATCACCGGCTATTTCGTCACCTGAAAGGAGACATGACATGTTCAATTCCAAGAAACCGACGCTTGAAGAGCTCCCGACCTCGGCGCAGCTTCTACGCTCCACCGTCATCGCCGCCGTCTCGGCGGTGGCGATCCTCGTCACCGTCGTTCTCCCCGCGGAATACGGCATTGACCCGACGCGCATAGGCGGGGTTCTCGGTCTCGCCGAGATGGGCGAGATCAAGGCCCAGCTCGCCGAGGAAGCCGAGGCCGACCGACAGATGGATGCAGCGGGCGACGATCAGTCGAGCCTTGTAAACGAAATCTTCGGGCTCCTCGTCGGCACCGCCCACGCGCAAGAGGCCGAGACTTGGCGTGACGAGACCACGTTCAAGCTGGCGCCGGGGGCCTCGGCAGAATGGAAGCTTGTGATGCAAGAAGGTCAGTCCGCGGAATACCGCATGTTCGTCGAAGGGGGCCGGGTGAATTTCGACCTTCACGGCCATGGCGACGGCCAGTCGGTCACCTACGAGAAGGGCCGCGGCTCCACTGGGGACGAAGGTAGGATCGTCGCCGGGTTCGCCGGCGAGCACGGATGGTTCTGGCGAAACCGCGATGACAGCGACGTGACGGTGACCGTGCAGGTCCGTGGCGACTACGCTGAGTTCAAGGACGCGAACTGATCAACAGCGCTGCCATTCCTAAACCCCGCGGCGACTGGCAGCGCTTTACCCTCGTGCACGAGGCGGTAGCTTCGGGACGGGTATTGATGCGCGTGCAGGGAACGACAGAAAGGTCCGTATGGCTGGTCCTCGGACTTTCCTCTTGGCAACCTGGGGCACATCAGAGGCGAACGCGGAACCTTTTGTCAGGTGGCAAGCGCTATGGCGGAACATCCACGTGATGACCTGGCCAAGGGCCACCGGCACGGGCAAGCATGATGTGCGCCAGGTTCGCACTGAGCCTTTACGCGGACACGGTCGGCCACCGCGCGATGTCGGCGCCAAGCGGATTCGGGAGTGATCCGTTGATCTCGCTCAATGCGTCATTGGCAGGAATGCCGTATGGAGATCAAAGCAACTTGAGAACAAAAGGAGATATAGATGCGTCGCCATGGAAAATTCCTCCTCGCCGCCGCCGTCGCTACCTCGCTGATGGCACCGGCAGTCGCGCAGCAGCAGATGCAGGGCGGGATGCAGCAGGGTATGCAGAACAGCCCGGGCATGATGCAGGGTCAGGGCATGCACGGCCAGATGATGGGTGGCCAGATGATGGGCAACATGGGCGGCCACATGATGGGCGGTGGCCCTGCCAAACATATCGAGGGCCGGCTGGCCTTTCTGAAGACCGAACTCGGCATCACCGACGCGCAGATGGATGCCTGGGAAGACTATGCCGACGCGATGCGAAATTCCGCCGGCTCCATGCAGCAGGTGCACGAGACGATGATGTCGGGCGACCCGCCGACCTCGTTTCCCGAGCGCATGGAACGCCACGAGCAGATGATGTCGGCGCGCATCGAAACCCTGAGAACGCTGCGCGACGCGGCCGTGCCGCTCTACGAGGCGCTCGACGACGAGCAGAAGCAGGTCGCCGACAGCATCATGGGCATGGGGATGATGTGAGGGCACTGGTTGCGCTTTTCCTCGGGCTCCCTCACCTCGCCGCGGCACAAGTCAGGGGGCCCGACATGATGCATGATGGCTGGCACTGGTGGATGCCGTTTCCCGGTATCCTCTGGCTGCTCTTCTTGGGCGTGGTGATCGCCGGCATCGTCCTGCTGATCCGGTCGCGCGGGGAGACGTCGCCGCCGGGTGGCGGGCGTTCCGCGATGGATGTCCTTGACGAGCGCTACGCCCGCGGCGAGATCGACCGCGAGGACTACCTTCAGCGCAAGGACGATCTCTCTGCACCGCGCGAAGAGAAGTCCCGTCAGTAGCGCCGCCGGCGCTAATGTGCCTCCGCCAACGCGCGGCCGATGCCGACACGCTGCTGCTGCCTACGGGAGCTTTCGCCACGGGGTGGTCGCGGCGCCAGAATGCATCCCCATCGTGATCGACGGGATTATCTAGGACTTCGCGATCGATCCCGTGTGTATGACCATGTGTCTATACCGGGACGTCCAGCCATTCCTCGCCCGGGGGAACCGGACCAAGGCGATCGGATTACGTTGAGGGCAGAAGAATGAATCGCCCCGGATTTGTCGGAGACCATCAACTTAAGTAAGGATGATGGGTATGACAAAAAGCAAAATGGCAAATC
>NZ_JBPBBB010000077.1:0-6292 GCF_050896375.1 Roseovarius tibetensis
ACGCAGAGCGGGCGCGAGCAGCGCATTGCGCAATGGCAGCGCTCCCGCGGCGAATGGAACGTCTCGACCGGCATCCGATCGCGCGGCGATATCGAGGCCGTGCTCGCCTTCTTCTATGCCCGGCGCGGCCGCGCGCACGGCTTCCGGTTCAAGGACTGGACGGATTTCCGGGCGGCCGGGCAGCTGCTCGGGACCGGCGACGGCCAACAGACCGCCTTCCAGCTGGTGCGGCGCTACGACAGCGGCGGCGCGGTGCATGCGCGGCGCATCACGCGCCCGGTCGAAGGCACGGTCGTGATCTATCGCGACGGTGACATTGTCTCGTCCGGTGTGTCCGTCGATCACGCGATGGGCGTTGTCACCTTTTCGAACGCTCCTGACGAGGGCGTCGCGATCACCGCGGATTACGAGTTCGACGTGCCGGTGCGGTTCGACACCGATGCCGCCGATCTCACCGTGGAGACCTTCGAGATGCAGCAATGGGGGCGCATCACCGTGGTGGAGATCCGCGAATGAAGGCTGTGTCATGAAGACGGTATCCCCAGAGCTGGCCGCGCATCTCGAGGGCGATGTGCTCACGCTGGCCACGTGCTGGCGGCTGGCGCGCCGCGACGGCGTGGTGTTTCGCGCGACCGATCACGATGTCGATCTGGTGGTCGATGGCGAGATCTACCGCGCCCGCGCGGGCTATTCGCGCACCGCAGTGGCCTCGGAGGCGGGGCTCGCGGTCGGCAATGTCGATCTCGAGGGCGTGCTCGACGATGCCGGGCTCGAGGCGGACGCGTTGCGCGCCGGGCTCTATGACGGCGCCGAAGTGCGGATCTTTGTGGTCAACTGGCAGGACCCGTCGCAGGGCACGCTGCGCCTGCGCCGCGGCTGGCTGGGCGAGGTGATGCTGTCGAGCGAGGGCGAGTGGCGCACCGAGCTGCGCGGCCTCTCGCAGGTGCTCGCACAGCGGCTGATCGAGCCCTACACGCCAGACTGCCGCGCCGATCTCGGCGATGCGCGCTGCGGGGTGGACATCCGTGACCCGGCTTGGACGCGGCCGGGTACGGTGACCGCGCCGCTCGATGCGCTCTCGTTCACTGCGATGATCGATATCACCGAAACGCCCGATGACTGGTTCGCCGGCGGCGTGATCCGGTTCACCTCCGGGCCGAACAGGGGCCGGGCCATCGAGGTCCGCGGGTCGAGCCTCGCAACCGGGGATCTGGTCCTGTCCTTTCCGCCCCCCTTTCCGGTCGGCACAGGCGACGCGTTCGAGATCTGGCCCGGCTGCGACAAGCGGCTGACGACCTGTATCGACCGGTTCGACAATGTGCTCAATTTCCGGGGCGATCCCTTCGTGCCGGGGACTGACAAGCTGACGGAGACGCCCAATGCGCGGTAAGCCACTGCACGAAGAGCCAATGCACAGTGAGCCACTGCGTGCCGACAACGTGATCGCGGAGGCGCGCCGCTGGATCGGGGCGCGCTGGCGCCATCAGGGGCGCGGGCCGGCCGGCGTGGACTGCATCGGGCTGCTGATCGTCGTCGCCGATGGCTTGCGCGTGCCGCATCACGATGTGCAGGGCTATGACCGGCGCGCGACCAGCCACCGCCTTGTCGAGGAATTCGCCGTCGATCTCGCGCCCGTTCCGCTCCCGGAGGCGCGCCCCGGCGATATCCTGGTCTTTGCCGAGACCACATATCCGTGCCATGCGGGGTTTCTCACCGCGCGCCACGGCGTGCCGCATCTCCTGCACGCGCATGCGCTGCGGCGCTGCGTGCTGGAGGAACCACTGGTTGCCCCCTGGCCCGACCGCCGGCGCGCGGCCTGGCGCATGCCGGGGATGATCTGATGGCAGTGCTGGCCATCGCCGGCGCGGGCGCGCTCGGCAGCACGGCGCTCGGGCTCGGCTGGCAGGCCGGCTGGCTGATCGGTTCGACCGTCGGCTCGCTGCTGTTTGGCCCCGACCAGCCCGATATCGAGGGCCCGCGGCTGCGCGATCTGTCGGTGACCTCGTCGGCCTGGGGCGCGCCCATCCCGCTCATCTACGGCACGATGCGGGTCTCGGGCAACGTGATCTGGGCGCCCGGGATCCGGGAAGAGCGCCAGACGCGCAAGGTGGGCGGCAAGGGCGGCGGCGGTCAGCGCCAGACCACCTATGGCTATTACGCCTCCTTCGCGCTCGGCCTCGCCGAGGGCCCGGCCGGCGATCTCATCCGGATCTGGGCCGATGGCAAGCTCATCCATGACGCGCGCGGCACCAATCCGGACGTGTCGATCCCCGGGCTTGAGTTCCGGTTTTACGAGGGAGGCGAGGACCAGCTGCCCGATCCGCTGATCGAGGCCACTGAGGGCCACGGCCGGACGCCGGCCTTTCGCGGGCTGGCTTACCTGGTGTTCGAAGATCTGCCGCTGGAGAATTTCGGCAACCGCATCCCCAACATCACCGCCGAGGTGACGTTCAACGCTCAAGAGGCCTATCCGGCGCTCAAGAGCACCAACCTGCCGGGTGGGGCGCTCGACAGCGTGCTGACCGATTACGGCAGCACAGACTGGCAGCGCCAGCGCCAGCTCATGCTTTCACCGGACGGTCTGCGGCTCTTCGATCTGCGCACGCTGGAGGAACTGGCGCAGGGGCGGCCCGAGGATATGATTTCCGACGCGCTGGCCGAGGCGCTGAACCTCTACCGGGACAATTACAGGTTCGATCATTGCTTCATCGGCGGCGACGGGTATGCCTACACTCAGGTCGGCATCAGCAACACCAAACCGGTCGTCAAGATCGATCTCGACGCGATGGCGGTCGTGGACAGCTTCGGGCGCCGCAGCAACAGCCTGAGCAACAACGCTGGCGGGTACGCGGCGCTCACGACACTGGGCTGGATGCGCGCGCTCAGCCTGACCGGACCTGTCGATGTCCTGATCGCCTCGGGCCGGTTCGGCGGCGGTCATGGCTGCGTCCGGGCCGATACCATGGAGTTCCTCGCCAACCTTCCGCGCATGGGCCCCGGGCCGACCAATGTCGAGAATGTCGTTCAGGGTCTTGTGGGCGACGGCGTCGGCGAGGCGTGGATCCTGCGCACGTCGAATACCGGCACGGCCAGCACCATTCCCATCGAGCGGCTTCGCGTGCGTCCGGGCGCGCCCGGCCCGGTCGTCGAAAACGCCGGGCACTGGTCTCTGACCCCGGCCGACATCCACCCGGATGCGACGGGCTTCACCTACGAGCCGGCCGGGGCGGTCTACGACCCCGTGGATGACGCGCTCGTTTGGATCAGCGCGCTCGCGTTCCCGGATGCGCTCGCGGATCTCACCGGGCGGTATGCGGTCAAATGGCGTCCCGGTGACGGGGTGATCTGGGCGACGCGGCTGTCGCTCTTTGCCTTCTCCACAACCCGCAAGGAGAACATGGCCATCGCCAAATCCCGTACCGAGGGCCGGCGCATGGCGTGGCATCGCGAACCGCAGGTCAGCCAGGTCGATCTGCGCACCGGCGCGGAGATCCTGTTCACCGAAGGCTTCGCCGCGGGCAGCATCTTTGGCGGCGGTGAGGCCGCGGGGTATGATGCGCGTTCGGACACGCTCACGGGCTATGTGCAGACCGGATCGGCCGCCACCCGGCTGTTTCTCAACCGCACCGCCGGCGACGGCGTGACGCCCGGCGCGATCGTCGCCGATATCTGCGCCCGCGTCGGGCTGGGGCCGGCCGATATCGACGTGTCGCAGATCGGCGCGCCGCAATTGCAGGGCTACGCCATCGGCCGGCAGGGCTCGGCGCGGTCAGGCATAGAGCCGGTGGCGCAGGCCTTTGCCTTCGATGCCGTCGAATCCGATGACCGGATCCGCTTCATCCCGCGCGCGCGGTCCTCAGATGAGGCGCCACTTCTGTCATCAGACGATCTCGTGCCCACCCGCGACACCGGCCGAGTCGTCCAGCTCCAGCGCGTGCAGGAGACCGATCTGCCCGAGCGCATCACCGTGACCTATCAGGACACGAGTGGCGACTACAATCAGGGCGCGCAATCGGCCACACGAGTCTCCCAGCCCGTCGCCACCATGGGATCGCGCGACAAGCGCGACATGGAACTGCCCATGGCGCTCGAGGCCACCGAGGCCAAACGCATCGCCGAGCGCCACATGGCCTCGGCCTGGATCGAGCGCGACGCCGTCGAGTTCGCCCTGCGGCCGGGATTCCTGCGCCATGACCCCACCGACCTGCTGCGCGTGTCGGCGCCCGGCGGAAGCGAGGTCGCGGTCCGGCTCACGCAGGTCGAGATCGGCGCGGACTGGGAGCTGCGCGCAAAGGGCGTGCGGCATATCGGGTCGGCCTATGTCTCCGAGGCCATCGGCGCAACCGGCACCGGGGCCCAAACCTCCGGTGTGCTGGGCGATGTGCCCTCGAAATGGGTCGTGCCGCAGGTCCCGCTGCTGCGCGACCGTCATGATACCGGCGGTGTGGCGTCGCGGCAGTATCTCTTTGCGGCCCCGCGCGTCGCGGGGCCCTGGACCGGCCTGTCGCTCTTTCGCTCGCGCGACGGGGCGGACTGGGACATCCCGGCGCGCATCAGCGATCCGGCGCTGATCGGCACCCTGCGCGCGGCGCTCGGGCAGCCGCGGTCGGTCTGGACATGGGATACGACCAACGCGCTCGAGGTGCGCCTGCGCGATCCCGACGGCCAGCTCAGTGCGGTCTCCGATCTGCAGCTGCTCAATGGTCGCAATGCCGCGCTGGTGGTCGATGCCGATGGCGGGGGCGAACTGATCCAGTTCCGCGATGTCACGCCGCTCGGCAATGATAACTACCGGCTCTCGACGCTGCTGCGCGGGCGGCGCGGCACGGACGGACGGCTCGCGCATGCGGCCGGGGCGGTGATCGTGGTGCTCGAGGACGAGGGCGCGCTCTTCACCGAGCCGCTCGGACTGGTGGGACAGCCGCTGCGCTATCGCGGCGTCGGCCGGGGCGAGGCGTTTGAGGAGGCGGACACGGTCACGCAGATCCTGCGGGGCACCGATCTCAAGCCCTACGCCCCGGCGCATGTCGCGGGCGCGTGGACGGCCGCCGGCATCACCCTGTCCTGGCGGCGCCGCACCCGGATCGGCGGCGACTGGCGCGACGGCACCGGCACCGTGCCGCTCGCCGAGGCGGCGGAGGCCTATGAGGTGGATGTGCTGGGTGCCGACGGCGAAGTCGTACGGGTGCTGGAGAGCGCCACGCCGCAGGTGCTCTATCCGACCGCCGACGCGGAGGCCGACTTCGGCGCGGTGCCGGGCACGCTCACCCTGCGCGTCCATCAGATCAGCGCAGCGGTCGGGCGCGGCTTTCCGGCGACGGCCACAGTGCAGGAGACATGAATGAGCACGCCCAATCTCGCCATTGCCCATATCCAGGCATCGCAGGACCAGAAGGAGGTCACCGCCAACGCCGCCTTCGATGCGCTCGATCTCGCCATGACGGACTCAGGGATCCTCGATGTCGGCGCCGGCGGCATCATCCCTGTGCCGTCCGCGCAGGCGCTCGGTCTCGTGCGCCTCGTGCTGACAGGTGCGCCTGGCGCCGGCGTCACGGTCGCCTTCCCGGCAGTTAAGCGCCTTGTCATCGTGTGCAACGAGGCGGATGCCGTGGCCATCATCACGCGTGCCGGTGGTCCCGGCGAGACGACGGTCGAGCCGGGCGATCAGCGGATCCTCTATCTCTCCGGCGGTGGTGTTCAGCCCGCCGCGCGCGAGATCTACGATTTCGGCGCCGTGTCCATGGCCACACCCGGCCCGGGCGAGGTCATCGGAAAGGTGGTGATACCGCGCGATGTGCGTCTGCCGGCGGATCTTGCAGGCGCGGCCGGGCATGTCGACGTGCCGCCCGAGGCCGCCTGGTCGGTGGATGTCACGGTCGACGGGCTCACCGTCGGCACCATCAATGTCTCCACCACTGGCCTGGTCACGTTCACGACCACCTCGCCGGATCCGGTGACGATCGACGCCGGATCGGTCGTGCGGTTCGTCGCATCCTCGTTTGCCGCCCCGGCCGAGGCATCTGTTGCAGGCCTGGCCGTCACCCTGCGCGGCGCGGTGATCTGATGCCGCTGCTCTTCACCGCCCTGTTCCTGTCCGGCGACGCGCCTGATGTGAACGTCCAGCAGTTCGCGGGGGCATGGATCGACGCCAATGATGCCGGCTCCCTGGCGCAATGGCGCGGGCAGCCCTCCGGCAATGTCACTGATGGCGACCTTGTCGGGGTGGCCGAAAACCAAAGGGAGACCCTGGAATGACCATTCTTGCCGCAACCAGCGAGTTCGACGGCTTCAC
>NZ_JBPBBB010000078.1:0-5957 GCF_050896375.1 Roseovarius tibetensis
ATCAGACATGTCACCGCTCCGTTTTCGGTGCCGTGAATCACGCAGCGCACCTGAAATCAATGGGTCCAGAGCCTAACCCTCAGCCGACGGCGCCGTGAGTTCGTCGAGAACCTCTGAATGAATCTGCAGGTCCGCCGGGTCGAAAAGCACGAAGCGGATGAGGCTGACCGTGGAAAGCCGTGGTAACTCGTCGACGACCGTCTTCAGCGCGACTCGAGCCGCCGGTTTCGTCGGATAGCCGAACGCGCCGGTAGAGATTGCGGGAAAGGCAACATAGCGAATCTCGTTCTGTTCGGCAAGGTGAAGCGCCTTGCGATAGCAAGCTGCCAAAAGACCATCGGACGGCTCGTCGCGGCCATATATCGGGCCGAGGCAGTGGATTACGTGACGGTTGGGCAGGCGGTGCCCGCCGGAGATGACCGCCTGGCCCGGGCGAATCGGCGCGAGCGGTTCGCATTCCTCGGTCAGTCCGGAACCGGCAGCACGGTGAATTGCTCCCGCCACGCCGCCTCCGATACGCAACTCCGCATTGGCGGCGTTGACGACGGCATCCATGTCGGGCTGATTGGCGATGTCACCCTGGACGCATTCGATGACTACATCGTGGAGCGTTCGTCTGGTCATGAACCTACACCTCCTCTTGAGCGCGACCTCGGGCCGCCGTCGCGCTAGTGACTGCATCTTATTGCAGATATCTGATCTGCATCGACGGCAAGGAGTCGCTCGATCTCTGTATCTCGCGTCCCGAGTCTGGCATGAGGCGTGCGGGCAAGCAACGCTTTGCGGGGTATGGCTGCGACCTGAACACCGTCGCGTTTGCGCCACTTCCATACGGTTTGTTCGGTGGTCCCGTGCCGCGCGGCAACGATTCACGCTGGTTCCTTGCTGGCCTGTATGGTGGCCCTGATCTTTGGTGTCGTTGTCGCTTGACTGTGAAGTTTGATCAGCATCCCGCCTCCCGTTTCGCACTTCGCTTAGAACGGACCGTGCCATCAACAGCGCAGATCGACGAGGGGCAAGTGGATACCTGCGTCGTGGGAGTCCACCCTGCAATCCACTGGATTCCGCCTTGGCGGAGTCCAGCTGTCTGCTGGGCAGGCTCTAACCGTGGGCAAGCGGCGACATGCCCTCCCCGAACATGCCGCCACACCCACCTTCTTGAGGCGTCTCAACACGGTCTCACTGGCGGATTGAGACCGCGTCCCCCTCCCATTGCGCCAGCGCCTGGATGCTGACGAGCCATTGATTCGTAACAGGTTTTCATAGCGCTATCGCGCCTGGCGTCGCGCCGCAATCAATCGAACAGGATCACCGATATGACCCTCGCCTTCGCCCCGGAACGGATCGAGCAGTGGCCGCTTGCGCGCCTGCAGCCATACGCGAAGAACGCCAAGCAGCACGGCGCGGACCAGGTCGCGAAGCTGGCCGCCAGCATGGCCGAGTTCGGCTGGACCGTGCCGTGCCTCGTGGCGGAGGACGGCGAGTTGATCGCGGGCCATGGCCAAGTGCTGGCGGCCGCGCAACTGGGGCTGACCGAAGCGCCGGTGATCGTGCTCGGGCACCTGACCGAGGCGCAGCGGCGGGCGTATCGGATCGCCGACAACAAGTTGACCGAACTTGGCACGTGGGACGAGGCGCTGCTGTCGGCGGAACTGAACGAGTTGCTGGCCGAGGATTTCGACCTGTCGCTGGTCGGGTTCTCCGATGGCGAGCTGGACAAGCTGCTGGCCTATGTCGCCGATAGCGACGAGGAAGCGGGCGGCGACGGGTGCTCTACGCCGCCGGTGGTGATCCCCGAACCACCGCGCAACCCGGCGTCGCGCACCGGCGATCTGTGGATCCTCGGCGACCACCGGCTGCTGTGTGGCGACAGCACCAGCGAGACGGATGTCCGCCGCCTGATGAATGGTGAGCGCGCGATCCTGTTCGCAACCGATCCGCCGTATCTCGTCGACTACGACGGCTCGAACCATCCGACGCGCAATAAGGACTGGTCGCAGTCTTACGGCAATACCTGGGACGACAGTTCGCAGGGCGCGGAGCTTTACGACGGGTTCATCTCAGCCGCCGTGGCCGAGGCGATCACCGACGATGCCGCCTGGTACTGCTGGCACGCCTCGCGCCGGCAGGCGATGCTGGAAGCCTGCTGGGAAAAGGCCGGGGCGTTCGTGCATCAGCAGATCATCTGGGTGAAGGACCGCGGCGTACTGACCCGTTCCCATTACCTCTGGAAGCATGAGCCCTGCTTCATGGGCTGGCGCCGCCCCAATCGCCCGCCGAAGATCGCGGAGCAGACGCTGCCCTCGACATGGGAGATGCCCAGTTTCACGAAGGACGAGCGCCCCGACCACCCGACGCCGAAACCGCTCGACGCGTTCGGCATCCCGATGCGCCAGCACGTGGCGCGTAGCGGTGTCTGCTACGAGCCGTTCGCCGGGTCCGGCTCGCAGATCATGGCGGGCGAGGCCAATGGCCGCCGCGTCTTCGCGATGGAGATCAGCCCGGCCTATGTCGATGTCGCCGTCGAACGCTGGCAGGCCGAGACCGGTAAAACTGCCATACTCGATGGTGACGGACGGACCTTCGCGCAGGTGAAAACCGAGCGGCTCTGCGACAAGGCCGATGCCGCCGCCTGATGGCCGTTTATTACAACGATGCCGATCCCGCGTCCTGCGCCTGGCTGCGGGAACTGATCGCGGCCGGGCACCTGCCCGATGGCGAGGTGGATGCGCGGTCCATCCTCGAGGTGGAGCCCGCCGATCTGCGGGGCTTCACGCAATGTCATTTCTTCGCTGGGATCGGCGGCTGGCCCTATGCGCTGCGCCTCGCGGGCGTGGCCGAGGATCTGCCTGTCTGGACCGGTTCGCCACCCTGCCAGCCGTTCAGCCAGGCCGGGCACCGCAAGGGACAGGACGATGACCGCCACCTCGCCCCCGCCTTCCTGCGCCTCGTGGTCGCCTGCCGACCCGGCCTCGTCTTCGGCGAACAGGTCGCGAGCGCGGCAGTGCTCGGACGGGTTGGCAGAACGCCTGGAGCGGCGACTGAGGGCTCGGCTGACTGGGCGTGGTTCGACGCTCTGGCGGCTGACCTGGAAGCAGCATCTTACGCCGTCGCAGCGGCCGATCTGCCGGCTGCGGGCATCAGCGCGCCGCACATCCGGCAGCGGCTGTTCTTCGGCGCCGTTGCCTTCGACCCTGCCGCAGGCAGGCTGGGCGACCGCCTCGGCGCGGGATCACAAGGACGGATCGGAATGCCGGGCGGTGCCGATCAATGCGCTGCTCGGCCGACAGGTCTGGCTGGCGGGATGGCCGACGGCGATGGCAGGCTCGCCGGCGACGGCGAACTACAACGCGGCCGGGAACACCGATGCCAGCCGGTGGACGATGAAGCTGGTCGACTGGTCGAAGGCACAGACCCCGCCGGGACCCATGCGACGGACAGCGTTTGGCGAGATCCGGACTAGCTCCTCTGCCGGGATGGCCGCTGGCGGCCCGTTGAACCCGGAACATTCCCGCTGGCTGATGGGATACCCGCCCGCATGGGGCTCCTGCGGGGCTACGGCAATACGATCGTGCCGCCGCTCGCGGCGGAATTCGTGACGGCGTTTCTGGAAAGCCTGCCGGAGGGAGCGCGATGAGGCAGAGTCGCATGATGTCGCTAATCGAGGCGGCGACGAATGTCGTCGTCGGCTACGTTCTGGCCATCGCCACACAGATCGTCGTGTTCCCGTGGTTCGCGATCGAGACGGGGCTTGCGGAGCATTTGGGCCTAGGGCTGGTATTCGTCGGCGTGTCGCTGGCGCGCATCTACCTGCTGCGACGGCTGTTCGAAGCGGTCCAAGCGCGATAGGGTCGATCAGCTCTTGGATGGCAAACGATACGTTCGCGGTAGGCGCGGTTCGCTCGACGACGCCCGGATTTTCTGCGCGCTACTGGAAGCCGGAAGCAATCATTCGCTGCCATCTTGAAGTCTCATCACATGTGAACCTTGTGGTGGCGCGGCCGGGAGCATATCTTCTGCTGATGCGTCTGCACTCTATCGGAGATTGCACGCTACTCATCAAGATCATCGCCCTGATGCGCATCAGGTAACCATGATTTTCCTGAGATCGGTCCGTCCGGCATGTTGCCGGGCCGGTTAAACAACCAGCGAGGACGTGATGGGAAAAGGCGACAGCAAGCGCGGAAACAAGGAAGTTAAGAAGCCGAAGCAGGAGAAGCCCAAGACCTTGGCGACGGCCAATTCCGGCGCGGAGAAACCAGTTTCGCTCGGCGCGAAGAAAGCCAATAAGGTCAAGTAGATTGGCAAGCGGGTGAGCACAGCGCGCTCGCCCGCTTCCACTGATGCCATTTCATGAACCTGTCGAGTTTAACGGGTGTTCCCTGTCGGGTCTCCTCCAGCGGAATCCAACAATACCAACGCTGCAAGCGACGTCGTTAATCCGTCAGCGAGACTTGCTGCTGGTCATGCATTGTCAGGCAGGCTGTAGCAACGCCCGCGCCCCTCAACCTTCTCTGAGGTGATGATCAATCCAAGCTTCTTCTTCAGCGCACTGGACATCGCCCCCCTCACGGTATGAGGCTGCCAGCCCGTGGGGGCGACAATCTCGTCGATGGTCGCGCCACCGTCGGCGCGAAGCATCGCGATCAGCGCCTCTTGCTTGGTTCCGCTGCGGCGGCGCACCGGCTGCGGTGTGGCCTCGGGCTCCGGCTCCGGCTGGTCGTCGTTCTGCACGTCGGGCGCGTCCGCGATGCCGAGGGTGCTGTAGGCCAGCGGCGTCGCGCGCAGGGTGATGGGTCCGCGCTCTTCGTCGTGCCGCCAGACGGTGTTGAGATCGGTCGCTTCGATTTCCTCGATCAGCCCGCGTTTCAGCAGGCTCTTGCAGACATTGCCGACCGCGCCGCCCTTGAGGGTGGTGGTGACGTGAAACACGGCCCCCTCGTCGCGCGCGCAGGCGGTGGACAGGATGAAGGACTGGGCGTCGGATAGTTGGATCTGGGTCATGGGTCTTCTCCGGTTTTGGCTCTGCGATATACAGGAGCTTCTACCGGGTGAAGCCCACCATGCTTTCGGGCCGTCCTTGGTCAAGGTTCGACGGGGTTACCCGGCGTATTCGCGCTCGCCGAAAGCGCTGTCGGTGATGCGCTTGAGCAGCCCGTTGTAGTGCTCGAGCGTGCCGACCATGGCCCAGCCCACCTCGTCGGGATGGCAGTTGAAATGGTCGTCGCTGAGCGCCTGCATGCGGGCGAGCATCTCGTCGATCTCGGCCTTCTTTGCGATGAAGGCGGCGAGCGCGGCTTCCTTGTTTTTCCGCGCTTTCTCGGCGCGCAGCTGGTGGCGGGGCGTGGTTTGCGGGTTCAGGCTGGTCATGGCGTGGCTCCGTGTGGTGAGTTGCATCGTGCTTGTGGGATCAGACTCGCTCCGGTCCGGCGTGCAATCAACCGAAATCTCAGCAATACCATTGCTTTATATCGCGCGGGGTGAGCCATGCAGGGCCTGAGCGAACGCCAGTATGCCGCCCGCGTGGGCCTGTCGCGCGGGGCGATCCAGAAGGCAAAGGATGCCGGGCGACTGGTGTTGCACCCTGATGGCAGCATCGACGCGGAGGCGTCCGACACACGCCGCGCCGAGACAACCGACCCGTCGAAGACCCGCGCCGCGCCCAAGGCAACCACGGCCGCAAAGTCAAAACTGAAGCCGGTGCCCGAGGCCGCGGTCTCCGCGGTCGGGGACACGCTCAAGGAGCAGGGAATGGCCGCACCACCCGTTGGCGGTGGCACGACCTTCCTGCAGGCCAAGACCGCGAACGAGGTGCTCAAGGCGCAGGAGCGCCGCATCCGGCTCTCGAGGCTGAAGGGCGACCTGGTCGACAAGGCGCGTGCGGAAACGCTGATCTTTCGGCTGGCGCGCGAGGAACGCGATGCCTGGGTGACCTGGCCCGCGCGGGTGGCCGCGCT
>NZ_JBPBBB010000079.1:0-5910 GCF_050896375.1 Roseovarius tibetensis
GTCTTACCCCCATTCCGGTTTGCCACCCCGATCATACCGTAGCGCCGGGTTCAGGGCAATTTTTAGAGGTGCCCATGTATCTTTATTATTTCGGCCTCAGAGAATTCCCGTTCCGAATCACTCCCGACCCTTCATTCCTGTTCTGGACAGCCGATCACCACCGTGCTTTTGACCTGCTGAACCGGGTGGCGCATGGTGAAAAGCCCGTGGCCATTATTCTCGGTGAGCCCGGCACAGGGAAAACCACGCTGCTGCGCCATTTTACCACCTCCCTGCCGAAGGACATTCAAATCGGCATGATCTCCAACTATTCCAGCGGAATGGGCGGGCTGGATCATTGGCTTCACAGCGCCTTCGATCTGCGGCCTGCGGGACCAGAGGAGAAGTTCGGCGCGAGCTTCGAGGCCCATCTCGTTGCCCGGCATAACGACGGCGGTTACTGCCTGCTGATCGTGGACGAGGCGCAGAACGTCTCTGACGAAGACATCGGGGCCCTGACCGATCTGACCAGGCTTTCGGCGCAACCGGGCGCGTCACTGCGGCTGGTCATAGCCGGTCAACCGCAGCTTGGCCGCCGCTTTCGCACGACGCATGACCCGGGAACAGTCGACGACCTGGCCCCGTTAAGGATTGGCCCGATGTCGCCTGAAGACGTGATCGGCTACGTCTACCACCGCATGACGGTGTCGGGTTGCCAGACCACGGTATTCGATGACGCCGCCTTGAAGCGCATCGCGCAGACTGCGGCTGGTGTGCCGCGCGTGGTCAACTTGCTGTGCGAACTAATGCTCATGTCAGCCTTCAACGCGGACGAACGCAAGATCGACTTGGCATTCGTGGACCGTGCACTGCATGACGCCCGGCAGAATGGCATGCTCGATCACTTGCACATCAGTCCTGACCAACCCGCCTCTGCGGTAGCGCCAATGCCGGTAGGCGCGATCACGCGGACGCCGCCTGTAAACTTGGCACCTGCCACTGTCGGCCCGCGTCGGCCCTTGGCAAAAGCCGCCGACCTGGCGACACTGCGATCTGCACCCGCGACAGCACCGGCCCTGCCGGAGCCCCCGCACGTTATCGGCTCAGCGCCCATCCCGGCAGACAAGTCCCGTACCCGACGAATTGCTCTGGCGTTTCTCGCCGTCAGCGTCATTATCGCCGGCCTCGCACTCACAGTGCTTCCCTCCCATTTAAACCGGCCAACGGCTACTAATGTGGCGGCCCCTGTCGATATCGGCCCGGCTCTTCCGACTCCGGCACACTTGCACGGCACCGATGCCACGACGCTACAGAAACAGGCGCTGGCAATCGGCGAACAGGATCCGCTGACTGCCGCCATCGGCTTCGCCCGCGCTGCGCTTCGCGGAGATACGCGCGCCGCATACTACCTCGGCCAGCATTTCGAGGTCGGCGATGGCGTGCCGCGCAATATCGAGCTCGCGGCTGCCTGGTATGCATTGGCCTCGGAGACGCAGCGAAGCGCCCGCCGGGCCTTGCAGAACCTGCCGGAAACGACCAACGCGACTGGCGACACCCCAGCCCACGCGCCTCGTCCACTGATGGGCATAGTTGGCGTTGACCGGGTTGCAGAATTCGTCTGGGAAGCGCCCGGCGACGCTGCGAATCGCTATCTGATCGAACTTGCCCACGCCCCCGACGCAGAACCGCGGCAATACGGACCGTTCGATCTTTCAGCAGCGCGGCTGGACGCCCCTCCAACGGCCCGGTTGTGGCGTGTTGTGTCCCTTGGCCCCGATGATGCGCGGATCGGGGCGTCTGATTGGCACCTGATCAACACCGCCAAGGCTAAGACAGCCGTCGACGCGCCAAATCAATAAGTCTCAGTCAGCAGCCCACGGCGGCGCAGATCTGTTGACGATAGGCCCGGTTTGCCTCGCTCTCGGCCGTTTCGGGGGCAGGCAACGTATCGTTGCCCTCACATTGCAGCTCGTAATTCGGGCTCAGCCCGGCATTGACGCAGCTGCCCACATCCCATCCGGGCGGCAGGTCGGAGAGATCGACCTGCTGCCATTTCGGATGACCGTTCTCCTGCAACTCGGGAAACCGGGTGCCGATCACATGGGCAATATCCGACACGGCTTGACAGCTTTCGCGGTGATAGGCGTTGCGGCGGGGATTGTACTCATAGGTCATCAGCACCGCCTTCACCGCGACCACATCAACCGGATCGGGCTGGAACGGATAGGTACCCGCTGGGATCGAAGTGGGGAGATAGACCGCCTGCAACGTCGGGTCGGTGATCGGCAGCAGGTGAAACTCTTCCGGGTCGATGTCATCCGACTGGAAGATCGTGGTCGGCGCCCCGGCAATATAGAAAAAGGCATCGATCTCACCCTCCAGAAGCAGGCGCAGCGACTCATCGGCATTCTGCAATACGCGCTCGCCCAGATCCACCTCCGCCAGATCGAGGACGAGCGAGGCGGTCAGAAAGGTTCCGCTGTCTTCCACCCCGATCGCAACCCGCTGACCGGTCAGGTCCTGCAGCGAACCAATGTCGCGGCGCGCAAGCACATGCACCTCTTCGTTGTAGAGCGGGAACGCGATCCGCACGCCGGCGACGGCGCGGGCAAGTTCCGAGTCCTCGGCGGCGAAGGTGTTGAGGTATTCCAGCACATCTGATTGCACGATCCCGAACTGGGTATGCGGGCGCAGGCGCACCCCAAGAAAATTCTCCAACGATCCGGCGCTTTCGCGTACTTTCAGCGATATGCCGCAATTGTCCGCAGCATCGGCGATATTGCGGCCGAACTGAATGTAGGTTCCCGTCGGCCCACCGGTCAGGATGTTGCGCTCAACCTCCTGTGCGGACAGGGGCGCGGTAAGCCCGGAAATTCCCAGAACGGCCAGCCAAGCCCCGATCACAGCGGTCCTCAATGCACTCATCTCACGCTTCCCTTTGATTGCGTAGACGCTCAACACGTCCCAAGCACCCTGACCAGCGCGACCAGCGTCTGGCGATTGATTGTACCGAAGGTATCGCGCAGCGCATCGGTCGGACAGGAACCATCGGTCAACAGCTTGGTCAGCCGCCGCATTTCGGACGAACCGCGGGGCGGCAGGCCAGGTGCGGATTGCAGCGCTGCCGCGACCATCGCGGGACTCCGCTGGTCTTGCTCACCGACTGGCACCGGTATCGCGGCGGGCTCCGGTTCGGCGACAAGCTCGGCGCCCGCCTCATCGATCTGCTCTTGTAGCGCCGCCAGTTCCTCCGCGCGCGCGGCACGGTCCTGTTCCAGCCGTTCCACCTCAGTGGTAAGATCCGTTCGGCGGCCATCCAGATCCGACAGGTCGGCGCGCGCACGGGCTATCTGTGCGGTCAACTCATCGGTCTCTGACACAAGCTCTGCCATCACGTTGCGCCGTGCGGCCTCTTCGGCACTGGCTTCGGTCAATGCGGCAACCGCCTTGGCCAGTTCCTCCTGAAGATTTGTCAGCGCGGCTTGCCGCTCTGCGCGGATCACATCCACGCTGTCTTCCAGTGCCGAAAGTTCGGTGCGCAGGGTCGATGTCTGCTGGTCCAGGTCTACGCGCTCTTCGCGCACACCGCCCAAGCGCTCGGTCTCCGCCTCGATCTCGGCGCGAAGCGTATCGAGATCGGCCTGCGATTCGGCGAGTTCCGCATAGTTGCGCGACGCCTTGGCTGCGGCCGATTCCCCTTCGGCAATAGCCGTCTGAAGGCCGGCCAGTTCGTCAGACAGCGCATCGCGCTCCGCCTCAGCGTTACTGATTTCAGTGCTCACGACATCCAGCGACTGCTGCGCCTCGGCAAGCGCGCTATGCGCCGCATCTCGGCGGGACGTCAGATCTGCCAGTTCCGATTGCGCAGCCTCGCTTTCTGCCCGAATCTCGTCCAGCCGTGCCGTTGCCCGGTCGAGTTCCTGTTCACGCGCCGAAAGCTCGCCGCCGCGCTCTTCGATCTGCTTCAACAGCTCGGCCTCATCAGCCTTCAGGCCATCCAACGCCTCTTGCGCTGCCGCCCTTTCGGCCGACAGAGCGTCGATAGCGTCTTGCTGAGCGGTCTCCGCCTCGGCCAATTCCTCAAGTTCTTCACTTGCCGCTGAAATTTGCGCCCGCGCCTCGCCAAGGCGCCCTTCTGCGGCCTCTCGGGCCGTATCGGCCTTTTCCAGTGCCGCGCGGCTTGCGGACAGATCCTCGGCCAGAGCCGCCCGCTCGGCCTGTTGCGCCGCCAATTTCTGTTCATGCTCGGTGCGCAAGGCTTCGACTTCGTCCTGAAGTGATTGTCGCTCCTCCCGCAATTCAGCGACCTCTGCCGCTTGCACATCGCGGTTTGCCTGTAGCGCGGTCAGTTCCGCCTGTGCGCCGTCAAGTGTCTCGATATCCGGAGCCGTGGTGCCTGCGGCCTCGATCTCTGTCTTCACTTGCTCCTGCTGGTCCTGCAGATTGGCCAGACGCGAAATGGCTGCCGCCTCGGCCTGCCGCAGTTCCAAGACCCGTGTTTGTAGCGCATCAGCTTCTCGGCGGGCTTGTTCCAAAGCTTCCGCATCGACGTCACGTGCTGCCGCCAATTCAGCGAGATCGGCCTCCAGCAATGCGATCTCTTCTTCCAGCAGCGCAATCACACGACGGAACGACGCGGCCTTTTCAGAGGACGGGACCTCTCCTGCATCCTCCATCGCTTCGTTCTGTGCAAACATGATCGTCGGCACCGCAAATACAGCGAGTGGCAGACAGATGAGGGCGAGGAAGAAGCGCTGTCGCATATATTTTATAATAATTTAAAAACTTGATGATAAAAGTTAACCAAAGGTGGGGGCGGCTGGCAAGCACAATTCTCGACGTTGCTCAGGGAGCCGCCACAGTGCATGATTCGGATATGGCTGTAACAATCCGGCGCATCAAAGAGGGTGTTGTGCATTCCGCGGCATCGGTTGACGCCCCGCGTGAAGTTACATTCTGAGGTCGTACCTGATCGGTGGAAACAAAAATCTGAATGGCCGCTATTGTGACAAGTCAAATCTCTCTCGCGACCCTGAGACATCACGTTTCATTGTACCGATAGCCGAAGGGAGCAGCGTTCGGTGGATGTTAACGATTTGACTGGTATGCGCAGTGCGCCCTATGCTTGCAATTTGTGATAGCAATCGCTATTTTGCCGCGATGAATAGTAAGCACCGCAAGACCCTTGCCGCCATCTTTACTGATCCGGTGTCCGGCACCATCGAATGGGCGGCAGTCGAAAGCTTGCTGTTGGCCGCGGGGGTGCGGCTAATCGAAGGGCGTGGATCACGGGTGCGGTTCGAGAAAGATGGCGAGGTTGCGACGTTTCACCGTCCGCATCCTGCCAAAGAAGCCAAGCGGTACCAGGTGCGTGATGCCCGTGATTTTCTGGAACGGATCGGGGTTGGACCATGACAAACACCATGACTTACAAGGGCTATGCTGCCCGGATCGAATATGACGATGATGACGGGATTTTCACGGGGCGGATCGCCGGTATCCGCGACGGTGTGGGCTTTCATGCCGATACCGTGGACGGTTTGCGCGAAGCCTTTAATGAAGCGGTCGAGGACTACATCGAGACTTGCTCAACGATTGGCAAGGAGCCCCAGAAAACCTATTCGGGGCAGGTCATGTTCCGGGTTAGCCCCGAAGTTCACCGCAAGGCCGCGCTTGCTGCCGAACTGTCGGGCAAGAGCCTGAACCAGTGGGCCGAAGAAGTACTCGACCGGGCTGCCGGTTAAGCTGTCTTAATACCAGCAGTGTCAGGCCATGGATCGAGCTCCTCGAGCGTCTTCCCGGCCTGCAGTCAGCCTTCAGGGCACCTCTAAAAATTGCCCTGAACCCGGCGCTGCGGTATGATCGGGGTGGCAAACCGGAATGGGGGTAAGACGATGGCGCAGATGGGTTTCTTTGATCTTTCGGACCGGT
>NZ_JBPBBB010000080.1:0-5698 GCF_050896375.1 Roseovarius tibetensis
GGCGGCGCCCATCAGGCGCGGAAAGCTGTCGAGGGGCATCTGCGCCACGATTTCCGCCCGCGCGATGCCATCGGCCTCGATCAGGGGCTGACCGCCGGTCACGTACTGATGCTGCTCGACATGCACATCCCCCACCCGCACATCGAACGGCGTGCCGATCCGGGTCATGCGCAGATCCCGTTCTGCACGGGCCTTGGCCGCGTCGGCGCGCGCGATCCGCGCATCGAGACGCGCGCGGCGCACCGGGATCAGGGCCAGCGTGTTCTCGAGCTCCTGCACCGTACGGCGCAACGACAGGGTGGCGCGTGTCTGCTCGTCCAGCCGCGCCTGCGGGACCGTGCCCTGTTCGGCGAGCGTCCGCACACGGACCAGATCGGATTCGGCAAGGGCCAGCCGGTCCCGTTCTATGTCCAGGATCAGGCGGGTGTTCTCGGCCTCCAGTGCGATCTGCCGGCCTTCGGTCCGCAGGGCGGTCAGATCCGCCTCGGCCTCTTTCAAGGTTGTCTCGTAGCGGCCCCGATCGATCTCGAGCACGCGTGTTCCCGCGGAGATCATGTTGCCGGTCTCAAGCTCGGGATGGCGAAAGGTCACCGCGCCTGCGACCTCGGCCACCGCCTGCCAGCTCTGCGCCGCCCGCACGGTGCCATAGCCGCGCAGCACGGGGGCAACCGGTCGTGCCTCGGCTGTGATGGTGCGCGCGGCGACCTCGCGCTCCTGTCGGTCGGTCTGCGCAGGCGGCGCGGCGGTCGAGACAAGCCAGATCGCACCGCCGATGCCAAGGACCAGAGGTGGCAGAAGTCGCAACATGCGCCAGAGCTTCATGATCCATCACCTTTTCGTCGCGTGGCCACCGGCAAAAGGATAGATCCCACTCTTTGGACGAAAGCACAACACACCCTCAGCCGCTGTGCGCATGCATCCCGGGTCACGGGTGCGGTCCGGGCCGAGGCTGCAGGCGGCCGTCATGCGTCGGAGAATGCTCGGCTAAGCGGGTTATGGGAATCGCCGTCAGTCGTTTCGCTGCTGCCGTATCCTCTTCCAGGCCTTCGGGAACGTTGCGGACAAGCTGACCGAAAGCATGGGCGTCCAGCCACAATCGAGCGCATCGCGGTGAGTTGCCACGAACTTTTCGAACCGTTCGGGATGGCGATGTTCGTGCACCGGCGCGGCGAGGATCAAGGTATCGATTCCATCGAGGCTGATTTCGATGGTTTCGTCCATACATCCACGACACGCGTATCGTGCCCGGCATTGCACAGTTCGACCTCGACAAAGCGCGCGATCCTGGCTGTCTGGCCTTCTTGGGTCGCATAGACGATTAGGACGGTCATTGTTGATCTCTTTGTCCGGGGCACATGTGTATAGAATAGCCGATATCCAATCTGGAGGTCTCGAGACATGTCAAATCCGGATCCGGGCCGAGGATCGCCGCGATGCAAGCCCGGCGCAAAGGTTCGCTATCTTGGCAGTATCACAGGACAAACGCGTCGAGCCGCAAGCGCCCCACCCCACCGTAATGGCGTGGGACACTTCTGTGGTTGCCGCCCGTAGTGCAAGAAATTTCTGACCGTTTGAGCATGTGATCGAGTGCGGTCTTCTGTCAGGCCTCGTTTTGCGGCATTCCAGAAGCCGCGGGCCGGTATGGTGATCAGCGGATCGGGTCCAAATCTACCCACCGAGCTACAGGCTCTTAGTGTCCCACTGGTTTTCCCGATCCGGATCTGTTCGATCGTTGCGCCCATTCAGGTCTTCGCCTTCTCACACTCCCCGTTGCACCGATACTGGCTGGTTACGGCACGATGCTCATGCCGCTGTTGCCAGCACCGGATCCCTGTAATCCTCGTTTTTCGTCAAGATGGCCCAGATCTGCCGCGCCATCTTGTTGGCCAGCGCGATCGCGACCAGCATCTTCGGCTTGCGCGCCAGCATTCGGCCAAGCCAGCTGTCCGCCGGGATCTTGTGGCGCGCACGGCCCATGATCCGGGTCATCGCCCCGATGATCAGAAGCCGTCGGATGTCGGTCTGACCGGCCTTCGATATTCGCCCCAGGCGCTCCTTGCCGCCGGAAGAGTTCTGTCGCGGCACCAGTCCCAGCCAGGCTGCGAAATCCCGGCCACACCTGAACTGCGCCATGCCGGGCGCAAAAGCCTCGACCGCAAGCGCCGTCAGAGGCCCGACCCCCGGCATGGTCTGCAGACGGCGCGCCGTGTCGGTCCCGGCCGCCAGCTCCTTCAGAGCTTTCGTCTTCGCGTCGATCCTGTTGGTCTTCTCGGCAATCTGTGCCAGCAGGTCGCGACATTCGGTGGTGATCAAGGCCGGCAGGTCGCAGGTGGGGTCTTCGAGCAGCGCCTCGATCCGTTTGAGATGGCCGATGCCGGCAGGAAACACATGCCCATACTCGTAGAGCACCGCCCGCAGCGCGTTCACCAGTTCGGTGCGCTGATGGACCAGGCGCTCACGGCCGCGGAACAGCATCGTCCTGGCCTGTTGATCCTCCGTCTTGGGGGCGACGAACCGCATCTCGGGCTGGCGCGCGGCGATCACGATCGCCTCGGCATCAGCCGCGTCGTTTTTCTGGCGCTTCACGAAAGGCTTTACGTATTGTGGCGCAATGAGCTTGGCGTCATGGCCGAGCTTTGCCATCTCGCGCGCCCAGTAGCTGGCGCTGCCACAGGCCTCGAACACGACGAGGCAGGAAGGATGCTCAGCCATGAACCGCCGGAACTGCTCGCGCGTCAGCTTCTTGCGAAACCTCACATGCCCCGTCATCGTTGCGCCGTGTAGTTGGAAAACACGTTTTGCCAAGTCCACCCCGATTATCGTATCCTTCATTTTGCCGTCCTCTCCGCTTTGTGGCTCTCAGACCACCATCTTGGCACACTGCGATGCCGTCTGGGTGTTCCATCCCGGATGATCACATAGCCCCTCGTCGATCTGCGCTATTCATGGCACGGTCTGTTCTGAGCGAGGTGCGAAACGGGAGGTCGGGATGCTGATCAAACTTCACAGCCAAGCGACGACGACACCGAAGATCAGGGCGACCATCCAGGCCAGCAAGGAACCGGCCTGGATGGTCGCCGAGCGGCACGGGACCACGGAACAAACCGTGTGGAAGTGGCGCAAGCGCGACGGTGTTGAAGACCGCAGTCATACGCCGCATCGGTTGCAGACGACGTTGACGCCCGCGCAGGAGGCCGTCGCGGTGGCGCTGCGCAAGACCCTGCTGGTCTCGCTCGACGACCTTTTGTCCGTGGTGCGCGAGTTCCTAAACCCGAATGCCTCGCGTTCGGGGCTGGACCGCTGTCTGCGTCGGCACGGTGTCGGCAACCTGCGCGACATGAAGGCCAAAGCACCCAAGCCCAAACACAGCGCCTTCAAGGCTTACGAGCCGGGCTATATCCATATCGATGTGAAATACCTGCCTCAGATGGCCGATGAGAGCCGCCGCCGTTACCTTTTTGTGGCCGTCGACCGCGCAACTCGGTGGGTCTTCATCTTGAAGTTACCCACAAGTTTTTGGCGTGCTGATTTTTTTTTCTTGATCGCGCGGAATCAGGCGTGATTCGTTCTCTGGCACCTTCAACAATTCGGGTGCTCTCATGGGGAACAGTTGGGTGGGCGATGAAATCTCGGAATGCGAGCTGGGCGATGCACGGCTGAACCGCCGGCTCGGGACGATCATGCAGTCAATCGGTGAACGGCCGGGGACGTCTCTGCCCACGGCGTTTCAGGACTGGGCCAACACGAAGGCCGCCTATCGGTTCTTCGCCAACGAGAATGTGAGTGAGGACAAAATCCTCGAGGGCCATTTTGCGGCCACTGGCCTGCGGATCCAGGCCACCGATGGCCCGATCCTGATCCTGCAGGACACGACTGAGTTCTCCTTCAAGCGCGCCGCGCCTGAGAAGATCGGATTCACAAAGATCTCGACCGGACGAAAGCTGAAGGAGGGTCGCCATCAGAAGCACGCGATCTGCGGCCTTCTGATGCATGCCAGCCTTGCCATCACGCCGGAGGGGCTGCCGCTCGGCCTGACGGCGGCCAAGTTCTGGTCGCGCGACAAGTTCAAAGGGACCGCCGCGCTGAAGCGCAAGATCAACCCCACCCGGGTGCCGATCGACCAGAAGGAAAGCATGCGCTGGCTCGACAATCTACGCCGGTCCACCGAGCTGGCGGGCGCACCCGAGCGCTGTGTGCATGTCGGTGACCGGGAAAGCGATATCTACGAGCTCTTCTGCTTGGCGCAGGAACTCGGAACCGGTTTCCTGGTCCGAAGCTGCGTCGACCGCCTGGCCGAAGACGGCGACATGACCATCGCCCGCGTGATGGCGGGCGTCCAGTCCAGCGGCACGCATGAAATCCGCTTCCGCGACGCGCAGGGCAAGGAAGAGCAGGCCATTCTTTCGATCCGGCACGCGACGATGACGGTCCGCCCGCCGATCGGAAAGCAGAAAGCCTATGACCATCAGCATCTTCAGGTCATCCATGCGGAGGAATTTGATCCGCCAGAGCACCGGGCGCCGGTCTTCTAGAAGCTGATCACGAACCTGCCGGTCGAAAATCATGCCGATGCGGTGAACAAGCTTGACTGGTACGCGCTGCGCTGGAACATCGAGACCTTCTTCAGGACCTTGAAGACCGGATGCCGGATCGAGGATGTCCGGCTGACCACGGCCGACCGCCTTGCCAAGTGCATCGCGCTGTGCTGCGTCGTTGCCTGGAGGATCTCGTGGCTGACCATGCTCCGCCGTCAGAGCCCGAGAGCCTCCCCGGCAGCTGTATTCACCGAAACCGAACGCATCCTGCTCGACAGAGCGATGCCGTCGAACCGACAGAACGCATCGAAGGATCTGGCATTCTACATGACAGCCGTCGCAAAGCTCGGCGGATACCTCGATCGAAAAAACGATCCGCCCCCAGGAACCACCGTCATCTGGCGCGGTTTCTCGCGACTGGCCGACCTTACCGACGGGTTCCAAGCAGCTAATCCAGACCCATCGTCAACTTGTGGGTAATTGAAAGTCTTCATACGCATATTCAAGGCCAAGACCGCCGCAAACGCCCGGCGCTTCCTGCGTGACCTGGAGCGCGCCTGCCCGTTGCGCATCCGCACCATTCTGACGGACAACGGCAAGGAGTTCACCGATCGCCTCTTCGGCCTGCGCAAACGCGTTGCAACCGGGGCGCACGAGTTCGACACGCTCTGTGCAGCCCTCGACATAGAACACCGCCTCACCCCACCGAAGTCCCCGCAGACCAACGGCATGGTCGAGCGGTTCAATGGCCGCATCGAGGAGGTGCTACAAAGCCACCACTTCCGATCCGGCGAAGAGTTGGAGACCACGCTGCACCGCTACGTCTGGCTCTATAACCAGCAGCTTCCGCAATCAGCCTTGGGCAGCAGGACGCCCTTGCAGGCGATGAAGGACTGGCACAAACTCAAGCCAGAGCTGTTCACGAAACAGCCATACCACCTTCCGGGATGTGACATCTGGGGAGGGCGGCAACCACCCCATCTATCCTCGCCTGTGACATACGGCTTGGTAACCGGTGCGGGACCAGATCTGCGCAACTGTGAGGCCACGATTTTCGGTGGAGGTCACGGTTCCTGCTGCCACTTTTATGGCTTCTTCGCGTTTTGTGTGGGTGGGTTTCATTTCCGGTTATCGGACGACAGCACGAGATGTTGTGTCGTAGG
>NZ_JBPBBB010000081.1:0-5551 GCF_050896375.1 Roseovarius tibetensis
CCGACGGTGTCGCCGAAAATGACACTGCAAACCGCGCCGCTTGATCAGGCCGCGTCACCCAGATTCCGGCATAGCTCGGGCATCTGGCGCGAAACATGCAGGCCGACCTGGTTGTGATAGCGCTGATTGGGGAACGCGGGCGCGAACTGGGCGACGTCATACGCGATGTGCTGGGCCCCGAGGGCATGCGCAGAGCGGTCATCGTCGCGGCAACCTCGGATCGCTCGCCGGTGGTACGTCGGCGATGCGCCTGGACGGCAATGGCCGTGGCTGAACATTTTCGCGATCAGGGAAAGCATGTGCTTTTTCTGGCCGATTCGATCACGCGTTTCGCGGAAGCTCATCGCGAAATCGCCATATCTGCTGGTGAACTGCCCGCGCTTCGAGGGTATCCTGCCTCGACCGCCCCGGCGATCATGTCGCTTTGCGAACGGGCCGGCCCCGGCGAAAGCGCAACGGGCGACATAACGGCGCTGTTGACCGTTCTGGTCGCGGGATCGGACATGGATGAACCGATCGCCGACATTCTGCGCGGGGTGCTCGACGGGCATGTCGTTCTGGATCGCGAGATCGCAGAGAGGGGACGCTTTCCTGCGATCGACCTGTTGCGCTCCGTGTCGCGTAGCCTCCCCGGTGCTCTTGACACGGACGAGAACGCCCTCGTCGCGCAGGCACGGCGCTATCTCGGCAGCTACGGGCGGGCGGAAACCATGCTCAAAGCGGGACTGTATGTCGACGGCAGTGACCCCGAGCTGGATCAGGCGATACGCATCTGGCCAGAGCTTGACGGCTTTCTCGGTGACACCGAAACGGGTACCAGCCGCGACAGTTTCGCCCGGCTGTCGGTGATCATGCGGCGGGCCGGGGCCGGTAATCGGGGATCCGCATTGAGCGCGCGCCCTTGAATGCATGCCTCGGGCCTCCGGTGAGGGTGCCGTGACCCTTCGGGGTCAAAACGCGCGCGGGGCTGATTGCAGCAACGACAATGCTATGGATTGCGAGGACTGGACATTGAAACTGGCGATCTGGTCGCGCACCAGAAAACGCCGGATAAGCTGTTCCTGCACCTTCACATCACCCAGATCGGACAATGACTTTATTTCGAGTTGGCTTTCCGCACGGGATTTGATTTCAGCCAATTGCCGATCGAGGTCTAGCTGCGCGAAACTTTTCGGTAATCCCAGTGCGGTCTCGAACACGCGACGTAGCGGGGTATTGCCAAGGATGCCGAACCATCGCGCGTTCTCAGACCCCTCTCCCGTCGCGATGGCACCAAGTTCCCGTTCCGCGTTCAAGGCGAGACGTAAGGCCTGATCCTGATCGCCCACAGCCACCTCGAATTCCCGGCGTCGGAACTGATCGGCGATCTTCGCCCCGAAACCGGGCTCCTGCGCGCGGGATGTCCGATCATCCGAGAATGCGAACGCGTCGGCCAGTTGCTTGTAGCGCGGGTCGGTCAATCGATTGGCAAGCGCGTCGGGGCGATCCGTGCCCTCTTCCAGAATGGTCCGGATGAAGGCGCGGCTGTCGATGTCGTCCTGCAGCCCGAATGCGCCAAGCGCGACGCGCAAGAGACGCCGATCAGAGACCAACTCATCAGCCGTCTTTATGTCGCCGATTTTTGTTTCAAAATATTCCGTGTCCCGCACGATCTTGGGCGACTGGTTGAAGAGATCCGTCTGACGATCCATCGTCCGGGTCAGCAAGGCCCAGCCGGACAGACCACCAGACGCAAGAACAGGCTGAAACGTCATGATGGACGTCCATGGGCCATCAGCCGCTCTTCGCGCGGCAAGAGCGCGCGAAGAGCCTTGAGGCATTGGTAATGCTGATCTGTCAGCAGATCCTGGGTCGCGCGCGCCAGCAGGGCGCGGCTGTCGGGATCGCGCAGCACCTGGCTGAGTTCTTCGATCTGGCGCAGAAGCCGCGGACGCACCACATCCGGGTCACTGTCGCCCGTCAGAACCAGTTGCGCGTTATAGCAGACACGTCGCACCGGCGTGGTTGCCTCATCGGGATGAATGGCATCGCGCAGGCGCAGGATGTTGGCGTTCGGAGTCCTCACCAACAGGCTTGATCGGCGCTCGCCGTTCTCGATCACGGCTCCATTTATCAGGACCCGCTCCCTTGGGCCGAGCTTCAGGACAAGACCGCTCATCCGTCTGCCCGGCTGTCGCTCAGACCGCGCATCATGGCGGTGTTGATGTCGATCAGAGGGGTGATATCCGCACCGTCCCGCAAGACCTTGCCGCTGTGCTGTCGCGTGAACTCGGCCAGATAGACAATTTGCGCGCGCAGATCCTTGGGCAATGGATTGGCCGCATCGGCGACGTCCGCGGCAAGGATCGTCCAGAGCCGCCGGTTGTCGTGAACCGCCGTGGCGAGAGCTGCCGGTGCATGACGGTTCTCGACTGCGGATTTGAGCCGATGGGTCACCCGCGCGAAGGTATCGTATTCCACGGCGCGCGGCGTACGGACAGGTCCGCCCTGTGCACCGTAAGCCGTTTGTGCCTGCAGGATCGCGTTCACGTGTTATCCTTTCCAGAAATGTCGTGGGGAATTCAAGCCGATGCTCAGGGGCGCCAGATTGGCGCCCCTGACCGAATTAGCCGCGGAAGAGTGACAGCAGGGCTTGCGGCGCCTGGTTGGCGATCGAGAGCGACTGCGTCGCCAACTGCTGCTGCACCTGCAGCGCCTGCAAACGCGCCGATGCCTCTTCCATATTGGCATCGACCAGAGAGCCGATCCCCGAGGTGAGCGCATCGGTCAGCTTGCCCATGAAATCATTCTGGATCTCGATGCGGCCCTGGGCGGAGCCGAACGTGGCGGCGGCACCAATCGCGGTCTGGGTCAGACCCTCGATCGCGTCAAGCGCAGCGGTGGCACCCTCGGACGTGCTTACATCAAGCGTGGCCAAGGCCGCCAGACCACCAGCGGCGACGCCGTCCTGGTTGCTGCCATCATCCTGCGATGCATCGCTTGCAGCAATGGCCAGACCAAGGCCGGTATCGTTGGTCACGTCAATCTCGCCGGCATTGGTTCCCGCTGCGAAGGTCAGGTTGATACCCTCTTCGACCGCTTGTTCGTTCAGCCGGGTGACCATTTGAGCCGTGATGTCTTCGAGCGTGTCTCCATCCTTCGCCACGACCGCGACTTCGGAGAGGCCGGCCGCCGCGCTCTGCGCCGTGAATGTCATGCCGCCACCGATTTGTCCGGTCGCATCACCGGCTGTGGCATTCACGAAAGTTGCAAAAAGACCGGAGGTGCCATCGGCCAGCGCCGCCGTGGTTTCGCCGACATCGGTTCCGGTGGTTCCCGCAGTCAATTCCTGCGTGCCAAGATCCTGTTTCTGAACGGTGATAGCCTTGTCGGTCACGGTGCCATCGGATGCACGGTCCAGCGAAGACAGGATATCGACCTTGCTGGACCCGAGCGCCGTATCGCTGTTGGACAGCAGGTTGAGCCCGTTGAACTGCGCCGCGCCCACGACCGAGCCGATCTGCTTGGTCAGTGCCTCGATATCGGTCTGGATCTTGCCGCGATCGACGTTTTCCTCCTGGGCCGCGACGATCTTGCCTTTCATTTCCGTCAACAGGTCGGTGACCGCCTCTGCAGCCTGACGCCCGACGGCCACAGTCGATTCACCCAGCGAGAGGCTGTCAGAGATGGCCTTGAAGCCCTTGACGTCGGACTCCATCACCTTCGAGATGGAAAAAATCGCGGCGTTATCCTTGGCCGAGGCGACGTTCTTGCCGGTCGAGATCATGTCCTGGGTCTTGGCCAGGTTGGAGTTGACCGATTGCAGGGTTTGCAGCGCGACCATCGCGCTGTTGTTCGTCAGAATGCTGGACATAGCGTTTTCCTTTTGCATGTGGCGCTTCGCGCCGTTGATAGGTGTCAGTCCCGACCGAAGTCGGTTGTGCCGTCATTCTGACCGATGCGTCCCGCCCCCAGGGCCCGGATCGCGCCATCCTTGCGTGGATGCAGGGGCACCATGCGCTGCCAATCCCTAATGCAAAACTAAGCCCACCCGGTGATTTCCATGGCATTTGAGTCAAACCGTCACGCGCGTTTCTGAACAGTATGCGCCACGTCTCCGGGGATCGTGTGCTTGCGCCCTTGCCGGTCGTAGGTTTCCATCGATTTGCGTATCTGGCGATAGGTCGCCATGCGCGCCGCGACGGATCGGATGCCCTGAAGCGCGCCGTCGAGAAGGCCCCGATTGCGCACCAGCTTGGCCTGCAGGGTGCCCAGGTCTTGCTGTCTGCCCCCGACGGCGTTGAGCGCGTCGATCAGTCGTTCCTTTTCCTCTACCCCGGCGGCGATCCGTCCCAGATCACCGCTGAGCAGGGCGGCGCGTTCGTCATCGAGAAGCGCGTCGAGTCGCGCGATCATCAGATCTTCGGTTTCATCTGTCATTGGTCTTTTCCTTCAATGCCGCCTGGAAGATATCAGCGAGCCCGATGCCGCCACTCTGCACCATTTCACGTGCGAGGGCCTCTCGGTGGAACGACGCGAATTGCGATTCGCCGGGACTGCCGCTGAAACTGTTATCCTGCTCGCCGACCCCGGCCGATTTGAGCATTTCGGCCAGAAAGTTCGCCTCGAGCCTTTCGGCGACGGCGCGCAGTTCGGGGTTGGCCTGTGCCGTAGGCCGGGGGGCGGCAACCGGGTGAAGTGGTGAAAGATCTGTCACGGGATTACCTCGGATTGATGATAGTAAGCCGCATCAGACAGCAAAGCGGTAAAGAATCAGTAACCGGTTGTTGCCATGATGGGGCCACGCACAGCGAACCCCGGAGCATCAGCATGCCGCATCTCAGCACATCGGCCGACACCACGCCCGCGATCCTGCGTCAGGACACGGCCGACAGGGGCCGGCCGCCAGTGACACCCGGCGAACCGGGGTCAAGGTCGTTCGGCACGGTCTTTGACGCCTCCGCCGGTGGGTCGGGGCCGGCCGGGAGGCGCGACCCCGCGTCACCGCAACCGGCAGAACCGCAGGACGGGACACCCTCCGAGACGCCCGAGGGCGAGACAGCCGGTCCGGATACTGATCGGGACATCGACGAAAGAAACATGCCCGCGACCGATCTCGCGAGCTATCCCAGACCGGGACATGACGCAGGACAAGACATCAACGCCGACGCGACCCATCACGTGCCGCCATCCGTGTCGTCTTCAGCGCGGACCGCGCCCGGCGAGACAGACGGGTCAGATCGCAAGGTCATGGCGACAGAGCCCCCCCCGGTGCCGGATCGGGCAGAGCCGACGGGGACCTCTGCGGTCGGCGCCTCGCCGCACGGGCACAGCAGCGATCTTGCAGGCGCCGCGATAGCGGTCGGGGGGACAACGGACGAGGGGCGCACCCGAACATCGCCGGGCACGGTGACGGACGTAGCGCTTGCGCGCGGCGCCGGAATGGCCCCAGCAGCAAGGGACACTCCGGCACAGCCTGTCATGCCGCTTGGGACGGTTGTGTCTCGAAAGTGGTGGAAATTCTCCGGCGACGTCCTCCGAGCGGTTTGATTTGCGCTTGATCAAGCAGCGA
>NZ_JBPBBB010000082.1:0-5344 GCF_050896375.1 Roseovarius tibetensis
ACGTTGATCCATCGAAACGAACCAAACCGCCCACATATCTCTTCAGATTACAAATTTTCAAAGAGCGCAGAGACAAAATCAACCGGAAGCGCCAATCCTTAGCGCAACCCGCCAATCAAACCCCAAAGTCGTCAAAGTCGCAGCAAACAAACCTTCGCGTCGCCCGCCGCTAAACCTACCAACAACACCTCAGCGCCGCCGGTGAAAAGGCTTCTAAGGTTACTGCGCAAAAGACGCAAGACGTTTTTTACAGAAAAATGAAGTTTTCCGATTTTCGATCGATTTTTTTGCGGCGTGACCCCTTTTCCATCTGGCCGAAGCCGCCGCAGGTCCCGCGGACCACGCGCCTGTGTGCCTTCCGGCAGGGTGCCAGCGCATCTCACTTGCCGTATGCGAGGCCTTCGCGACGCGGGTCCGCACCGCCACGCAATCCCTGCCCGATCTCAATCACGTGCAATCCCGACGTCTGGGCCGTCATGCTGACATCATACCCCAAACCGCGCATCTGCTGCGCAAGGCGGTGCGCTCCGGGCTCCACGTCATACCGCCCGAAGCGATTCACCAAATGCGGCAAGCTGACCGCACGTTGGGGGTCCATCCCCCAATCGGCCCAGGCGATTATCGTTTTCGCGACATACCCGATGATACGGCTGCCACCCGGACTGCCAAGGACCAGCACGGGCTGCGCGTCGCGCCGCACGATGGTCGGGGCCATCGAGGACCGGGGTCGCTTGCCGGGGGCAACGGCGTTGGCGATCGGACGCCCGTCCGCATGGCTCGCAAAGGAAAAATCGGTCAGCTGATTGTTCAGCAGGAACCCCCGCACCATGAGCCGCGCGCCAAACCCGTTTTCGATGCTCGACGTCATGCTGAGTGCGTTGCCATATTGATCAGTGATCGAGATGTGCGATGTCGATGGCCTTTCAGCCGACCAGCCCTGCCCCCAATCCAGCGCGTGCTCGAACTCCGGTTCGCCCGGCGCCACCTCGGGCAAGGCGTCTTCGCGGCGCAGAAGCGCCGAACGCGACCGCAGATATTCCGGCGCAAGCAGGCCGGTGACCGGCACGGGCACGAAATCACGATCCGCCAAAAAGCGCCCACGATCCGCGAAGGCCAGACGGCTCGCATCGCCGATCAAGCGCCAGGCCTCGGGGTCGTCGGATCCTATCTGCGCCAGATCGAATGGCGCCAGCAACCCCAGGATCTGCGCAACCGTCACGCCCCCCGACGACGGCGGCCCCATGCCGCAAACCTCCAGAGCACGGTACGGAGCGCAAACGGCGGGTCGGTCCCTGACGCTGTAGATCGCGAGATCCGTCTCATTCAGCAGGCCGGGATTGTCGCGCACATTTTGAACGCGCGCGGCAATATCGGCGGCAATCTCTCCGGTGTAGAATGCCTGCGCGCCGTCTTCGGCCAGCACGCGCAGGGTCCGCGCATAGGCTGGATTGCGCAGGGTGTCGCCCGCCTGCACCGGCTGCCCGTCGGGCAGGAAATACGAACGTGTGTCGGCGTACCGCGCAAGGCGTTCGGCATCCTGCGCAACCAGGGTGGCCAGCCGCGGACTGACAACGAACCCATCCTCGGCAAGCCGGATCGCATCGGTGAAAAGGCCGGGCCAGTCGCTGCGCCCCCAACGGGAATGGGCCTCTGCCAGCAGGGCCGGCACACCCGGCACGCCGACGGACCGCCCGCCGATCACCGCATCAAAGAAATCGAGCGGTTGGCCCTGCGCGTCCTGCAACAATCGCGGCGTGGCGGCCAGCGGTGCGGTCTCGCGCCCGTCCAGCGTGGTGATCTCACCAGAGGCGGCATCGTGCCATAGCAGGAACGCACCACCGCCAAGGCCAGAGCTTTGCGGCTCTACCAGCCCCAGCACCGCCTGCACTGCGACCATCGCATCCGCGGCCGTGCCGCCTTGCGCCAGCACCCGTGATCCCGCTGCGACCGCAAGGGGATTCGCCGCGGCGATCATCCAGTCCGTCGCCTCGACCGACCGCCCCGCCGCCTTGGCCTCTGCCGAGGCCGTGAGCATGGCCGGTACATCCAGCATTCCTGCGCCGGGCTGTTCCGGGGCGACACGATCGGCGGCGTCCTGTGCTTGAACCGGACCCATGAGGCTTAGCCAGAGTACCAGACCGAAACCGCGCATCGCGTATCCTCCCTATAGCGGATCGGTGCGCCATAGCGTCACCTTCAGCCCACCATGCGCCACGGACGGCCCTGCTGGCAAGAAAGGCAGGCCGGTGGTTTTCGCCAACCCGCCATCGCTGGTCACCAGCCCGACGCGCCAGCCGCGCATCTCGCGCCGCAAAACCTCGCCGAGGCGCGCGTAAAGCCCGAACAGCAGCTTTCGATTGCCGATTCGGGCGCCGTAAGGCGGGTTGACCATCACCAGGCCCGGCGGGCCGTCGGGCCGGACGAGATCGGAGATCGGCTGACAGGCAAAGCGGGTCAGATCGCCCACCCCGGCACGGTTCGCGTTCTGGCCGGCCATCCGTACCGCGCCCGCATCACGATCGTAGCCGATGAACTGCTGCGGCAGCCCGTGCGGCGTGGCCGTGTGGCCAAGCGCGGCCCACGCCTCTGCATCAAAGCCGGCCAGATCCTCGAAGGCGAAGGGTCGCGCCCGTCCGGGATTCAGCCCCGCGGCGATTTCTGCCGCCTCGATCACGAACGTGCCCGATCCGCACATCGGATCGACCACCGGCTCGGTTCCGTCATAGCCGCAGTGCCGCAGGAAAAGCGCGGCCAGTGTTTCGCGCAGCGGGGCCTTGCCGACGGCTTCCTTGTAGCCGCGGCGGTGCAGCGGTTCGCCAGAGGTATCAAGGCTGAACGTGACCAGATCATCCTCGATCCGCGCCATCAGGCGCAGCGGCGCATCATCGGTGACAGGTGCGCCAAGGCTTTCGGTGATCGCCGTGACGATCCGCTCTTTTGCCGCGCCCGCGTGATAGATCTTCGACTTGCGGCAGGTCACCTCGACCCGCAACGGGACGTCAGCACGCAGATGTGCCGACCAATCGAATTTGCGCGCCCGCTTGTCGAGCTGCGCAAGATGCATGGCACGGAACCCGCCAATGCGGGCCAGCACCCGCCCGGCACCGCGCAGAACCAGATTGGCACGCATCACGTCCGGCCAGGTCCCCGGAAAACTGACGCCGCCGCGATCGGTGGCCACCGGGCCGAATCCCGCAGCGCGGGCCTCGGCGGCCAGCACATCCTCCAGCCCCGGCGGAGCGACACAGAAAATCTCGAATGGCGCGGTTTGACTCAAGGCGTCGTCACAGCATGGACGGGACGACCTGATCGGGCGGACGATGCCCGTCATCATAGGTCTTTATGTTGATGATGACCTTTTCGCCCATCTCGATCCGCCCCTCGACCGTGGCCGATCCCATATGCGGCAAGAGCACGACATTGGGCAGTTCGCGCAGACGCGGATTGATCTCTGTGCCATGCTCGTAGACGTCAAGGCCGGCCCCCGCCAGATCGCCCGCGCGCAACATGCGCGTCAGGGCGTTCTCGTCGATCACCTCGCCGCGAGAGGTGTTCACGATCACCGCCTCGGGCTTCATCAGCTTCAGCCGCCGCGCGTTCATCAGGTGAAAGGTCGACGGGGTATGCGGGCAGTTGATGCTGAGGACATCCATGCGCGCCACCATCTGATCGAGGCTTTCCCAGTAGCTGGCCTGCAGGTCGTCCTCGACATCGCAATGCAGCCGGCGCCGATTGTGATAATGCACCTGCATGCCGAACGCCGCTGCCCGCCGCGCCACGGCCTGCCCGATCCGACCCATCCCGAGGATGCCCAGGCGGCGCCCGGCCACACGCCCGCCCAGTAGCGCCGTGGGCGACCAGCCCTGCCAGTCGCCCGACTGCATCTGCGCCAGCCCCTCGGGCAGGCGGCGCGTCACCGCGAGGATCAGCGCCATGGCCATGTCGGCGGTGTCATCGGTCAGTACGCCGGGTGTGTTCGATACAAGGATGCCGTGCTGCCGCGCCGTGTCGACGTCGATGTGATCGACACCCGCACCGTAATTCGCGATAAGCTTCAGCTGATCCCCGGCCTGCGCGATCAGGCCCGCGTCGATCCGATCCGTCAGCGTCGGCACCAGCACATCCGCCTCGCGCACCGCGCGTGTCAGCTCTTCGCGCGTCATCGGCGTATCGTCGCCGCGCAGAGTGACATCGAAGAGTTCGCGCATCCGCGTCTCGACCGGTTCGGGCAGGCGTCGCGTCACGACCACATTCAGACGGGCAGATGGCATGAAATCCCTCCTCACGCTTTCATTCAACGCAGCTTGCTGGCAAGGTGGCGCAAGAACGGGCGGGGCACAAGAACCCCGTGCAAGCGGACGGGCGGGAATCTGATGAAAGTGACGAGATGGCGGGGCCTCGCAGCGCTGGCGCTTCTGACCTGGCCGCTCTTCGCTGCGGCGCAGGATCGCGGCCCGGTCACCAACCTGCCGCTGCCCCGCTATGTGTCGCTGAAGGCGTCAGAGGCCAACATCCGCCGCGGTCCAAGTCTGACCCATCGGATCGACTGGGTGTTCAAGCGCCGCGGAATGCCCCTGCGTGTCACCGCCGAATATGGTCACTGGCGCCGTGTGCAGGACCATGACGGGGCCGGGGGCTGGGTGCATTACACGCTCTTGTCGGGCGCGCGCACGGCCCTCGTGACAGTCAAGATGCTCGACATGCGCGCGCGCCCCGATCCCGAGGCCATGGTGGTCGCCCGTCTTGAACAGGGCGTGGTCGCACGGCTAAGCGAATGCGGTGTGACGTGGTGCGCGCTTTCGACGAACGGCTACGACGGCTGGACCGTGAAAAGCGCGCTTTGGGGCATCGACGGGAACGAGATATTCGATTGAGGCGGCTGCGCAGGGCCGGATACGCAAATATTTTCCACACGGCTCTTGAACCGAACGAGGGTCCAGAGTAATGAGCGGCGCACGTTGGGGTGTAGCCAAGTGGTAAGGCAGCAGTTTTTGGTACTGTGTACCGTAGGTTCGAATCCTACCACCCCAGCCAAGGCATCATATCACATAAGTTTCAATGACTTACGCGGGCGTCAGCATGCGCCTCCGGAACACTTTTTCGGAGCACTGCTCCGTCTCATGTTGGACACTTTCTGAGCCGACGAGTCGAGCTGGGCAGATAACTCGCAGTGCCTGCCCACCCAAACGGTCCAAACAAGACAACACACCCCCTTTCACCATCTCTGCAGCTTGTAGAATCGGCACAGGACCCGTCATCTTTCGTCCATGTGCGGACGTTTCATAGACCCCAACCTGCGCGGCACCGAGTTCGAGTTCGCCGAGCCGAAGATCACGCCCTTCCC
>NZ_JBPBBB010000083.1:0-5277 GCF_050896375.1 Roseovarius tibetensis
GGTGTGTCGCCGGGGTTACTGGTAAGCTGCATCAGTGGCAGGTCGAGGCCGACCACCAGCCAGCCCGGAATCGTCGCTGGATCGGTGCCATCCGCGGCGACGCGCAGCCGCCCGCAGGACGCGCCGTTGATCCGCAGCCCGCCATCCCACTCGAGATGCACGGCGACCTCGGGCGGGGCGAGCGCGCCCAGGGCGTTCTGGAACCCGATCCCGCAGGCCGGCAGCATCGCCATTGCGTCCTCCAGCGGCACCTCGGGCGCCATTACCAGCGCCGCCATCAGCCGGTCGGCGGTGATGTTGTGCACGATCAGCCCGGCGTCGCAGCCCGATGCGGCCATGCTGCGCGCCGCGTCGAACGGATGGGTGGCGCCCGTCACCGCATGCCCGGACAACAGCGGGGGAAAGCTGGGATCGTTCATGCCACGCCTTGCGCGATCATCTGGCGCGCCACGTCGCGAAAGGCCTGCGCCTGCGGGCTGTCGGGTTTCGACACCACGATCGGCGCGCCGCCATCCGAGGCCAGACGGATATCGAGATGCAGCGGGATCTCGGCCAGCAGCGGCACGCCCAGCTTGGCGGCCTCGGCCTGCACGCCGCCATGGCCAAAGATGTGTTCCTCATGCCCGCAATTCGAACAGATATGCGTCGACATGTTCTCGATCATGCCCAGCACGGGCACGTGCAACTGGTTGAACATGTCGATCCCCTTGCGCGCGTCCAGCAGCGCCACGTCCTGCGGGGTCGACACGATGATCGCACCGTCCACCTGCGCCTTCTGCGCCAGCGTCATCGACACGTCGCCGGTGCCGGGTGGCAGATCGACGAGCAGGCAATCGAGCGCGCCCCATTGTACCTGCATCAGCATCTGCTGCAGCGCCCCCATCAGCATTGGCCCGCGCCAGACGACGGCCTGATCCTCGTTGGTCATCAACCCGATCGACATCATCGTGACGCCGTGATTGCGCATCGGCAGGATGGTCTTGCCGTCGGGGCTGGCCGGGCGGCCCGACACGCCCAGCATCCTAGGCTGCGACGGCCCGTAGACATCCGCGTCCAGCAGCCCCACGCGCCGCCCCTCGGCGGCGAGCGCGCAGGCAAGGTTGGCCGATACCGTGGACTTGCCGACCCCGCCCTTTCCGCTCGCGATAGCGATCAGGTGATCGACGCCGGGCACCCGCTCGGGGCCTTTCGGCTCGGACGGTTTCGAGCTCTTGAGATCGGGTGGTGCCTTCGCGGCATGCCCCGTCAGCACGACCGACACGGTCCCGGCCCCCGGCAGCGCCTTGACCGCCGCCTCGGCGGCGTCGCGGACGGGGTTGTACGCCTCGGCCCTTGACGGATCGATCTCCAGCACGAAGCGTACCGCGCCGTCCTCGACCGACAGCGCGCGGGTGACGCCGGCGGCCACGATATCGGACCCGCTCACCGGATCGGTGATGTCCTTCAGTGCCGCGAGGACCGCGTCCCTCGTCAGTGCCACGTCAGTCCTGTCCCTTGATGGTGCCGGTGACCACGTGTTCGACATCCAGCCCCTCGACGGTCAGCACCACCCTGGCCTCGAATTCCTGACCGGCTGTGGCGCCTTTCTCGCGCAGGCCTTCCTCGATCGCCTGCTGCGAGGTGACGCCCACCTGCTTGAGGAACTTGCGCATCGACATGTTGAACTCTTCGGTCATGGGATCCTCCCTTGTTTCATCGCAATCGTCGGCGAACGTTCCGGCGCCGGCATGTCGCCTTCAGTGGTCCTTGCGGCCGCTCAGGTAATCCTCGGTTGTTCGCACGCGGGGACGGTCCCCGGCGGCAAACGGATTGTCCGACGACTTGAACTGCGCGTTGATCCTGCAATCCTCGCACATCTGGATCGTGCGGGCGGCTTCGGATGTGGCGAACATCGAATGTTTGCCGGCCAGTTTTTCCAGTATCCGGTCAATCGTCGATTTCGATCCGAAAAGCGCGCCGCATTCGATGCAGGCGCACGGCTCTTCCTCGTGCAGCACGATCTGGCTCATGGCGCTGTCGGCCAGTGTCATGCGCGGCTCCAGCGTGATCGCGCTTTCGGGGCAGATCGTGGCACAGATGCCGCATTGCAGGCAGGCATCCTCCTGAAAGCGCAGTTGCGGCAGATCGGCATTATCCATCAGCGCGCCCGACGGGCACAGCGACACACAAGACAGGCACAGCGTGCAGGCCTCGGTATCGACACGCACGGTTCCGTAGGGGGCGCCGTCGGGCAGGGGCAGCGTCTCGTCGCCGGGTGTCAGCGCCTTTGCGGCAAGGCGCGTCACCTGGCGGCGGCTGCCCATCGGCAGCACGGGCTCGGCCACGCCCCGTGCCGGCGTCGTATCGTAAAGCGCGGCGCAAAGCGCGTCGGGCTCTTCGGGGTCCAGCATTTCGACGGGTGCGCCACCGGCCATTGCGCGGGCCAAGGGCACCTCTCGGTCCAACGCGTCCCGCTCGGTGCGCGGTGCCAGCAGGATCTGCACCGCCCCGAACCCCGAGGCGAGCGCGGCAAGGATCTCGGCATGGCCGAAACCCGATAATGCTGCCACCTCCAGCGGGATCACGTCGGCGGGCAGCCCGGCGCCGTGGCGCGCGGCCAGCCGGATCATCTCGGCGCCAAAATCCGCGTCATGCACCAGCAGCCGCGGTGTGGTCCCGCCCGCGCGCAGATAGGCCGAGGCCAGCGTCTGGATGCGGCGGAAGGTCATGTCCGGGGGCGGGGCGTCATAGCTGATCGCGCCCGACGGGCACACCGCGGCACAGGCCCCGCAGCCCGCGCAGATCATCGGGTCGACACTGACATGATCGCCGTCGGGAACGATCGCCCCGGTCGGACAGATGTCGAGGCACTTGCTGCACCCGGTCTGCCCGGCGCGGGAATGTGCGCAAAGATGCGGCTCCAGCGCGACGTAAAGCGGCTTTTCGAACGTGCCGATCAGCTGTGCCGCCTCGAACACCGCGTCTGCGACCGCCGGCAGGCTGCCCGGATCGGCACGCAGGTAGCCTTCGCGCTTTTGCGGCGCGGGAAACATCGGCGTGCCGCCCGACAGGTCGAGTATGATGTCGCACTGCGTCTGCCCGCCATCGCGCGGTGCGGTCCAGCGCAGGGGGCCGCGCCCGGCGGGATTGACCTGTTGCAGCGCATCCAGACGCAGATCGAACCCGCCAAGCGCGCCCGTGGCCTGCACGATCCGCCCCCGGATCGCGTCGTAGGCGCGGCTTTCGGGCGGGTCGCCGTCATCGGTCAGCAGCACCGTGACGCCAAGCGTCGGTGCCAGCTTTTCGGCGGCGGGCAGGGCCGCGTCCGCCGCACCGATGATCAGGCACAGCCCTTCCGAAATCACGTCCCGCGTCTTTTCGGACGGCACCGGCAGGCTGGCCTCGGCCAGCAGCGCGGCCATCTTCGGATGCTTTGATGCGGGGTCGTCGGACCATCCGGCGCGGTCACGCAGGTCGATACAGGCGGGGCTGTCGGCACCCAGTTCGGCCGCGAGATCCTCGAAGGTTCGGGTCTCCTGTCCGCAACAGATGATCGCCTCGCCCGTTTCGATCGCCTTGGCCGCCGCGCCGATCTCGTCGGTACAAAGCGCGCTGTGCATCCGCGAACAGCGCAGCCCCGTGGCCGTCTCAAGCGCGTCGGCGTCGATACTCTGGGACGCGGCGCAGTCGCATAACAGCAGGGTTCGGGACATGGACACTCCGGGATTTGGTCGCGGCAACACGACGGCGGCACCATCGTACAGCAGCTGAACATTAGACCCGATTGCACGGGCACGTAAACCGTCATTCGACCTTACCAGATCACGCTGCGGTGCCTGCCGGGACGGGTCGCAATCCCGATTGATTCTGTTGGAAAGCGACGAGATATGTTGCTGCTTTGCGGCATGACATCTGGCGCGCAGCCGGATTTCCGTTGCCTTGCGCGGGCTTGGATGGATCGCGGGTGCAGTATCCTTGTTTCTTGGCCGCACCGGATCGCACGCTGAAAAAATTACGTTGTTTTGGTCACTAAAATGGACCACAATGGTATGCAGTCAGATCAGGGTTGATAGACGCTTGACCGTTGCACACGACAAAGAAGCGACGATGCCCCTTGGTGTCGTGATCCGCAAATCCCCCGGTGTGACCCGGTGGGCGTCGTGGACATGGCGTGCCGTCGCCGTCCTGCCGGGGGCCCCCGACGCCGCGTGGCACGAACTGCGCCGCGACGGCAAGGCGGTGGAATACCACGCCGCGACCATGCCCCTGCTCTTGCACCACACGCAGACCGAGGCCTATCTGCAGGGCCTTTCCGCGAAGGTGCCGTGCGTCTATGTCGTGATGCGCGATTTAGGCAGGGCGCACGGGACTGACGCGCCACTTGATGTCGTGCTGGTCACGGCCTCGCCGTTCGAGGCGCAGGATTACGCCGATACCGGCGAAGAAATCGTCGAAAAGGTGCCGATGACCGAGGGGCTGATCGCCTGGGTACGCGATTTCGTCGACGCGCATCACGCGCATGAGACGTTCAAGAAGCGCCGCCGCGATACGCATGTCATCGGCGACGCGCAGGACGGCATCGGCGATCCGCGCATTCCCCAGCTAAGCGATGTCTACCGCGCCCCCGGCGCGGCGAGACGGGGGCGACTGCAATGAGCCGGGGCAGGGATTTCTGGTCACGCCGCCGTGCACAGGTCGCGGCCGAAGCCGAGGCGCAGGCGCGCGAGGCAGAGATCGCGGCGCGTGAGACGGATCTGGCCGACAAGACGGACGCGGAACTGTGCGAGGATCTGGGTCTGCCCGATCCCGACGCGATGCAGTCCGGCGACGATTTCAGTGCCTTCATGTCGAAGGCGGTGCCCGACCGGTTACGCCGGCGCGCGCTGCGACGCCTGTGGCGCAGCAATCCGGTCCTGGCCAATGTCGACGGGCTGGTGGATTACGGCGAGGATTTCACCGACAGTGCCACGGTGATCGAGAACCTTCAGACCGCCTATCAGGTGGGCCGGGGCATGACCGCCCATGTCGAGGAAATGGCGCGTCAGGCTGAAGCCGAGGCGGAGGCAGAGGGCGCGGGCGCTGAACAGACCCCCAAGACCGAAGAGTCCATACCCGAGGCCCCGGATGTCGCGGTGGCGGACGCCGATGACAGGGCCTGCGAGACCTCGGATCCCTATGTCTGGACCCACGCGGACCCGTCCGCCACGGAGACCGACCTGCCGCCCCGGCGGCGGATGCGGTTCGCGTTCGACGAGACCGGAGTTTCGGCATGACACAGGATGCCCTGATGGACCAGAC
>NZ_JBPBBB010000084.1:0-5172 GCF_050896375.1 Roseovarius tibetensis
TCTATGCACAGCGCGACGTGCTCGATATGGTCGCGTGAAATGAAGCTATAGGTCTCCGGTAAATCCGGGGCGATTCATCCCGCTCGACGCGGGGTTCGCCATCGAGCCAATGCTTCTTGAGTTCTGAAAACGTCATTCTCTTATCCTTTCTTCCTTCGGCGTTTATCCACTCTTGAGTTTTCTGATGATCGGCGCCCAATCCAAGGGCATCATCACGAAGACGGGGCAGGTCCATTGCGCACCCAATTGCTCCCGCATTCCCTGAACGCCGAAATACCGGCATTCAAAGCAGCGCCCGCCGTCGATGCAGCGATAAGTCACCAGCACATGCGGCGTGCCGTAGGTTACGGTCACAGCGAGCGCGGCAGCGCATAGCCATGCGGCTACGCTCCGCCGCAGTAGCCAGTGCAGCACGCTAAAGATGCGGTCACCTCTGCTGCGCCGCCCCTCAAGGGTTGTCTGGCGCTTCGACGGTTCCGCCGTGCGCTTGCGCGGACGCGGCGCTTTCCGTCTGACGACTTCGACTTTGATCTTGTTCATGACTTGCTCCCTGTGCCGGAGTAGCGGAGGCGGAAGGTGGGCTTGCCGCTGCGCGGGTGATCGCCTTCCATCGGGTTCGGATCGGCCCAATCGCGCCATGGTGCGACGTTCCAGTACGGCACCTTCTCGGCGCGGATCGGCGGCGCGTTCTTGACCAACAGGAGTTGCTGATCTCCTGGCAGCGCCATGATCTCTTGCGGCAGCATCAGCGGCACGCCGCGCTCGGACGCGCTGACGCCGATCTCGTCTTCGGCGCGCTGGCCGAGATTGTAGCTGCGCGTGATGATCGAGCGCTCGCCGAGTAGGCGCGCGAGCCGCTGCGCAAGATCGAAGTCCTGCACGGCGAAGAACTGCTTCACTTCGGCCTGACTCATGATGATGTTCGCGGTCTCGCGCCCATAGACTTGCACGAGCTGCGAAAGGTCCTGCACGATGGCCCAGACCCGCACGCCATAGCCTGGCAAAAGCGTGAGCGCTTCCGCGAGCCCCGCGAGCCGCCCCAGATTGGCGAACTCATCCAGAAGAAGCAGAACCTCTTGCTCGCCTTTCTCTCTGGCGACGGCATTGATGGCCTGCTGCGTGATCAGGCCCAGCCATGGCTTGTAAGCCGCGATGTGTTCGGCGGGGATCATGACGTAGATTGTCGTGCCTTTGGCTTTGAGGTCTTCGAAGCGGAAATCCGATTTCGAAACGGATTCAGCGAGAGGGCCACCAGGACGGAAAATCTGGAGGGCATTCGAGACGCCCGTGCGAAAGTCGGAGAACTGACGCGCGCCATCCTCGATCTGGTACAGAAACTCTTCACCGTAATCCGCAACCACACCGTCGAGTGCATCAGACTGCGCCATTTCCTCGAAGGTCAGTTCGAGGCGGCGAGTGTTTTTGACGATCCTCCACAGCTCTGGCAGCGTGCAGCGCTCCGGCCTGCCGCGCGTGACCAGAAACAGGATCAGCCCTTCGAGCAGATTGCGCGCCCCATCGCGAAAATACTGGTTCTTGTCCCCACCAGCGGGTTCGGGGACAAGTTGCAGAACAATGCCGCGCACCGCATCGCCAAGCTCGTGATGGCGGCGCGGATCGGCAAAAATGTCGATGACGGGCTGGAACGGGTTGTAGCAGTGCGACGAAAGCCCGTGCAGACGGCCAAGATTCATGAATATCACAAGCTGGCGAAAAATGACCCGCCGGACGCGCGCCGTGATCGCGGCCAGTTCGCCTTTGGGATCGGTGACAAAGACCGAGCCATAGAAATGCAGCAGGTTCGCAATGACGACAGCGATGCCCTTGCCCTGACGGGCGGGCGCGACCGTTAGCAGGTGCGCTTTGCCGCGAAAGAAGAGCGGGACGCCTTTCAGCATGCCGAGAAACAGGCCAGCGGGATCGGTCAGGCCAAAATCGGCGCAATCCCGCAGATCGGCAAACGAAGCCACGCCAAAGAGGCCGGTCGGCTTCTCCGCTCTACGGCGCGCAGCCATAAGCAGCAGGAGGCGCAACAGATCAAGGACGCCGATGCCAAACGTCAACGCGCCCGCGAGGAACAGAAAGCCGAACGCGAATACGGTCACCGGATCGCTATGCGAGTCCAGCGGAACCACAAGCTGCCATGTGACAGCAGTAATCAGGCCGCCGACCAACATGTGGCCGAGCGGATTTGGTGGCCGCTGCGAGCGCATGGCACCATCCTTCGATAAATTGTTCTGCTGTACTCATAGGGTTGGTTACGGCCTGGGCGTTTTCAATAAAAAAGTTGCGCCAGCCCGCATCTTTTTTGCGCCCGTGTAATACAAGTGTCTGAATGTACTACATTTTGCCGTTAAGACTGACCGCTTGGCAAGGGGGCCGCTGCGCGCCCCCGTTGCATCCCCCAGCCCGTGGCTCTTTTAGGGCATTGAGCCCGCTCCAGAGCCAACAGACCGTATCGCCGGTCAACCACTCGCAGGGCTTGGAGACGTCCCTCTCCACCTGCACCGAACCATGGATCAATTGGCGTATCGCCGCCCCTTGAAACCCACTCGCAAGGGAGCCTTCGGCGCTCCCCTGCACCCCATCGACTTGGCGGGCGTTCCTGCCCCCAAGACCCCAGACCATTTCATGGAGACGACTTCATCGAGACCATGGAAGGGAGCTTTCGCGCTACCCTTGCCCTGAACCCAACCCATCGAGCAGGGGCGTGTCCCCCCCCTTGCATCCCTGATCAGCCCTACAAGGATTGATGCCAACATTTCTTCGACGATGGATCACGACCAACCTTTCTGAGACAGGCGGCACTAGAAACGACGGATGTTGGCAGTAGGTGACGGTTCCAAATCCGCTCCGCACATGCAGAAATCAGACAGCTAACTCAACGCATTGAATTTATGGACAAAAAACTTTCAATCAGTTGGCGGATGTGGCACAAATATCTTCACGTACGGCGTAACAGGCATGAAGCGCCAACAACCATCTGCTAAGAGATGGAAAAACAACACTGAAAAGAGGCGTGCAGCACATGGAACACGTAGGCGAGATCGAGAAACGGCTTTGGTCAGTGGCCGATCATCTGCGCGCAAACTCCAACTTTGCCAGCAACGAATACTTTCTGCCGGTCATGGGGCTGATCTTTCTGCGTCATGCCTACAGCCGGTTCCTGCGCGTCCAAGACAACATCAAGGCATCGCTCCCTTCGCGCGGCGGCGTCACGCGCCCGCTCACCAAAGAAGACTTCTCGCAGCGCGGCTCGATTTTCCTGAAACCTGAGGCGCAGTTCGATCATCTGGTCTCCATCCCTGATGGAGGGGATCGTGCCGGTGCGATCATCGCCGCGATGGAGAGCGTCGAGGCTGACTACCAGTCCCTTGATGGCGCTTTGCCTAAGTCTGAATACCAGGAACTTGGTGACGACGATCTTGGCCAGCTCTTGCGTACCTTCAATGATCCCGCGCTTCAAAAAGCAGACGGTGACGTGTTCGGGCGCATCTACGAATACTTCCTGACGCAATTCGCTGACCAGAAAGCCCACGATGGCGGCGAATTCTTCACGCCGATCTCAATTGTTCAGACCATCGTCAATGTGATCGAACCCGATCACGGCAAGATCATCGATCCCGCTTGCGGCTCTGGCGGAATGTTCGTGCAGTCCGCCCATTTTATCGAGAAAATGCATGCGAACCCGAGCGACCGCGTGACCTTCTACGGGATGGAGAAAAACCCGACGACGATCCGCCTCGCCAAGATGAACCTCGCCGTTCACGGGCTTGAAGGCGACATCAGCAAGGCGATTTCCTACTACGAAGACCCGCATAAGGACAAAGGACCATTTGATTTCGTTATGGCCAACCCTCCCTTCAACGTGGATGAGATTGACGCCGAGAAGATCAAGAACGACGACCGACTGGAATTCGGCTTGCCTGGCGTGAACAAGGGCGGGAAGGTGTCCAACGGCAACTATGTCTGGATGTCCTTCTTCCACGCCTACTTGTCAGACACCGGACGGGCCGGTATCGTGATGTCTTCGCAGGCATCCTCGGCAGGGGGCGGCGAGGCGAAAGTGCGCGAGGCGATGATCAAGACCGGCGATGTCGATGTGATGATCGCCATTCGCGGCAACTTCTTCTATACGCGCACTGTTCCATGCGAGTTGTGGTTCTTCGACAAGGCCAAGCCCGCGCACCTGAAAGACAAGGTGCTGATGATCGATGCGCGCAACGTCTACCGCAAGGTGACGCGCAAAATTTATGATTTCACGCCTGAGCAACAGCAGAACCTGTCAAGCATTGTCTGGCTCTATCGCGGCCAGACCGATCGTTTTCTGGCGTTGGCTCAAGAGTATCTGGAAACGGCCTTCACCCAGATGGAAGCCTGCGATTTTGCTGGGTTTGAAAAGGCTTTGAAGGCTGTGACCAGCGCCCACAGTGATGAGGAACTGCAAAAGCTTTCTACTACCGTCATGGCGGATATCGGGGCGCTCAGTGACGGTGCCACGAAAGCGCGCGGCACGCATTGGGACAATGCCCCTCGTGACAATGACGGGCTGAAAGCGTCTAGCGTGGCCTTCGAACCGGTGGCGGATCGGGCCAAGGCTTTAGTCAAAGAGATAGACCACCTTTACAAGCTGGCGACCCGCGTGCATCAGGCCGACGTGGCTGACGGCACAAAGCCTGCTGAGGGTAAGAAACGACTATATGAATTGGACGCGGCGCGACAGGAAGTCACTGAACACCTGAAGAACGCGCGGTATTTTCATACACAGTCGGAATGGCTGCAAACACGATTCCCAGATGCTGAATTCCGCAACGTTGAGGGGTTGGTCAAGCTGGTTGGGCACAACGAGTTGGAAGCCAAAGGGTGGAGCTTAACACCTGGTCGCTATGTCGGCGTGGCCCCAGAGGAAGAAGACGAAGATTTCGATTTTGAAGAAGCCCTACGCGACATTCACATCGAGATCGACGGACTGAATGCGGAAGCGGTGGAACTGGCAGAAGTGATTTCCAGCAATTTGAAAGAGTTGATCGTATGAGCTGGCAAGAGACAACCGTCGACAAGCTCGGCAAGGTGGTTACTGGAAAAACCCCGCCGACTAGGCTCTGGACCCATTGATTTCAGGTGCGCTGCGTGGTTCACGGCACCGAAAACGGAGCGGTGACATGTCTGATC
>NZ_JBPBBB010000085.1:2500-5084 GCF_050896375.1 Roseovarius tibetensis
ACTCGATTGTTGATAGCCGCAAGGTTATCACCAGTCGGGTCAAACAGGTACTTGGGGACTGAATACATAGGTCTTCAAGAGCAAACCCGGGGAACTGAAACATCTAAGTACCCGGAGGAAAGGACAGCAATAGCGACTCCCCTAGTAGCGGCGAGCGAACGGGGACCAGCCGAGCCCAGAGAGTGACCAGAACATGTTGGGAAGCATGGCCATAGCGGGTGACAGCCCCGTATGGGAAGCTCGACGGGACGTATCAAGTAGGGCGGGACACGTGAAATCCTGTCTGAAGATCGGAGGACCACCTTCGAAGGCTAAGTACTCCTTACTGACCGATAGTGAACCAGTACCGTGAGGGAAAGGTGAAAAGCACCCCGACGAGGGGAGTGAAACAGTACCTGAAACCGAACGCCTACAATCAGTCGGAGCTTGACTGGACTCTAATGACAATCCGGGACATATCTGATGTCCCAAAACGATGGAGAGACGCATGTCGGATCTGGCATTTCTCACGGACGGCTCGGCCGCCGTCGTCGGCCTCGTCCTGGGGCTGATCGACATGGGCATGACCCATTGTCCCGAGAATGGGTGCCTGGCGCGCAACGACCGCCAGGCGTTCACCGCGATCTCGGCGGGCGAGGTCGTCTTCCAGGAAGACGGCATCGGCGAGGAGCTGCATGTCAGACGCCAGACCGGCACGGCATGGGGGCCCTTCCAGACCACCTATGGCGCATCGGTCACCAATGATGGCAGCCTCTGGGTCGGTCTTGGCAGCACCACGACCTACACGACGCCGAACGACCGCTGGTACGCCCAGTTCCATGCGATGCCCGGGCTTTACGCCCGAGGCGACGGGGCCGATCTCGGCGGTCCGATCGTGTTCCGATCGGGCGTGGAACTCGGCTACGAGAACCGCGGCGGCGTGCGCATGGGCGTGGGTGTGGACCACCGCTCGAATGCCGGTCTCTACAGCGACAACCCGGGGCTCGAAACGGTCTATTTCCGTGTGTCGATCCCCACCAACTGATTGTCATCAGTGTCCAGTCTTGTGACGGCGTACCTTTTGTATAATGGGTCATCGACTTGGTCTATCCAGCAAGCTTAAGCCGTTAGGTGTAGGCGCAGCGAAAGCGAGTCTTAATAGGGCGTCGAGTTGGATGGATCAGACCCGAAACCGAGTGATCTAGGCATGACCAGGATGAAGGTACGGTAACACGTACTGGAGGTCCGAACCCACACCTGTTGAAAAAGGTCGGGATGAGTTGTGCCTAGGGGTGAAAGGCCAATCAAACTCGGAGATAGCTGGTTCTCTGCGAAATCTATTTAGGTAGAGCGTCATCTGAATACCCCCGGGGGTAGAGCACTGGATGGGTAATGGGGCCCCACAGGCTTACTGATCCTAACCAAACTCCGAATACCGGGGAGTACTGGATGGCAGACAGACGGTGGATGCTAACGTCCATCGTCAAGAGGGAAACAACCCTGACCGACAGCTAAGGCCCCCAATTCATGGCTAAGTGGGAAAGCAGGTGGGACGACCAAAACAACCAGGAGGTTGGCTTAGAAGCAGCCATCCTTTAAAGATAGCGTAACAGCTCACTGGTCTAAACAAGTTGTCCTGCGGCGAAGATGTAACGGGGCTCAAGCCATGAGCCGAAGCTTCGGATGCCGTAAGGCGTGGTAGCAGAGCGTAGTGTGACATGGTTTCCATCCTCTCTGAGGTCCCTCGGGGCCTCATGGAGGGCAGGAAATCTTCGATGAAGCCGGGGCGTGAGCCATCCGGTGGAGAGATCACTAGTGAGAATGATGACATGAGTAGCGACAAAGAGTGTGAGAGACACTCTCGCCGAAAGTCCAAGGGTTCCTGCTTAAAGCTAATCTGAGCAGGGTGAGCCGACCCCTAAGGCGAGGCCGAAAGGCGTAGTCGATGGGAACCGGGTTAATATTCCCGGGCCAGATGGAAGTGACGGATTGCGACGGTTGTTCCTCCTTATCGGATTGGAGGGGCCGCTTAGCAGTTCCTGGAAATAGCTCCATCGCTAGATCGTACCCTAAACCGACACAGGTGGACTGGTAGAGCATACCAAGGCGCTTGAGAGAACGATGTTGAAGGAACTCGGCAAAATACCTCCGTAAGTTCGCGAGAAGGAGGCCCGGGTTCAAGGCAACTTGGATCCGGGGGCACAAACCAGGGGGTGGCGACTGTTTACTAAAAACACAGGGCTCTGCGAAGTCGCAAGACGACGTATAGGGTCTGACGCCTGCCCGGTGCCTGAAGGTTAAAAGGAGAGGTGAGAGCCTTGAATTGAAGCCCAGGTAAACGGCGGCCGTAACTATAACGGTCCTAAGGTAGCGAAATTCCTTGTCGGGTAAGTTCCGACCTGCACGAATGGCGTAACGACTTCCCCGCTGTCTCCAACATCGACTCAGCGAAATTGAATTGCCTGTCAAGATGCAGGCTTCCCGCGGTTAGACGGAAAGACCCCGTGCACCTTTACTACAGCTTCGCACTGGCATCAGGACTGTGATGTGCAGGATAGGTGGTAGGCTTTGAAACCGTGACGCCAGTCGCGGTGAAGCCACCCTT
>NZ_JBPBBB010000086.1:0-4903 GCF_050896375.1 Roseovarius tibetensis
TCGCTGCTTGATCAAGCGCAAATCAAACCGCTCGGAGGACGTCGCCGGAGAATTTCCACCACTTTCGAGACACAACCAACCGTTCTGTCCTCATGGACTCCTGACATACAGCAAGTCGGCTGGTGAGGACGAAATTCCACTGGTCGGGGCGTCATCATCGCTTCTGGTTAAGAGCTACGACGGCCGAGATGTTCACGACGCGCAGACCGAGAGAGGGAGTCGGCCAAGTAAACTGCACCCGTGGCGCGCTCGAAGACACGAACGGCCCAAACCGGTCGCTCGCTTTCTGCCTCAACGCCGCAGTGCAGCTTCCCTATTTCGGACATTGGCAACGACGTAAGGAGCATCTACGGTATGCTTGGGAGTCGAGGGAATTTTGATGGAACGTGAACCAAACCTGGTCATTTCAGGCGCTTCGCAGCGCGTGGTCGAGGATGGCGTCCCCTTTAAGATTGATGTGTACAAACTCGAAGGCGGAGAGGGCTGGTCGCTGGAGGTTGTCACGGAGGACGGAACGTCTATTGTCCGGGATGATCTCTTCGACGACGATCAGGCCGCGTTCAATGAAGCGATAAAAACTATTCGCGAAGAAGGCGCTGTGACCTTCGCCAACGGCGGATCGAACGTCATTCCTTTTAAGCACTAAGCCACGTACGATCGACCCATACGAGACATTCGGCGGGTCGTGCAACGCCGCTCGGCAGCTTTCGCAATCCTACCGTTTGTGAGTCTTGCAGCATCTTGAAAAGTGGATGACAGCTGAGCGGGACTTTCTGCCATTCGCGACGAGCAGCAAATGCGTGCCCTGTCTGCCGCGTGCGTCGACGCTGATGGCATGCCATGAGGTCATTTTTTGCGCACTCGCGCCAGTTGCCCCGCGGCAGCGGCGCTGGCAAAGGGGTTGGTGTACAACTTGTCGTGGCTTTCGACGCCCACGTCGAAGACGCAATCCTCGTTCGGGCGGGCTACGCAGAGCAAGACGTAACCTTCTTCGGACTGGCGCTTGTTCAGCGCCGTGCCTTTTGGTTGGCGGACAGATCCTGAAATCATCCTGGCCGCGCACGTGATGCAGCCACCGTATCGGCAGGCGATCGGCAAGACATGTCCCGCCGCCTCGATCACGTCGATGATTGGCTCGTCCTCGCCGACCTCAAAAGACACGCTGCCGCGGTTTCGCAGCGTCACTGTGTGCTTGCGCATGTCTCCTCCTTGCAGATGGGACTCGGCCCCGAGGGGCCGAGAACGCTGGGGAAGAGCAGTCAGACCCAGATGTCGGAGGAACAGTCGCCGCCGGGATAGCGTGTTTCATGCGCCCGCGCGGGCCCGTGCGGCTCTTCGCTGAAATCGATGATGAAGTCGTCACGGATTTTCATGCCACCGTTTTTATTATCGCAATCCACGATCAGCATGATGCCGCCCTTGTCCTTCATCGACGGATAGAACTGGTTGTCCCAGGTCGAGAAGAGCGACGTCGTGACATAGAGCCGCTTGCCATCAAGCGACAGCTGGATCATCTGCGGCGCGCCGTCGACGGTGCGGCCGTTCACCTCGGGCGCCTTGCCCAGAAGCCCGCCGATCCAGACCTGGCCGGTCAGCTTGGGGTTGGCCGGGTCGGAGATGTCATACTGGCGCAGATCGCCGTGCAGCCAGTTCGAGAAGTAGAGATACCTGTCGTCCATCGATACCAGGATATCGGTGATCAGGCTCGGCATCGGAACGGGGAAGCCTTCGACATCCACGGGTGGCACGTCGATGACCTTGTTGATCTCGATCTTGCCGTTGTCCTTGTGGTAATGAAAGATGTTCGACGCCAGGGCGGCCCCGACAAAACCATGGGTGCTGTCGGGATTGTGGTGGAAACGGGCCTCCAGCGGGATCATCCCTTCCTCGCCAAGGTCAATGGACTGTTCCACCTTGCGGTTCTTGAAGTCCCAGAAATGGATATGCTGGCCGTATTTGCCCCGCGCCACGTCTTCGAGGTCAAAGCCCGGCATGAAGGTGTTGGGCGAGGCCCATTCGGTGGAGATCATCATGTTGTGGCGCGGCTGATACCAGAAGTCGTAGTTGTACTTCATGTCACCGAGGTCGCTTTCCCAGCGCCCGATGATGTCGAAATCCTTGTCCAGATGCAGGAACCCGCCGGGCCCGTTGCCATCGGCATCGCCCAGCATAGACACGATGATGTCGGCACCGAGACAATGGACGGTGTGAGGGGCCGACAGGTTGGTCTTGGCCTTGATCTCGTCGCCGTCGATTGTCTTGAACAGCGTTGGCTTGCGCGGATCCGTTGCGGTATCGACGATGTAGAAATTGGTGGTGCGCACGCCCGGGATGATCAGGTACTTGCGTTCCATGCTGCCGTCGGTATTGCACGAGGAACAGGCGTTCCAGCCCATGTGGTGCAACTCGTCTCCGACGACCGGCATTTCCGTCCGATGGATCACCTCGCCATATGTTGGGCTGTCCTCGTCAACGTCGATGGTGGCCAGGTAATCGGGTTTCTCGATCCCGGTCCCGGTATAGATGCAGATGGTGTAGACCACCTTTTCGCGCGGTGCCTTGATCGCCTCTTGCGGCGAGGCATAGCCCGGCCCTGCGCAGCAGCTCCCATTGTCTTCCGTCATGTCATTCCTCCTCTAATGTTGACGTAGTGATTGGCCATCTTGTTGTCGCACTGGCTTGAGCAGCGGGATGTCGGCTTCTTCAATCTGCGCCATGTTACACAGCTGGATAGCAGCGCTGATCTTGGCGGCGATCTGTATCAGCTGCTCGCCCATCTCTTTGCGATAAGCCGCCTTGAACCGGCGGACGGGACCGACCGCGCCGACACTGAACGACGCGCCGATATGGCCGATGAGCACCGGTGCCGCGACGCTCGAGACACCCATGTCAATTTCCTGATCGCATTCGGCATAGCCCTGTTCCGCGATCTTCGCGAACTCGGCCTTGAGGCGCGCTTTCGTGGATTTCGTGTATTTCGTGTAGGCGTTGAGCGCGCCGCCCAGGATCTCCTCCTGAAAGCTCTGCTCGGCAAAGGCAGCGATTGCCTTGGAACAAGAGCAGGCATGCATCGGGCGTGCGCCATAGCCGGGGTGTATGAACCCGCCGGACGGGTCGCCCGGCGTTTCGACGTGGATGATTTCGACCTGACGGCTGCGAAAGCGGGCGAGGAACACGGTGTCCCCGAACGTGGCTGCTGCCGCTTTCAACGCCGGCGCACACGCTCGGCGCACGTCGATGTCGGATTTGCCCAGCAGCGCGATGCCGATCAGGCGCTCTCCGATCAGATATTGCGCATTGCCGTCAGAGTGGTCGATCAGCCGATGGTTCGCCAGTGTTTGCAGCAGCCGGTAGCAGGTGGGGCGCGGCAATCCGGTTGCCTTCTGCACCTCTGCCGCGGTCAGCCCGCGACCGGCAACGGCAATGATCTCCAGAATTGCAATGAGGCGGTCCAAATGCACGGCAAGTCTCGCGATTCGAGTAATTGTCTCGAATGATGATCCCTTGAGCGGTGTTGATGCAAGGGAAATCTTGGGGCGCGCCCGGTCTCTGCCTATCTGACACCAACATAGATGACGGCAACCGGCCCAGAGCCGCCCTTCGAATTCACGATCCATGTCGCAACGCTGCTTCACGAAACCGCTGTTCAAGTCTGCCCATTGCCACGCTCATGCGTGACCTTGCGATCGTTATTGGGAAGCCTGTTTTTCGGGAAAGGTCTCATCCGCGGCCGAAAGCCCCCGGCATTCAGAACCAGTCCGAGGCGCGACACTTCTTCGACCAGGACATCCAGGTCCGCACGTGTCGTCCGGTGGTTGTTGATAGCAACGCGCAGGCAATGACGGCCCTTCACTGTCGTGTCCGACACGGCGGCGACACCGGTCTCCTGCAAGCGCAGCATGATCTCTGTGTTCAGCCGCGTCAGCGCCTCTTCCGGCAACGCGCCCGGGTCGTAGCGGAAGCAGACGATGTTGATGGATGTCGGAAAGCAAAGCTGCAGCTCCGGTATCTGCTCGATGCGCTCGGTCAGGTAACCGGCATGCGCCAAATCCTGTTCGATCAGGCGGCCGAATTTCGCGACGCCGTGTTCCCTCAGCGCCATCCAGACCTTGAGCGCCCGGAACCCCCGCGAGGTCTGAAGCCCGTAGTCGTGAAGCCAGGCGCCCGAGGCGATGCCGCGCGCGGAATTCTCCAGGTATTCGGAGCTCAGCGTGAAGGTGCCGTGATGCGCCGTGGCGTTGCGGACCAGTGCGCAGCCGACCTCGAAGGGCGCGTGCAGCCACTTGTGCGGGTCCAGCGCGATGGAATCGGAGCGCGCGATCCCGCGGACCAGCGCGCTGCTCTCGGGCGCGATGGCGAGGAGCGCGCCGATGCAGCCATCGACGTGAAGCCAGAGCCTCTCCTCGGCACAGATATCGGCGATCGCTTCCAGATTGTCGAGCGCACCAGTATTGACCGTCCCGGCGGTAGCGATCACGCAGGCGGGCGTGATACCGCGAACGCGGTCCTCGTCGATGGCTGCGCGCAGGGCGCAGAGTTCCATCCGGCAATCCGGTCCCGTCGGTACACGACGCAAAGCGCGGTTGCCGAGGCCCAGGGTCTCCATCGCGATCTGATGGCAGGAGTGGATCTGGTCGGAGCCGTAGAACCGAAGCGGCGCCGCCAACCCGTTGACACCTGATTCCCGCAGGTCGATGCCGGACATCCAGTTTCGCGCCACGGTCAGCCCGATCAGGTTTGCCATGGACCCGCCCGAAACCAGTGTGCCGCTGGCCTCCGCCGGGTATCCCATCATTTCCTTGAGCCAGTTGACGACCTGTTTGTCGGTAAGCGCCAGCTGGGCCCCACGGGCTTTTCAGCTTGACGTCTGGAAGTTCCAAGGGAGGAGTTCGTCGATCCGGTT
>NZ_JBPBBB010000087.1:0-4817 GCF_050896375.1 Roseovarius tibetensis
CTACCGGACGCACAAAATGTAGCGCCCGCTCAAGCCTCGGTGAGCCCGCCAACCCACACAGATCGAGAAGGGACCACATTTCCTAAGTGACCTGCTGCTTGGAAGCAGGATCTCCTGACGAGGCCGCCAGATCAAGCGTTTTTCGCTCCGGATGGGCGTTGTTGCACATCTCTGGCGACAAAGGATTCACTTCACGAATTCATGCGGTTACAGAGGTTGCATGAGCAAGCCACCTCCCGCCCGCTATCGCACGACGAACTGGTCCAGCTACAACGCGTCGCTTCGGAAGCGGGGATCTTTGCTGATCTGGGTCGACAAGGACATGACCTGGCACGCGCCGCGTGACGGGCGGCCTGGACGCCCGCCGGTGTTTTCCGATGCCGCCATCCAGTTCTGCTTGTCGATCAAGGTTCTGTTCAAGCTGCCGTTGCGCCAGACCGCTGGGATGGTAGCCAGCCTGCTCCGGCTGGCGGGGCTGGACTGGTCGGTGCCGGACTTCTCCACGCTGTGCTGGAGGCAGAAAACCTTGGCCGTCCAGATCCCCTATCGCCGCGCCGACGGGCCGCTGAACCTGCTCGTGGACAGCACCGGCATCAAGTTCTTCGGCGACGGCGAATGGCAGGCCCGCAAGCATGGCCCACAGGGCCGTCGCCAATGGCGCAAGGTGCATCTGGCCATGGATCCGGCCACATCCGACATCCGTGCCGTCGAATTCACCCCCAGCAGCAAAGGCGACAGCCCTGTGCTGCCGGCATTGCTCGGCCAGGTCCCGGCAGACGAGCCGATCGGCACGGTCACCGCCGACGGCGCTTATGACACGCGCCGCTGCCACACGGCCATCATCGACCGGCAAGCCACCCCGATCATCCCGATCCGAAAGAACGGGCGGCTATGGAAGGATGACTGCCCGGCGGCCCGCGCCCGAAACGAAGCCCTGCGCGCGATGCGATATTACGGCAGGGCCTTCTGGAAACTCTGGACAGGCTACCATGCCCGCAGCCGGATCGAGGCGAGGATGCGCTGCCTCAAGGCCTTCGGCGAGCGCATCATGTCGAGGGGCCCCGACCGCCAAACCGCCGAAATCCACATCCGCATCGCCCTCATGAACCGCTTCTCGGCCCTCGGAACAGCCGAGATCGTCCGCGTGGCCTGACGTCAGCGGGGTAAGGGGAAGTCACGTCTCTGGTGGAATTGCGCAACAACGCCCTCCGGGTGGCCCGCTGAGGCCAGATGGGACAGCCTGAGCGTGTCATCGAGCTCGCGCATCACCAGGAGGCCGCCGTCCGAACTGATCTGAGCGCCCCGGAACTCCAGCCGCACCCGGCGATCGAAATCGACCCGATCACCCCCGATCCGAACTCGCACCCTCTGGGTGATCCATGAAACAGGTCCCTTCTCGATCTGTGTGGGTTGGCGGGCTCACCGAGGCTTGAGCGGACGCTACATCTTGTGCGCCCGGTAGGCGCGGCCGGCGCGTAGACCTCAACCATCGCAGCGACGGACGCGCCGGGCGATGTTGGCCTGCACGTGGTTTTTGAGTAGCCTTCGGCCGTTCTGAGCGATGGAGGGCGGAATCAGCGAACTACTTGGGGAATGCGGGTTAAAAGATCGCGGTGGAAACCGAAGATTTTCAGACGCTTCCCAAGAGGGACACTCGCTTTGGAAACTAAATTCCGCCGCAGCCGCCAGTTTTTTCTTAAGTGTATCAACTTTAGGTTGAGTTATGCTATTTACAGTGTGACAATATCAGCATGATACAAGATCGCGTCGAAAAACCTAGCAGGAATCCTGTATCGACAGAAGTGTCGTCGGCACTGATAGTTGCAAGCGACGAGTATTTTCGTATTGCGATACGTCATCTTCTCAGGGAGTTTGTGTACGTCGGGAAGACGGTTGAAGCGGGTTCACTCGACGACGCCATAGCCCAGCTTGGCTCGGCTCTCGGCATAGAACTCGCGCTACTGGACCTCCAGATGCCGGGGATGGATGTCACCAGCGCAATCCGCTCCATTCGCAATAATTTTCCGACTGTCCGGGTGGCGGTTGTCTCGGATCTCAAGAGCCGGACGGACGTGCTCCGGTGTCTTAATGCAGGCGCGCATGGATTCGTCTACAAGGGAATGGGGGCGCAGCAACTGGCTGAAGCACTGAAGAAAATTTCCCGTGGGACTGTGTTTGTTCCGTCCTTCCTAACGGACCTGAATTTGAATGACGAACGTCCTGATCCCGAGAGGCATGACGTCAATTGCAGTGAACCGGATCCAAGCTATTCCATTACTCCGCGGCAGTACGAAGTCCTGAATCTTCTCGTTAAGGGTTTTACGAACAAGGTCATTGCACGGGAACTTTCGCTTAGCGAAGGGGCCGTCAAGTTTCATCTCTCCGCTCTTTTCCGTCGTCTGGGTGCGCGGAATCGTGTGGAAGCTGCGACGAATGGGTCAAAGCTCCTTTTGACCCACAGCGAGTTTACTGAATATGAGTCAAGACGTCACGCGACGATGATTTCTGCTTCCGGAATTGAGTAGATTAGGGTCTGGACCCATTGATTTCAGGCGTGCTGCGTGCATGATCCCTGTATTGGCCTTGCACACCTGCAAGGGGTCGAAGTTCTGGCCACTGGCGACAGACGGTCGGTCAAGCTTCCCTGACGCCTAGGGCCTCGTGAAGGAGGTCACGGGGCAGGGACGTTTCCGCGTCTGGCAGGCAGTGCTGTGACGGGTGAGCGTGATTGCCACACCCTCACTGCGCCAGATCATCCAGCGCGATCTCAAGCGCATCTGCCAAAGCGCGCAGGGTCGCGACAGAACCCTTTTTGCGATCAGTCTCGATTTCGGCAACGGTGACGCGATTCACACCTGCTTGTTCCGCCAGGGCCGCTTGGGTCAGGCCGCGCAGATCCCGGTAGACGCGCAGTGCGCTCTCGCCGTTGAGCAGGCGATTCACGTACTGCGCGGGGATCAACTCATCCTCATCAGCTGCCAAGGTTGCTTTGGCATTATCATAGGACTGAAGGTCCACCAGATCTTCGGCCGCAGCTCGCAGGCGGTCATATTCATCACGAGTAATGGATATCATTTCGCTCATGTTACACCCTTTCAGTCATAGATGCTGCCACGGGGTCCGATATCCAGGACAGCCAGAACATTACCCTGATCATCCATGATCACACGCCAATCGCCCACCCGCAGACGGATACCCTCTCGCCGCTTCAAAGACTTAACGTTATTGGCCTGCGAGCGTGGGTCCTGCGCGTAAGCCTCGATCTTGGACCTGATCAGCGTGGCGGTGTTTGCGGGCATCCGGCGCAAAGCCCTGATTGCCGCTCTCGTGTAGCTGACCTGCTTCATTATGTAGCTTTAAGCTACAGACCTCGGAAAATCAAGGTACATGTCGCCAATAGCTACATTCGCGGCCAGCACATGTCTGTCGGGCGATATTATTGCATTCACTCTCAATGCCCGGGAAGCCCCTTCCTTCAGGTGGGGGAGGGATAGGGCCCGTTTTCTGCCGTCGGCGTCCTCTGGCTCCGGACATAATCCTTGATAATGTCGAGCGGCGCTCCGCCGCAGCTGGCGGCAAAATAACTCGGGGGCCACAGCCCCTTCGGGCAATGTCGCCGAATGTCCGCGCGGTCGCGCAGGAGGAGCCGCGCGTCTAGGCCTTTAGCGTATTGTCCGAGGCCGCGGCGCGTGCATAGTCGCGTGCGGTGTCGACCAACCGGTCGAGGGTGCCGGAACCAGCCATATGGGAGGGCAGGGCGATAGCGTCTGTCTCATCTTGCTCTGGAGATGCGTCTGGATTATACTCTTTAAATATACGCATTCTCCGGGAGGTTGCGATGGGTCGCGTGAAGGTCAATCTGACTCTGGATGCCGATGTCGCCGAAACGGCACGGACGCTCGGCCTCAACATGTCGCGTTTGGCCGAGGCGGCGATCGTCGAAGCGGCCAAGGTCGAACGCAATCGCCTTTGGCGCATGGAGAACCAACCCGCGATCAACGCCTATGCCGAGGAGGTTGCCAAAGAAGGCTTGCCCCTCGCGCCTTACCGAAGTTTCTGAGGCGGCGACACTATGGCACAATTCGATCTCTATCGCCTGAACGGCGGGCAACTTGTCGTGGATCTTCAAACCGACCTGATCGGCATCGAGGCGTCGCGCATAGTGGCACCCTTGCGTGAGGCGGGCCGATATGCGGCCTTTCCTGGCCTCACGCCTTCTGTCGAACTGGATGGAACGGCGCTGATTGTCCGTGTTCAGGAACTTGCCGCCGTTCCAGGATCGGAACTGCGAGAGCCGGTCGGATCTTTGGCTGATCACCGCGATGCATTGAAGCGCGCACTGGATATCCTGATCGACGGGGTTTGAGCCGCTGCTGTGGTCTGATGCCGCGCCAAAGCAAGAAAGCTTTCGAGTATCCGCGGCGCGAAGCCTCTCTCTCGTCGATGCAAGACCGGTTTGGCACCGCTGATCTCGATTTCTCGTTGGTTTCTGAATTACCGGACAGGGCCGGTTTCGGATGTGGCGCGTGCTGACGTGACGGGCCATCTACATACTGCACGTCTTTAGTTGTTTGTTCGATTTCCAGACGATGGAAGGCCGATTAGCCATCGGGAAAAAAATCCAAGCGAAGATCAAGGGGTCTGGTGTACCGTTAAGATGTAAAAAGACGGTGTACAAGTTAATGAATCCCTCGGCTGCGCAAACTCCGGGTCGGTCGGGTTCAGTTCGGAGTTGATTGCCATGAGGGCACCTCGATTTTTGATTATTTTCTTGGGCGGGCAACGGTGCGTTTGGCGTGAAGCGGGAGGGAAGTAGC
>NZ_JBPBBB010000088.1:0-4431 GCF_050896375.1 Roseovarius tibetensis
CTCGACATGTATGTGAAGATCGGCGATCCGGACGGGGTCTTTCTGGCCTATATCGACGGGATCCTGCAAGTCGTGCACGAGGGCGTTCTCAAGCCGGGGACGTCGGAGCTCGTCGCATCGCTGCGCGTTGAGGGCTGTTCGGACCGGACCAACGATTTCTACAATGTGCCATGGGCCGAGCTGATCATCGCGGATGGTCCGACGCTCGGATTCAGGCTGCACACGCTGCCTCTGGTTTCCGACGGGACCCCCGCGGAGTTCGCGGGGTCGGTCGCCAGCATCTCCGGCATCGCGTTTTCGGATGTCGCGGATGCCATGGTCGCAAGCGCGGTCGGGCAGGCACATGTGTTCAATCTCGCCGACATGCCCGCGTTGCCCGCCGACACCACCATCTTCGGGGTGTCGTTCGTCGCGGCCGCGTTCAAGAGCGGAGCCTCTCCGGTGCAGCGTTTCGACGGCCGGGCCGGTGCAGCGCTTCTGGGAGCCCCTGTCGATATCGCTGACGCGCTCGGCGCTGTCCGGTTCTTCTGGGATGTGAACCCGGCAACCGGGGCCGCCTGGACGGCGTTGGAGATTGACGCGACGCAGTTCGGGCTCGAGGCGCTCGCGTGACCAACGATGCCGGCATCCGGAAATCAACGGCGTTCGTGGTGGCGGGTCAGGAAACCGACAGCAGATCCGCCGTTCGAAAAGCCACGGCCCATGTCGTCGAGGGTCTGGAAACTGAGGACAAATCCGCCATTCGAAAGTCCGCGGCGTTCGTGGTCGCAGGTCTGGCAACAGACACGACGTCGGCCGTCCGGAAGGCGTCGGGCCATGCGCTTGTTCGGGACATCTCGGACCTCTCGGGCGACATGTTCGGCTTCAAGGATCGGCCGGTCTACCGCGCCGGCACGGTCATGCCTTTTCTGGACTTCGGTGAGGGAGCTGGGTTCAGCGTCAACATTCCGCAGGCGCAGGCCGGCATCTGGACGCTGATGATTTACCGGCCGGACGACACGTTCACCGAGGACGTGATCCCGCTCTCGGCCGGGATCAATGCGCTCGCGCTATCCGGCACCGCCAATCAGGTGATGCTCTTTCCCGGGGCGCTGGACAGCGCGACGCGCGACCACATCCACGCGGTCGCGCGCAACCGCGCCGGCATGGGATGACGGCGGTCTGATCCGGCCGGCCTGGTGTCGGTGGCCTCCACCAAAACCCGCAGGACCCATCATAAGCATCAGCACAGGGAGGCACCATGTCCGAGCGCCAGAGCTTCACCGATCAGATCATCCAGGCGTTCCGGGATCATGGCGTGGCGGCCGCGATCGGCGTCTGGTTCACCTTCATCGGCGGGTTGGCCGTCGCGGTCACGCGCAAGGCATTTACCAACGAGGCGCTGCTGCACAAGCTCGAACAGGAGCTCGACGCCGAGCGCCTGCGCATCGAGAAGCGCCGCGACGAGGACCGGCGCGTCGATCACGACCGGCTCGAGCGCATCGAGCGCGACATCCACGACATGCGCAACCTGATGTTCGCCGCCTTCCAGCGCGGGCGCGAAGACTGAGCACCGCGCGTCAGGCGCGTCCAGCGTAGCGCGCGCACGGCACACCCGGACGCCTGGCGCTTCGCGACGCGCTCTTTCCGGTCTCACGACGCGCATTTCCGAAATCCGCCCACCACGCCCTGCTGCCCGTCCGGGCCGCGGGGTTGATCCCGTTTTATCACACTCCGAAGGAGCCTCTCATGTCCGACCCAATTCGCAGTTTCCGCCATTTCCGCGAGGTGCCCGAGCATCTCTGGCGCTGGCCCGACTTCTCGCCCGCCGAGATCGCCTGCCGCGGCACCGGCCAGCTCAAGCTGCACCCCGAAGCGCTCGACACCTTGCAGGCGCTGCGCGATCGGCTGGGCAAGCCGCTGATCATCAACTCGGCCTATCGCAGCCCCGAGCACAACCGCGCCGTGGATGGGGCGACGCACTCGAAACACATGGAGGGCACAGCCTTCGATATCTCCATGGCCAACCATGATCCGGAGTCTTTCGAACGAGCCGCGCGCGAGGTGGGGTTTCTGGGCTTCGGGACGTACCCCCGCTCGAACTTCATGCATGTCGATCTTGGGCCGGCACGGCAGTGGGGCGTGCCGTTCCCGCCGCGCGCGACGCCGTTTGCGCCCGAGACACCGCCCGCACGCGAAGTGCTGGCCGAGAGCCGGACGCTCAAGGGCACCGGGACGGCCGGCGTGGCTACCGCGGGGGCTGCCGGGGTCGAGGTCACGCAGGAGGTGCTGGCCGAGACGCAGGGCGCGGTCCTGCCGCTGGTGCCGTATCTCGACACCCTGCGATGGGTGTTCATCGTACTGGCGCTCGGCGGGATCGGTATCGCCGTCTGGGCGCGGGTGGATGACTGGCGCAAGGGGCGGCGCTGATGTGGGGCAAACTGCTTGCCGGGATTCTGGCCCGGCCATGGGCGCGGCGGCTGGCGGCTCTCGCGCTCGCCGCGCTCACCATCGTCCTTTTTCTTCTCAACCTCCGACGCAGCGGCGAGCGCGCGGGCCGCGCCGCCGAGCGGTTGGACATGCTGGAGCGCAATGATGCCGTGCGACGACAGATGCTACTTGCTGCCGCCAACCGCCCTCGTGATCGCGATACTGTTCTTGAGCGGTTGCGCGGGGGTCGCTTCTGACACCCCGCCCAGCGCCTGCCCGCCGGTGGTGGCGTACAGCCGGGCCGAGCAGGTGCGCGTGGCGGAAGAGCTGGCGGCGCTGCTGGAGGATGCGGTGATCGTGGAGTGGCTTGCGGATTATGCGGTGCTGCGCGACCAGGCGCGGGCCTGCACAGGCCGATGAGCTGGAACCGCCGTTCGGAATTGTGGCGCGGGCGCCCGGTTGCGGCTATTGTCGGGCGATGAAAAGGGACGACGAAAAGCGCATCGCGGCGAAGCTGGCCAGGATCATGGCCATGCTCTGCGTGCGCAACACGCATCTTGAGACCATCCATGCCGGCAAGACACCGATGACAAGAACCGGCGATTATTCGGACGTGTTTGTCGTGGATGCCGATGGCCGGCGAATTCCCTGGACGGACGTTTCGCATATCGATGAGGACGAAATGCGCGACCTGATGCGCGACATCGTCAACCGCCTGTACACATTCCATCTCTGCGCTGACGATCCCAAGCTTCAGGCGCAGATCGAGCGCTGGATGGGTGTCTCGTCGAAATGGGACGAGCCGGAAATCGACCCGAGTATGATCAGCCGCGGCGCTGAATAACGCTGCAATGCATCGACCGCGACCGCTGTGGTTTCGCCACCGAAGGCGCGGGCCTGTCATCACCCGCAGCAAACCCACTGATATTCAACTGGACTATGCGCGCCCATCGCGCCTGTTGTCGTCCTGACTGACGCAAGGAACGCCCGCCATGAACCCCAAACACCCAGACATCACCGTCGAACTTTCTGGCCATGACGGCAATGCCTTTTCCGTTCTCGGCCGCTGCCGCAAGGCGGCGCAGGAAGTCGGCCTGCCTGAGAATGAGATCGCCGCCTTCTTGGCTGAGGCCACGGTAGGCGATTATGACCATCTCCTGCAGATCGCCATGCGCTGGTTCGATATTCGCTGAGGACCTTCCTTCGCACGGTCCTGTGAGGCATCTCAATACAGGTTTCAGCAGCGCTCATGCCCTCACCCCGAGCCTTTCAGCTACGTCCTCAAAGCCCGGATCGGCGGCATAGATGCGCTCGAACTGTCGCCGCGCGCGGGCGCGCTGGCCGGTCTCGTGATAAAGCACCGCGCGGTCATAGCGGATCTGGTGCAGCAGTGCCTTTGGGCGATCCTTGCGGCGGCGGTTGGCCAGCGTGAACACATCGATGGCCGCATTTGGAAGACCAAGCGCGCCCAGCGCCTTGCCGCGGTAGAGCAGGATCGCCGTGTCGAGTGGGGTTTCGTTTTCGACATGGGTGCTGGCGCGTACCACCCTGTCCATCAGTACCCGGTCATCGGGCATATCGAGCGCAAGCTCGGCGAAAGACAGAAGCACCACCGGGTCGATGGGATCGATCGTCATGAGTCGCTCTGTATGCGCGAGCGCATCGCTAGAGTGGCCCTCAAGCTGCGCGATCTCGACCAGCGCCAGCCGCGTGCCACGCTCGCGCGGGAAAACATGCGCAAAGATATCCTCGGTGATCGGCAGGCTGGCCTGCGCGGCGATCTCGTATTTTTCAAACAGCGCACCCAGATCGTCGAGGCGGTTCAGCGCATTCTGGAAATGCGCCTTGGCGCGGTCAAACTCCTCACGGCGCAGGCGGATCATCCCGGCCATCCATGCGGCGTCTGGCAGATCGCGCGCTTCCTCCAGCGCAGCCAATGCAGCACCCTGCTCGCCCTCATTGAGAGCGCGGATGCCGTCGATGAAGCGCCGCTCCTCCGCCGGGGTGATCAGCCGCTGAAAG
>NZ_JBPBBB010000089.1:0-4359 GCF_050896375.1 Roseovarius tibetensis
CACCCTACGACACAACATCTCGTGCTGTCGTCCGATAACCGGAAATGAAACCCACCCACACAAAACGCGAAGAAGCCCGCAACTCCCTGCATCACCCTACGACACAACATCTGGTGTGGTCACGACGTGAACCGGGACTCGCCATCCCACACAATTTGCAAAGAAGCCCGCTGACTTCGTTGCACCAATTCCGGAAATCGAATACACTAAACAACACATTTCAATAATTGTTGCAGCCCTAAAAGGGCTTGAAAGTGAGGTGATTGCTTGCGCCCACTCATACTTGGAAAGTTCTGGTAATCCCTGTGCCACACTGATCGACGCCTCATCGAGGGCGGGTATCAGATACGATCGGGTGCGTGAGTTGCGGGCTTGAGCCCGAAATCAACACCCGGAATTTCACGGGGTAGCCGAGTATACGCATGGAGCACCTCTGCAACCTTTCAGGGCGGCAACAGGGCTGAGAGATCGCTGCATGCCGAGTCGGCTTGATTACGAGTTGAAACACGCGACGATAAGCAATTTTAGCTCAGGAGGAGGGTGACATGGGCTTGCCAGTGCGAAGCATAATCATCACGGCATTTCTGGTCTTGGCAGGAAGTGTTTCGGCGCAACCGAACCAGGAACGAAAATGCGCCGGAATTCTATTTTCAACGTCCGAGGACTTTGAATCGCAAAGTCTTTCATCAAACGCCGTCATCTCCGATGGCGACCTTCTGGCTCTTCAGGGGCGCACGGCATCGATCTGTCGGCGCAACGCCGAACTGCTGCGGGCGTTTCAGGCAGAGCGTGACCTCGGCCTCGACGCAGTCCACGCGGTGCGCACCAGCGAAGACCGGGAACCGCGCCTCATCGCCTTTTCGACGGAACTGGATGATCCGACGGGGCGGTTCGGTGCCGGTGATCTTCTGTTCACTAACGGGGCGATTGTGCCTCACGTGGCGCTGACCGCTCGGTTGGATCTTCCGCGAAATCTTGATCTCGGGCTCGACGCGGTCGAACTTCAAGGCCGACCTGAAGCGCTCCTCGAACTCGCGGACCAGCTGCGTGAGGTTGGACCCGGACGCTTGCGCCAGGAGCCGGAAATCCTGCGGGAACTGCTCAGGGAGTTTGATGTCGATATCCTCTTCTCGACCGAAGGCACCGGGCCGACCCCCCAGCGGCCTCTGTTTCTTGACGGTGACCTTCTCTCCGCGAGGGATGCCGTGATCGTGCGGAGCAACGCGAGCCTCCTGCCGACGCTTCCCGTCGGCATTCCAGGCGGGGCCGACTTTGGCCTCGACGCGTATACGACTGGCGTCGATCCGATCGAGTTCGAGCCGATCGAGTTGTTCTCCACCGAGATCGGCAATAAGGGGAAACCGGCCTTCACCGACGGTGACGCGCTTATGCCGGGGCCGAGGCTCTATCTGCAAAACCTTGAGATGCTTGCGGCGCTCGATCCGCCGATCGAGGATCTGGGTCTCGACGCCCTCAGCGCCGGATCGGAGCGGGTCGCCTGTCCGCTCACACCGACCATCACTGAAATCAGCGGGGTCCGGACGGCAGATCCCGGGGGCGGCGGCGCATGGATCAATGCTGCCGGATTCGCGCTCGACACGGCCAATGGCCGCTTTACTCGTCCCTTTGCCCGCGACATCGAGATCGCGGGGACCATTCCAACACTGCGCACCTGTGACCGGCTCGGGGATATCCACTACAAGGTCGAGTACCAACTTCCGGGTGAGCCGTGGGAGCCGATCGTCTTCACAGAAAGCGATCGCTGGGAGCGGATCGTGGATCCCTTCTGCATGCGCCGGGACGACCGTTACGCAAGCGATGCCGGCACGGACGTCTCCGAAGGCTGGTTTTCGGTCGCGGACTACCGTCTCAACCAGCGATGCGGCGGAGAGTACCATGAGTTGGCCTACTGGAACTCGACCAACTTCATAAGCGATGATAACGGCAACGTCTCCTTCCGCCTGACCCTTCGGGATACATCGGACGGGCGTGTGGCCGTCGGTTCACCCGTCGAGGTTCAGATCGACAACGAGACGATCGAACGCAACGACATGGACCTCGCCGCCGGCGACATCTCCTTCGAGCTCTACGAGCCGACCACGCCGGATCCCCGCGGGCCATGCGAGCTCTATGACAACCAGTGCCGCATCCAAGGAGACGAGGACGAGGATGTGCGCGTCAAGGTGCGCGGTCACATTTTCGATGAGTATTTCCGAAACTACAGCCTCTGCTGGGGCGGTGGCGAGCACTACGGCTGCACGGGGACTGGCTTTGATATTTCGGGTGACAGGTACGACAGTTCACGATCCGAGATCGGTGATAACGGCACCCAGCCCCCCGCGGCGCGGAATGTGTATCTGGGCACGGTCAACCTGTCGGATGCTCACCAGACGGTTACCGGCGAGTCACTGCCGGCGGTCTGTGGCTTCTACATCAGGCTCTCGGCTTGGGATCGCCCGATCCTGGGCAGCTTCTCCGCCCGCTCCAACAACTTCGGGACGAGAGGGCGCGGGCGTACGTCAGTCACCCGTGCCTTCTGCGTCGAAAGCGGCGAAGGAAACGGGAACGGCTGAACAAAGCCAAGCGGTCGGGAGCTGCGGCCCCCGACCTGCCTAAGTGTGAAATTCCGCGGTCAAAGTAAACCTGTCTTGAACCAGCCCCTTGAAAATGCTGCACCGCAGCATCAGTTAAGAATGGTAACAAATGACACATCCCGGTAACCCGGAAAGGAACATGACATGGCCAAGCAGAACACGAAATCCGCAAGCAACGACATCCAGAGCCTCTTCGATCCTCAGGGGTTCCAAGACGTCTTCAAGACTTTGACGAGTGCCAACGAGCGCATGACCTCGATCTTCGTCGAGACCGCTACGAAGTCGACCGACATCGCGGCCGACACTGCCAAAGAGGCGTTCTCGAACCTCCGCGAAGTGACCACAGTGCGCGACGAGCCAGCAGATTACGCCAAGGTATACAGCGACTTTGTGCAGAAGCAGATGGATCTCCTCATGGGCACGAGCAAATCCCTCAGCGAAGTCACGCAGAAGCTCGGCACTGAGGCGACCGAGTTCGCATCCAAGACCGGTGAAGATCTGTCCGGCAAGGTGACGGCAAAAGCAAGCCAAGCCACGGACAAGGCGACAAGCGCCGAGAAAAAGGCCGCCTGAGCTCTTTCGCACAAAATTCGATCGATATGCTGCGGCGGCCCTTGAGGTCGCCGTTTTCATTTGAACAAGTATCTGCTGAGGCTCGGAACCAAAATAAGGACTATGAACCAATAAGATCAGCCGGAACCAATCCCCTATGCCTTCTAGGCCGCAAAAGCTGCATTTGAAACTTGGACCTAATGTTCCAAACCTAACGCTCAGTTCCCGTCGTGGAAGCAATAAGGTCGCTCAATCGCGCAGATTGGACGGAAATCACAGCCTGACGATAGGGTAGTGACTGTCGGGTGCGGAACACTAAGCTGTGCGGTTCCCTCACCAGTTGTTAGCGTTCAGATAATCAAAGTTGACTTCGGGCAAGATATCCTTTTTTTCCTTAATTTCAGACATTTCCAAAATATCAAGCCGCACAATTTTGGATTTGTTCACAAGAATTATTCTGTCTCGCAGACTGAAAGGGATGAAGTCCCGTTCATCGCATAGCAAGTCCAGAATCCGCTGCTGCTGCATTACGTGGACACCTCCGTAATACTGACTTCCATCTTCAAGGGTCGCTTTAACGGGAATGCAATGTTTAGGGTATTTCATGCAAGCCTTTCGCAAGGTTTATCAGGGTTCAAGACGATGAGGACGTAGTATACCTCTAACCTTCCAAAAACCGAAATTCTTAGTGGGTTATGACGCGGAAATTTTCTGACACCTTTTCGCGGAACATTTTCCATTCTCTTGGGATGGTTTCGCGGAAGAACGCTAGGATGGCGTCGGCGAACTGTTTCCGGGTGGGGTAATGACGGTTAGGTGGGGATGTCTCGCGCTCGCGGCGAAGGTCCGGACTGGTGCACACAGCGGGCTTTGTGAAGTTTGGGCGATTTGCCAAAAGCCGCCATTCAGGCAGTGCGCGGCGAATGCAGCGAGAGAACCCTCCCTTACAGATCGTCCGGGTGCAGCGAACGGCCGCTCCCGCAACCAGCTACAAAGGTGCCAGAACCAAGTAGGTTTTGCCTTGGGGTTCTGTCTGGGCTATCGTCCTGATGTAGCGGCAATCACTAGAAGAGTGTCGGAAACCACCGTTTTAGACACGTAGGTTTGGCGTTGATGATGTGACCGCGTTACCCAAAGGTCGTGTCGCGAAGTTGGTTGAAATTTGAATGTGGCGTAATCTCCGGGTGACTCGAAACCACCCAATCCGGCGGCT
>NZ_JBPBBB010000090.1:0-4319 GCF_050896375.1 Roseovarius tibetensis
ATGTGCGGACGTTTCATAGACCCCAACCTGCGCGGCACCGAGTTCGAGTTCGCCGAGCCGAAGATCACGCCCTTCCCGCGGCGCTTCAACGTCAAGCCGACGCAGGACGTCTATGTGCTCCTTGGCAACGAGATCACCTGTGCGCGGTGGGGCTTGATTCCGGGCTGGCACAAGGGTGAGCTGACCGACTGGCGCGCGAGCACGATCAACGCGCGCATCGAGGACGCCGCGAAGAAGCCGACCTTTCGTGGCCCTTGGAAATACGGCCGCTGTCTGGTGCCTGCCGGCGGCTATTACGAATGGACCGGCGACAGAAGCCCCAAGCAGCCGCATTTCGTCTCGAGCGCCGGCAACGAGGCCACGCTGTGGTTCGCCGGTCTGACGTCGGTCTGGAACGACATGCGGACCTGCGCCATCGTGACCCGGGCCGCGAACGAAACCGTGCAGGCGATCCACGATCGCATGCCGGTAATCCTCAGCAGCCAGGAGCGCGAGGACTGGCTGGCGGGATCGGATAGCCAGGATCTCGGCGCCGCCTGCCGCCTCAGGCACCATCCGGTCGCGCGATTTGGCGTCAAAGATGAAGGAGACGTGCTGATTGAGCCGCAGTGATGAATCCATTGCCAGATTTCATGAAGCAGCCGCCATGCTCGTCACTGGAAACGGCACACACATTTCAATAAACAATTCGGCCATAGGCCGTGGAAGGACACCATGACCCTTGTGGATATCGTCGGATGGCTCGCCGCGGCCTTCACGCTCGCCGCCTATTCCATGCGCACCATGGTGCCATTGCGCATCGCCGCGATCGGGGCCAACGTCTCGTTCATCATCTTCGGCGCGGTTGAGGCGACGCTGCCGATCCTCGCGCTGCACACGGCCCTGCTGCCCTTCAACGGCTACCGCCTCTGGGAGCTTCTGCGCGGCATTCGCGCGGCCCGGGCGGCACGCGGGAAAGAGCCGGATTTCAGTTGGCTGCGTGACGTGGCGACGCCCACCGTCTACCGCGACGGCGCCCATGTCTTCAGCAAGGGCGACCCGCCAGCAAGCTCTACTATATCGAGACGGGCGAGGTGCTGCTCGAGGAGATCGGCGTGACCCTCGGCGCGCAGGAGATCTTCGGCGAAATCGCCTTCTTCACCGATGCCAAGGAACGCACCGTCTCTGCGCGCTGCGTCGGCGTTTGCCGTATCTTCGCCATCGACGAAGCGCGCTTCATCACGCTTTACCACCAGAACCCGACCTTCGGTTTTGCCATCGTCAAATTGATCGCCAACCGGCTGATGGACGGCATCCAGACGCGGCCTGAAGCATATCTGCCGGTGGCTTCGGACGACCAGCCAAGTCGACCTGGCGCTCCGTGACCCACTCATGGGGTGTGCCGGGATACCGGGCCGAGCCAAAGGAAAACGAGAAGCCTGGCACAGGCAAAAGTATAACTTTCGGGTCGAGATAACTCGAAATCGAAGCATGAAGTTTTTTGCGTGTGGCTCTGGCCGCTCATGCGAATTCACGCGCGAGACCCTTCTCTGAGCCGGCATTCCCATCTGGTTCACCCCTCCCGCGCTGCTCTCTGCGCCCGCTGGAAAAAATGCCGAGTGGCCTGGTCGCGCGCGTCCTTGTCGGTCATGACGATGTTGCGCATCTCGTTGTCGTTCTGGAACATCTTGACCATGCCCTGGAAGAACGCCTGCGCGAACGTGTTGTAGACCACATCGGCGGGATTGTTGCGGACCATCTCGGTCATATCCTCATCCATGATGTCGCGCGTGACGCGCTCGAAGCGCAGGAAATCGTCGCGCGAGAAGCTGGTGCCGTGCCGCTCGTTGAACGAGTCGATGATTTCCGACAGCGACCGCTCCTCCTCTTCGGTATAGCTGTTCGCGCCAAATTCGGTGATCGGATTGAGCGTGGCGGTTTCTCCCGCAGCCAGAGACGCGCTGCCCTCTTCACCTTTCTGTAGCTTGAACGCCGACAGGGTCAGCATGTCGTCGGTGATGGTGATGTCGGCGGGCACGTCGCGTGATGGCAGAAGCCGCGCGAGCCAGGCCGAATATGCGTAGAGCTTCTCCAGCCACGCGTCGTTGAGCGACACGACTTGTGCCACGAAGGCGTAGAAGCGCAGGAAACTTTTGAGCAGCTGCCGGAATTCCTCCTGCTGGGCCTCGTCTTCATCGAGGATGAACCGCTCCACGGCGAGACGCACGGTGCCTTCGAGCGCCAGGCGGTCCTGGGTCGTCAGATCGCCCTTGAAGAACTGATCCGCGAACCGCCCGACCTCGTCCTTGTTGATGTAGGTCGCGTTCGAGATGCGCTGCTCGAGGTCATAGATCTGGTTGAGATCGGTGCGTTCTTCCAGGGCGGTCGCTTCGAAGAACGGCGCGAACGCGTCCCGGATGTCCGCCATCGAGTTCTGGAAATCCAGCACGAAGGTCGGCTTGTCCTTGCCGTAGCTCCGGTTCAGCCGGGCCAGCGTCTGCACCGCCTGAAGACCTGCCAGCTTCTTGTCGACATACATCGCCACGAGCTTTGGCTGATCAAACCCGGTCTGGTATTTCTCGGCCACCACGAGGACCTGATACTCGTCGGTGTCGAACTTCCTGGGCAGTTCCGTCTCGGCGAACCCGTTCGCGGTCGCCTCGGTCCAGACCGTGCCGTCGATGGTCAGATCGCCCGAGAAGGCCACCAGCGCCTTGAGACCGGTATAGCCCTTGTCCTCGATGTAGCGGGTCAGCTGCCGCCAGTAGCGCAGCGCATGTTCGCGGCTCTGGGTCACGATCATCGCCTTGGCCTGACCACCCAACGCCCCGGCGACGTGGCGGCGGAAATGTTCGACGATCACCTCGACCTTCTGGTCGATCGCCGTGGGATGCAGCGAGGCATAGCGCGCGACGCGGGACTGTGCCTTGCGACCCTTGAAGGCGGGGTCGTCCTCGATGGTCTTCTCGAGCTGGTAATATGCCTCGTAGGTCATGTAGTTCTTGAGAACGTCGACGATGAACTCTTCCTCGATTGCCTGGCGCATCGAGTAGAGATGAAACGGGTGCGGCTTGCCATCCGCGCCGATGCGCCCGAAACGTTCCAGCGTCGCGGTGAAGGCGAGGAACGAGATGTTCTTCTGCGGTCCCCGCGCCTTCTGGAAGGCCAGCACCATGTCCTCGATATCGTCGGAGCTGGTGGCGTCGCGTGTCAGCGCGTCGCTCATCGCCTGCGCGGCCTTGCCGGATTGCGAGGAATGGGCCTCGTCGATGATCACCGCGAAATTGCGCCCCGCCTGGCCCGAGATCGTCGCCAGATGCTCGGTGCCGAATTTCTGGATCGTCGTGATGATGATGCGCGCGCCTTTCAGGATGGCATCCTTCAGATCGCGGGACGTGCCGTCGATCTTCTTCACCACGCCTTCCGTCTGGGCAAATCCGCCGATGGTGTTCTGCAACTGTCGGTCCAGCACCAGGCGGTCTGTCACGATGATCGCGGTGTCGAAAAGCGGCTGGTCGTTCTGGTCATGCAGGTTGATGATCTGGTGCGCGGTCCAGGCGATGGTGTTGGACTTGCCCGACCCGGCGCTGTGCTGGATCAGGTAGTTCTGCCCGGCGCCCTCCGCCCTGGCATCCGACAGCACCTTGCGCACCGCGTCCAGTTGCTGAAAGCGCGGGAAGATCAGCACCTCCTTGCCGCCCGAGCGTTCGAGATGGATGAACCGCCCGATCAGGTCGAGCAGCACCTCGCGCGAGAACACCGCGCGCGCCTCGGGCAGGTCCTTGTAGAGATAGGCGACTCGGTTCTCGCCCGGCACATCGGGGTTTCCGGCCCCGCCGTCGCGGCCTCGGTTGAAGGGCAGGAACCGCGTCTTGCCGTTCATCAGGCGGGTGGTCATCGACACGTGGTCCTGGTCCACCGCGAAATGCACGATGGCCCCGCGCTTGAACGTCAAAAGCGGCTCGCCCGCCGGGGAGCGGTCCTGCCGATACTGCTTTTCGGCATGCTTGACGTTCTGCCCGGTCAGCAGGTTCTTGACCTCCAGCGTCGCGACCGGGATGCCGTTGACGAAGGTCACGATGTCGATGGATTTCCTGGGGTCCTTGGCGCTGTAATGCACCTGCCGCATCACCGACAGGATGTTGGCATCAAAGAGCCGCGTGAGTTCGGGGTTCAGGTTCGAGGCGGGCTTGAAGAAGCACAGCGCGAAGCGGATGTTGGGCACCAGCTTGATACCCTCGCGCATCACCACATGAGCCGGATTGTCCTTCAACGCCTTGTCGAGCCGCTTGAGCACCTCCGCCTCGGCCTGCGCGCTGTAGTGGTCCTCGAGGGTCTGC
>NZ_JBPBBB010000091.1:0-4304 GCF_050896375.1 Roseovarius tibetensis
GGCCTCGCGCCCTTGCTGCTGGAAACCAGCACGCAGGCGCAGACGGTAAAACCGTTGGTGATCTCGGTGGTCTTCGGACTGATCAGTGCAACCGTTCTGGTCCTGCTGGTCCTGCCCGCCTTCTATGCCATCCTCGATGATCTCCGGCCAAGCCGCCGATCGCAGGAGACATGAAACCAGAACGCGTGGGCGCGGCACGTGCTGGCCGATCAAGAACGTCTCCGACGATTTTCTCATGCTTTCGAGGATCCGCCAAAAACGCGATAGGAGCCTTCCGGGGGAGAGAGAGCCAGATCAATCCCTACCTATGCAACAGCGATACCGAGACAGCGCGCTGAATGCCCGATTCCAACCAGGCTGGAAAAGGTGTGCCCAAGCCTACCGCAAGGCACTGCAACAGAGGTCTGGCTCCACTATGAGGCGCACGCAGCTCGGAAAAAACAAGATCACGCGCCGGTGGGCGAAACGCGGAACACGCCCCTCGGCACCGCATGATCAGCGCACCATCTCGAGCCATGTCTTCGGGACGATCTGCCCCGCCCTGGGCAAGGGCGCGGGGCTGGTCCTGGCGGTCTGCAATACCGACGCGATGCCCCTGCACCATGCCGAAATCGCCCGTACCGTGGCACCGGGTGCCGACGCCGTCGTGCTCATGTATAGGCCGGTTGGCATATGACCGACGCGCGCGTCATGCCCGACAATATCTGCGTCCTCCCGCTGCCAGCCAAATGTCCCGAACTCGATCCGGTCGAAAACATCTGGCAATTCGTGCGCGATAATTGGCGCTCCAACCGCATCTTCGAGTTCCATGACGAGATCCTCGATCATTGCTGTGCCGCGTGGAACAAACTGACCAGCCAGCCCGACCGCGTCGCTTCCATCGGATGCCGCCAATAGGCACAAGAGTTCTGATCCGTGCAGGTTGGTATAAGGGCAGTCACGCATCACGCCTGACTTGCGCAACAACGCCGCCTGACATTTTCGATGAACGAAACTGTCCTGAAGGTGATGCGAACCGATCTCAGTCCCGGTCAAGATTCAGGATGCCCGGGAATACGTCATACGATCCGGAACGTGTTGGTCGAATTCGGCCGCGATCATGCGCGTCAGCGGTCGGCCCTCCTGCGCGATCTCGAGCTGATGCTCGCGCAGTCGCACGACCCCGTCATACTTGGCGGCGATGCGTGTGAGGGTGTCCAAAAGGGTCTTGGCGCGCGGTCCGCATTCCGCCTGAAGAGCGTCAAGATCGATCATGAAGTCACACATCAGGAGTTCAATGGCGCGTGCGCGCAGCCGGTCCTCGTCGGTCAGGGCATAGCCCCGCGATCCGGCAAACCCGCCCGCCTCGATCCGCTGGATATAGGCCGCCGTCGCAGGGGCATTCTGCACATAGCCCGCCGGAAAGCGCGAGATCGATGAGGCCCCGAGACCGATCAGTGTCTGACAGGTATCCGCCGTGTAGCCTTGGAAATTGCGCCGTAGCCGCCCGGTTCTGAGGGCTGTGTCGAGCGCGTCGCCCGGGCGGGCGAAGTGATCTATGCCGATCGACGTCAGCCCGGCTTCGGCGAATTGCGCCGCGGCGAAGGTCGCAAGCCGGTAGCGCGCCATGTCATCGGGCAGCGCAGCCTCGTCGATCAGCTTTTGTCGCCTGGACACCCAGGGCACATGCGCATAGCCGAAGAGGGCCACCCGATCCGGTGCAAAGCTGCGCACCTTGGCGATTGTATCGGTGATCCGCTCCGGTGTCTGATGCGGCAGCCCGTAGACGAGATCGGTGTTCAGCGACGTGATCCCGGCCGCGCGCAAGTCATCGACGCAGGCTTGCGTGACGTCGAACGGTTGAATCCGGCCGATCGCGGCCTGCACCTCGGGGTCGAAATCCTGAATGCCGATGGAGGCGCGGGTCATGCCCTCGGCGGCAAGCGCGTCGATCTTGGCGCGATCGACCATCGTCGGGTCGATCTCGACAGAGAATTCGAACTCGTCATCCGGCGGAAACACCGCGCGGATCGCGCGCGCAAGGCGATGGATCAGCGGCGGCGGCAGGATCGTCGGCGTGCCGCCGCCCCAATGCAGCCGCCCCATGCGCAGCCCGGCAGGCACCGTACGCCGCATCAGATCAAGCTCCGCCTCAAGTGTGGCGATATAGGCCTCGACCGGGCCGAGCGTCCGGGTCCCCTGGGTGTGGCAGGCGCAGAACCAGCACAGGCGTTCGCAAAACGGGATGTGGATGTAGACCGACACAGGCACATCCGGATCGAGACCGTGGAGTGCCTCCTGCTGAAACTCTGCCCCGGCCTGCGGTGTGAAGACCGCCGCCGTCGGATATGACGTGTAGCGCGGCACGCGCGCGTCGAAGAGGCCCAGCTCTCTGAGGGTCTGAATATGTTCCATGACTGTATCTTGCGGCCGGAACCACAACGGGACTTTGTTGCAGATCAAACTGGTCGCGGAAATTTGCGTCCATCTGGCCCGCGAAACACGACCCGCTGGTGTCGGCAGTATTAGAGTGCGCCGGAGAGCAAGGTCAGCAACACAGATGCCGAGGCAGATCCGCAGGTAGCCCGCAGTTCATCTGCAAAAGGTAGAGAATCGGCTATGCATTGCGCCAGCGCAAAGTCTCTATTCCGCGAGCATGGGAAAGCGATCCGTCGCATAGCGCGCATGACAGGCGGTGCAGGCCTCGATCATTCGACCGAAGTCCGCAAGCTGCAAATCGCTGTCACCATCGCGTGCCGCTTTGGCAAGCCCGGCTGCAAGGTTATGAAAGGCCCGATCTTGCGCCACGAAATCGTCCGGTACCGCGGCTATCAGAGCCTGCTTGTCCTGTGGCGTCATTTTCTGCTTAAGGATAAAACTGTCGTGGATATTCTGTGCAAGCTCTGCGACACGCGCGTCATTGCCGGCAATCAGTGCCGACAAGATCTCCCGGCTGGCGTCTTCGACGGCGCGCATTTCCGTGCGCAGCAGATGCTCAAGTTTCGGCGTGAGGTTCGGAGAAACCGGTTGCGTCTCCTGTGCCTCCGCCAACGGCCCGGTCAGGGAACCGGCGACCACCGCCAAACAGGCGAGAATGATGTGACGGAACGTCCTCTTTCTGGTACATTTTGTCATGTGGCGCGTCCTTGTTCCTGATCCTTGCATCGATCCGGTCCGGTTGCCGGTTCGGCGCAGCGGCATGCCGAACCCCTTGAAGAGGCTTGTCTTGCGAATTTCGCGACGCCCCGCGACCAGAAGACGGTGTTCCGAGCACCGTCGCGAAAGTAATGACCGGATGATGAATGACTGCGCCCGTCGATTACAGGCGCTCCCGAGATGCCTGCAACATGACCGCACCCGCTCACATGCTCAGAAAATCCGGGAATCGAAGGGGCATCCAAAACATGCATGCCGATTCACACCGCACGATTCATGAGGACATGCTCAGGCATCCGCGAGCCGTCCGCGCACCGCGTCCTGAACCCAGTCATCAAGCGCGCCGCGCTCGGGTGGCAGGTGAATGGCGAGCCCCTCGGCGAAGTCCTCGAACGCCTCGCGGTTCAGCGCATTGACACCGACAAGAACGGGCACGTGCATGTCAACGGCCTGGGCGATCACGGCCCGGAACCCGCGCCCCTCTGCTTCGTGCTTTCCAAACTTGTTGATGATGAGCAGATCGGCACCGGCGGTGAGACGGGACTCGACCAGCCCGACCGCCACCTCGAGAGCCGCTGGATCGAGCCGACAGCCACGTGCAGACGGGCCGAGGCTCTGGCTGATGCGCAGGACAGGGCCATCGGGCAGTACGCGGATATCCATGTCGCACGGGCTTTCATCTGCAGGCTTGGTGTTGATCTGGACGGTGCCGCAGCACCGCAAACCCCGTGTGGTAAGGATCGCGGCGAGCCTTTCGAGGATCAGGTCCGTGTTACCGCGCCCCATGGCCATGGTATAGGCAAGCATCATGTCAATGGTCCTTACATTTACCGCAAGGGCTGGAAATCGACGAGCGCACCGGCTGGAAGATCCTCGACCTCGGCGGGCAGGAAGATCAGGCCGTCGGCGCGCGGCAGGCCGCCAACGCGGCCCGAATGGATGGCATCGTCGAAGGTGACGACCTCGCGGCCCGCGGCATCGAACCCGACACGCGTCGCCAGACGCACCTCGCAACGCCCCGGCTTGCGGCCGATGCTCCGCTCGGTGACCGCATGGCGGCGGGCCGGTCCGCGTCCCGTTTCGCCCGTCATTGCCCTGGCCAGGGCTGTGCCGAAAACCTGCCAGGTGACGAAGGCCGATAGCGGATTGCCCGGCAGGCCAAGCCATAC
>NZ_JBPBBB010000092.1:0-4178 GCF_050896375.1 Roseovarius tibetensis
TCTATGCACAGCGCGACGTGCTCGATATGGTCGCGTGAAATGAAGCTATAGGTCTCCGGTAAATCCGGGGCGATTCAAAGGGCGAGATCGATCAGGAGGCGTGGGACAGCCTGAAACGGACGGTGTCGCGGCCCTTCGCGCGGCCCAAGTCCGGGCGGATCGCGGTGAAGGTGATCAACCATTTGGGGGATGAGGTGATGAAGGTGATGGGGGTGGGATGATGGGAAAAGGCGGATATAACGGCGGCTCAACAATCCTAAAGTTCTTCGCTCCAAGTTATCGTAAAAAAAAGAAAAAAAATTCAGTTCCAGAAGACTACGATTTTGAGCAACGCGCAGAAGCAATTCGACGTGAGCTGAAAAACCGAAAGGATAAACTGGCAAAAGGCCAAAGCCTTGTAGGGTTCACGAAGCTTGGCTCAGATACCAAAAAGAAGTCGAAGAAGGCAAAATCCAAGAAGCTCAAGAAAATCAAAGAATGACCTTCCGCATCGCCGACAGCTTTTCCGACAGCCTCGCACGGCTCACCGCGCAGGAGCAGAAGGCGGCCAAGACCGCGGCGTTCGATCTCCAGATGACCCCGGATAACCCGGGCCTCAGCCTGCATCGCGTGGATCGCGCCCGCGACAAGGGGTTCTGGACCGCGCGGGTCAATCGCGACATCCGGCTGGTGCTGCATAAGCAGGGCGGCGACACGCTTCTCGCTTGGGTCGGCCATCATGACGACGCCTATGCCTGGGCCGAGCGGCGGCGGCTGGAAAGCCACCCGCGCACCGGCGCCATGCAGATCGTCGAAATTCGCGAGACGGTCGAGGAGGTGGTGATCCAGCGTTATGTCGAGGAGGCCGTGCGAAAGCCGCGCCTCTTCGAGGGAGAGCCCGATGATGCGCTCCTATCCTGGGGCGTGCCCGAGGACTGGCTCGATGTGGTGAAGGGCGCCACCGAGGACACCGTGCTCGACATCGCCGGTCATCTGCCCGCCGAGGCGGGCGAGGCGCTTCTGCAGGCCGCGACGGGGGGACGGCCGCAGCCGGCCGCGCTGGTCGAGGGCGCGGACCCCTTCGAACATCCCGATGCCGGCCGCCGCTTCCGCGTCATGGAGAATGTGGACGAGCTGCGCGCCGCGCTCGAGGCCCCGTGGGAACGCTGGGCCGTCTACCTGCACCCTGCGCAGCGCGAATATGTCGATCGCGATTTCAACGGCCCTGCGCGCGTCATCGGATCTGCCGGGACCGGAAAGACGGTCGTCGCCCTGCACCGCGCCGTGCGCCTCGCCCAAGACCCGGGTGCGCGAGTCCTGCTCACAACGTTCAATGCCGGGCTGGCCGAAGCGCTGGCGCGGAAATTGCCGCTGCTTGCAGGCGAAAACGTGAGAGCGCGCATAACGGTCACGGCTCTTGGTTCCCTGATCGGGAAACTGCACGCCGAGCGGTTCGGTGACTGCACCATCGCCTCCGAGGAGGAGGAGATTCGCGCGATCCTGCGCGACGGTTCTGCCGCGAGCGATGCCTCGTCCACCGTCGATTTCCTTTACGACGAATGGAGCCTCGTCGTGGATGCATGGGATATCCGGGATCTCGACACCTACCGCGACCTGCCGCGCCTCGGCCGCAAGGTCCGGATGCCTGCCGCGCGGCGCGATGCGGCCTGGGCGATTTTCGAGACATTACGCGCCGAGATGACCAAGCGAGGCAAGAAGACCGAGGCACAAATGGCCCATGACCTTGCAGAGACCGGCGCGTTTCCGTTCACTCATGCCGTGATCGACGAGGCGCAGGATATTTCCGTGCCCGAGCTTCGGATGCTGGGAAATACCCTTGGCAGCAGGCCGAATGGCCTGTTCTTCGCAGGCGACATCGGCCAGCGCATCTTCCGCGCGCCATTCCCATGGGCCGCGACAGGGGTCGAGATCCGCGGCCGCTCGCGCAGCCTCAAGGTGAACTACCGCACCTCCCACCAGATCCGCCGCTACAGTGACGATCTGCTGCCCGAAACGCTGGTCGAGCCGGATGGAACCGAGGAAAACCGCCTCGGGGTCACATCAGTCTTCGATGGGGCTGCTCCGGAGGTGCACCGCTTCGAGACACGCGCGGACGAAGTGGCCGAGGTCAACGGGTGGCTGGAAGCCCTCGCGCAGGCCGGCGTCGCAAGCGACGAGGTCGTGTGCCTCGTCAGAACCTCGTCTCTTGTGGACGCGCTGGCACCGCTACTTCCTGTCGCGGTGATGCCTATGCATGCGGCCAAGGGCGCCGAATACCGCGCCGTTGCTGTCTTGGCGCTTGATCAGGATATCGTGCCGCTCGAAGAACGCCTGTTGTCCGCGAATGATGAGGCGCGGCTCGACGAGATCATGAACACCGAAAGGCATCTGCTATACGTCGCTGCCTCTCGCGCCCGCGATCATCTATGGATGTCAGGGGTGGCACCCGTGTCCGAGTTCCTTGGCGATTTGTTTAAATAATACCAAGCCGCGTGAAGGCTGACTCACGGGGGATTCCCAAGGTGGCGAAAACCTGACTCTATGGTGATAGAGTTGGGGAGGGCGTGGCCATGGGTGCAGCAATAGAATTACGGGCGGACTTTGACGGCGCGACATTGAGATGTCTGGCCCGGACAACGAAAAACGCGAACCAGAGCCGCAGGCTGCTGGCGCTGGCCGAGATCTACGATGGTGGTCGTCGGGGCGATGCGGCGCGGATCGGGGATGTGGGTCTGCAAATCGTGCGCGACTGGGTCCTGCGGTTCAATGCCGGCGGGCCGGAGGGGCTGATTGATGGCAAGGCGCCCGGCCAGCAACCCAAGCTCGACGATGCTCAACGTCATGCGCTTGCGGCGATCGTGGAGAGCGGTCCGACGCCGGAGGTCCACGGGGTCGTGCGTTGGCGCTTGAGCGATCTGGCAAAGTGGCTTCGTGCGGAATTTGCGGTGTCGCTTCACGAAACGACCGTGAGCCGGGAACTCAAGAAGCTCGGCTATGTCAAACTCACGGCGCGGCCCCGCCACCATGCGCAAGATACCGAAGCGCTGGAGGCGTTTAAAAAAAGACTTCGCAACCAAGCTTGAAAAGGTGCGCGCAGGCCTCCCGCAAGGCACTGCAATAGAGGTCTGGTTTCAGGACGAGGCCCGCGTCGGTCAGAAAAACAAGATCACGCGCCAGTGGGCAAAGCGCGGAACACGCCCCTCGGCACCGCATGATCAGCGCACCATGTCGAGCTATATCTTCGGAGCGATCTGCCCGGCCCTGCGCAAGGGCGCAGGGCTTGTCCTGCCGGTCTGCAACACGGGCGCGATGACCATGCATCTTGCCGAAATCGCCCGAACCGTGGCGCCGGGTGCTCATGCCGTCGTGCTCATGCATCAGGCCGGATGGCATATGACCGGCGCGCTCGTCATACCCGACAATATCAGCATCCTCCCGCTGCCAGCCAAATGTCCCGAACTCAACCCGGTCGAAAACATCTGGCAATTCATGCGCGATAACTGGCTATCCAACCGCATCTTCGAGTCCTATGATGAAATCCTCGATCATTGCTGTGATGCTTGGAATAAACTGATCGACCAGCCCGACCGCATTGCCTCCATCGGATGCCGCCAATGGGCACAAGAGTTCTGATCGGTGCAGGTTGGTATAAGTCGGGATGTAGCAGACGCCTTGCCTCAGCGAATTCATCGATCAAAATCGACACCACCGACGCGTGGCCCTTTCGGGAGCCCTTCGTGGACCACCAGAGGAAGTCCTCGGCCTGCGTCTCCAGGCACCGCCAGCCCCCACAACCACATTTATTCAACGGGTATGTTCGCGCTCGCTTGTCCACCCGTGTAGTATACCCGGCCTTGGCAGGGATTCGATCAACATTAGCGAGGCACACGTGAACAAAGTGTATCCGGATATGTATCTAGGGGCCTTGGCATCCAAATTTACCAAGTGATTTCATGTACTTAAATCACTACTATGGCGGAGAGAGAGGGATTCGAACCCTCGAGACGGTTGCCCGCCTACACACTTTCCAGGCGTGCGCCTTCGACCACTCGGCCACCTCTCCTATACTGAGTTAATAAACGGTTGAGGCTGGGAGTTGCAAGAGGTGGTTATGTTGACCTGCCCCCCAAAAACCGGGCCATTCAAAAGTAGAGTTTGTTCTCGTAACGTTCAAAACGACAAGGAGAACAGACGATGCG
>NZ_JBPBBB010000093.1:0-4077 GCF_050896375.1 Roseovarius tibetensis
GCCGCCGGATTGGGTGGTTTCGAGTCACCCGGAGATTACGCCACATTCAAATTTCAACCAACTTCGCGACACGACCGCGCAGTGGGACGACGCCGGGAACACTGGGTTCGAAGCAGCACGTGCCGGGGAAGACGGTATCCGGTGCGCTTTCGAAAAGGTTGCGTCAAACTCGATGCGCGACCACAAGACCGGCGGGCCGCAGGCCCTCTACGGGCGCCTTTATCAATGGTTGCAGTTCAACAAGTCGAAGAGCGATCCGGGGCCGATCCGCGACGTCCTGCGCGCACATATTCTCGACACGGTGCCAGTCGCCGCCGGCACGAGGCTCTTCGGGCAAGAGGTCGAAAAGCGCCGCCGTCATTCGCTCGTCAGCCTGTCAAGGGCAACAGGGCTGCACTTCAATACCCTCAAGCACGTATTGTCGTCGGCGGGATTTCTCGCCGGGAGTGATGCAAAGAAGGTTGGCGAATGGGCGAGTTTTGATGCGGAAAAGAGTGAAGCGTTCGCACATCGCCTTCTTAACACGATCCCGGTCACAAAGATCCCCGCTTACATCAACTGCAACCGGACGCAGGCCGAGATGTTGGTTCGCGAGGGCATCATCCCGAAGCTTATCCAGGATGGCCAACGATCAGGTCGCACGCTCTTGCAAGTCGCCACCGCGGACCTCGACGCCTTTCTGTGTCGGCTTCGGGCGACCGGGCAGCCTGTTGAAATACCGAGCGCGGGCATGATGGACACGATTGCGGCGTCCGAGATCGCGCGCGAGACCGTCGCCGATATCGTGCAACTCCTGCTCGACGGACGCTTGTCGCGGATTGAGATCGTGTCCGAGGACCTGAAGTTCCGCTCCGTCCTCGTCGATCCACAAGAGGTCCGGCGTGCCGCAGAAGAGGTCGATGACGCCCGCGGCCTGTCCGCAGCCGAAGTGGCAAAGCGGCTGGGCATCTTGAAGTTCGGCGTGTCCCATCTGCGTGAAACACGTGATCCGGATGGTAATCCCGTTTTGCCGGCGATCGAGATCCCCAATGCCCGTGGCACGATCCGTTACCGGTTTTCCGAGGATGCCGTGGCGCGCTTCGCCGCGCATCATGTCTCTCTTACGGACTTGGCAAGGGAGCGTGGCCTCTCGTCGAAGGCGATGGCCAGCCGTCTGCGCGGCCAGAACATCGAGCCGATCAAGCCACGCACCTGTTTGGGGGCTGCGATCTACAGGCGCGCTGATCTCTGACCCGCAGACCGAAACTCCCCGTGAATAAGGCCGCCCAAATGGGCGGCCTTTTTTTATGTCTCGTAAAGTCCTGGCAAGACTGTGGCCGTATTTTCGTGGCAAGCCTTTGCCCGCTCGCGTGGCAAGAATACCGCCGATTTTCGGAGTCGGATTTTCAAGATATTGTTTTTGTGTAGTTTTGTTATTTGAAATCCCGCCGTTTGGCAAAACTACACCCGCATTGACATATGCCGACAATCTTGTTTTGGCCATTTTCGGGAAAAAATGGCCATTTCACAAGTTAAGGGCGGCCATTGATGTAAATCGCGCCGAGTGGCTATATTTGCCTGCCCGCCCCGCTTCTACCGTCTTTTGACGCCTTGAATGGAACATGGGTCCGGGAAGGTGCCCACGGAAATAAAAACTGCAAAAAGTTCTCGACGGCTTCGTGGAAAAGCGCTGTCCGGATGATCTCCGTGCGGTGTTGCCGGGGGCAGCCGGGTCTGCGGTCGATGATGATCTGGCCCATGGATCAAGAAAGGCCGCCGGAACACCTGCGGCCTTGTATGTTTCTGCAATCCGCATGTTCTTCGAAGGATGTCAGATCGACAACTCCGTAGGCGCCCTGACATCGTGGGCGCGCCGCTTTGGCCGTCAGGTCATCGCATGATCCCTTTTTCCGACGGATAGGCATCGCATGCACCTGACCAATCAGATCGAAGTCCGCGTTGTTCGCGAAATTCAGTCCCGCCCGGAAGAGCGATGTCATCGGGGGCTGTTTCGGAAATCGGGTCGTCTTCTCGCGTCGCACCGCATGCGAATGCGAGGCGACGGCTTCGCTGCCGCAAAAGAAAGGCCCCCGCAGTCGCGTTCGACTGCGGGGGCCTTGTCCTCGATCAGCTGTTCCGTAGACCTACTTTTCGTCGAGGGTTCAGGGTTCATCGTCCGCCTCCGGGGCAGGTATGGGATCGTCCGGTGTGCTCCGGGCCGACACATCACCCGTCTTGCGGGACTGCGAGATGTGCAGTTCGAGGCCCATGTTATCGGAGGACAGGTGCTCTGCGTCGCGTGGTGTCTCATCCGCGTCGAACCCGATGAGCATGCCATTCTCGAGCGAGGCGACGCGCTCTGCGGAGTAGTCCTCGACCATCAATCCGTTTCGCGCCATCGCATCGCTATTGATTTCCCTGATCCGGGTCATCGCGTTGAAGATGACGTCCTCGTCGACTTTCTTCTGCGCCGCGACCGATGCGCGGATCTCGTGGACGGCCATGATCCACGTCTGTGCGCGCTCGCCCTGGTAACGATTGAACACCGATGGTACCTCGATCCAGTCGCCGTCCAGTTCCACGGCAATGGCTCCGATATCCTCGGAATACCAGCGGACGCGCACCTCCCGCGATGGGCTGTGCATAAACCACCGGGCGAGGACCTCTGAATGGTAGCGGATCCCGAGCACGGTGATCCCCGTCTTCGTCACGGTGCATTTCAGCCGCGTGCCAAGTGCCTTGCGCCGCATCTTGACGCCTGGCATCGGAGCGACCCCATATTTTTCAACCAGCCTTTTCCAGCAGTTCGCCGGGGTTTCGCCGTTCAGACCGGGATGAGGCGTGCGGTGGTAGACATCCAATATCCAGCGGACCAGCGCCTCGCTCAGATCATCGGAAGAAAGAGCCGCGCGCGCTTCGGCGTCATAGTCGCCTTTCTGGATGGTGTTGCTGAAGGTGCGCCCGCTGAACCGACCGATGAGTTTTGTCGACATCGTGCCGAACACGCGCTCGATCCGGGCCCGAAACTCCGGCATTCCAGCTGGCCCGGCATCGATGTGGATCCCGAGATCAGTGGCCCCGGCACGGGTGTCGAAATCGATGAAGGCGGACCCACAATCGGTCACGATGAGTTCGGGCGTGCCTGACATGTTCCAGGCGGATTGGGCGCCCAAGGCATCGGCCAGGAGACCCTTGTCGCGCACGATCATGTCGATGGTCTGTATCGCGCTGTGCGCACTCGGCGCCCTCGAGAGCTTGATGCCGAGAAAGCACCGGGTGGTCGTACAGATGGCTGCGGTCAGGAACCAGCGGGGTTTCTTTCCCTCCTTGTAGCCGAGGCTGGCCTTTTCCTCGTCGGTCAAGATCGACCAGAGGCCATTCTCCGCCAAAAGATCAATGAGATCGACCTTCCACTCGTCCATCTCAACCCGTTCGAGGGGCCGGGTCAGTTCGAGGCCCTTCCCGACAGGCGCGTTGCGCTTGCGTGCCTCGTCCAGCCCGAACCGGGCGATGTCCATCTCGAAGGGATCAAGTTTCCTGACCGCGAGGCGGATGGTTTCACGCGACGGCATGACCAGAGGAGATTTCCGTTTTTCACCCTCCTGGCTGCTGCGGCGGCGGTTCTCGGCGATGAAGGCGTCGCGTACGTCTTCGACCATGTGGGCAATCGTAGGCTTTTCCATGGTCAGGAAATTCCGGACGGTCTTCGACAAGAGGGCGAGTTCGTCAGGCCCGATGCGGCGGCTGCGGCTCCCGTTCGCGCTGCGACCGTAGAGGGCCGACATGCCATCGCGGCTGAAGGCCGCAACGCGCTTGAGCAGCCTGCCCGCACTGATCTTGGTGGGCACGGTCATCCTGTTGCCTCCGGCCTCGCCCACGTCTCCTTCGCTCGGGATCGACAGGAACCTCCCGGCCCGAAATTTTATCTCGGGCAAGGCTGCAGTCACCGAGGCCTCCGTGCGCTTGACCTTGCCGTCGGCTTCCATCTCGAGGAACGCGCGCACCAGGGATTCGTGGTACTTAGGCTCTGGACCCATTGATTTCAGGTGCGCTGCGTGGTTCACGGCACCGAAAACGGAGCGGTGACATGTCTGATCT
>NZ_JBPBBB010000094.1:0-3983 GCF_050896375.1 Roseovarius tibetensis
CTATGCACAGCGCGACGTGCTCGATATGGTCGCGTGAAATGAAGCTATAGGTCTCCGGTAAATCCGGGGCGATTCAGGCCCCGTGTCCGGTTGATCTCCTGATAGACATCCCAAGGGCGGCGTCCGCCCATGCCGACGCCGTGGTTGCGCTCGAAGGGGTACTCATCAATCAGGCAGCGGGTCAGCATCCCGTAGAGCGTTTCCACATCAACCACGCCATTCCGGATGGCATCATCTCCGGGAAGTTCTCCGACGCGCCGACCGGTGTAGCCGGGCATCAGCTTGAAGAAACGAGATTCAGGCGTTCCCAAGAAGCGCTCGTCCGGCGCCCGGTCCTCTGGAGAATATGTCCGGGTGTTGCCGTTAATCATGCCGAGACCCATCAAGGCCCCGATCACATCAGAATTCCGGAGGCCGGTCCCGTTGTCGTTGCGCAGATAGCACATACCGCAGCCTTTCGCGGCCTCGTTCATGCAGCCATATGGTCACGAGCCCGAGCGCGAACCTGCGATGCGTCAGGGGTATGAGAACCCGGATCGAAACGAGTATGCGGGTCGTGTCACGGGAGCAGGCCCATCATCCGAAATCATAGCGTCAACAGGTCCGTCTGGACAAATTGACCTGTAAAGGCGTCCCATCATTTTGAAACCAAATCTGTCTGACCCAGAGTGACGATCATTGCATTGGATGAATGGCCTCTTCCGCGGTGCGTGTTTCGGGGAGTGTCGTGGCTCGAGCGATCAATGGCAGGATTGGCCCGCCCTAGAAGCCGTAGGTCCGCAACTGTGCCCGAACCTCGTCGCGGGAGGCGGGATCGCGTGTCGGGAAGGCTGCGAAATAGTCCGCGACCATCGCGTCGGGCCTGAGCCGACGCGCCTCCCGGCGCCAGCGGGCCGCCTGCTCGTGGCGTCCTGCCAGAGCATTCGCCGCGAGCGCGATCATGGAGATGAGGTAATGCGCGCCGGGCGTCGCGGCGGCGCGATCCGCCCAGTCTGCCGCGGCCCGAAACTCGCCCTGCTGGATCAGGATCTGCGCCCGCACGCCGTGAAACCCGTAGAGGAGAGGATCGAGTGGGCTGAGGTGCAGCGACCGCTCCAGCGCGCCCAGGGTGGCCGGCGCGTCTCCGGTGAGCATCGAGGTGAAGGCCGAAGCGTAGTAGCCCTGCGCGAAATTGGGATTCAGGGTCGTGGCACGGGTGAGCCACTCGGTGGCGACCTCCGGTTCGTTCGTGAGCCAGTGAGAGCGGCCCATGGTGAAACTCGCGAAGGGGTCGAGCGGGTCGAGCTCCAGGCTCCGCTCGGCGTGCCGCCGCGCGGCAATGGTTGCCGCGCCGGGGTCGGGGCCGATGCGCAGGAAAGACTCCAGAAAGCTCGTGAAGGACAGCCCGGCCTCGGCCCGGGCAAAGCGCGGGTCGGCCGCGGCGGCGCGCGTGAAATGCTCCCGCGCGCGGGCCGTGTCGGAGGCCGTGAAGCGGTAGAGGTGGCGCAAGCCGAGGTGATAATCCGCCCAGGCATCGAGCCCCTCCGGTCCCCGGGACAGGGCGATCGTGGCCTCGTGAAACGGGATATGCGTCTCGAGCGCGGCAACCAGGTGTGCGACGATCCGTTCCCGCAGATCATCGGTCTCTGCGGGGGCGGCCGCCAGCCGGTCGGCCCAGAGGACCTCGTGGGTGCCGGCCTCGGTCAGCTCGAGGGTCACCGTGATCTTGCGGCTGTCCCCCTCGACCACCCCTGAGAGCAGGTAGCGCGCGTCGAGGGCGGTCGCCGTGACATCCCTGTCGGTCTCGGGGCCGAAACGGAAGGACGAACCCCGCGCGATCACGGCGAGCCATCGCAGCCGGGACAGCGCCTCGATGATCTCGTGCGGGATGGCTTCGCCCAGAAGACCCAGCTCTGGCGCTGTGCCCAGCGGGCGCAAGGGCAGGACGGCGATCGAAGGGCGCCCCATCGGGTGAGGGGCCGTCCCGCCCTCGACTGGCGTCGAAGCCTCTGCCGGCAGCGCCCGGACCTGCGCGACGAAGCGGAAGCCGCGGCCGTGCACGGTGCGGATGAAGGCCTGCCGCACACCGTCGTCGCCCAAGGCCTGCCGGGCGGAGCGGATACGGCTTGAGATGCTGGCATCCGATACCGCCCGCGCCTGCCAGACCTCGGTGACGAGTTCATCCTTCGTCACCATGCGGTCTCGGTGCCGGACGAGATGGATCAGAAGCGAAAGGACCTGCGGCTCGACCGGCACCGGCGCGCCGGCACGGCTGAGCTGGAAATGCTCGGGGTCGAGCCGGAGATCGCCGAAACACCATGCCATGTCCAAAGGATAGTGCAGAATCGGGCGATTCTGCACGAATTCTTCAGACATCCATCAAGCTTGGCCCGCGGTCTGCGCCTATCGTCTCGAACATGCCGGGACTTCCCGGCAGACACCACAAAGAACGGAGATGGACGATGCTGGACCACGCCATTGAAACACGGCGCTTCGACGCCCCCGACGAGCGCCTCGACATGAAGGAGCGCGGGGGGATCTCCATCATCAGGATGGGCGACGGCAGCGCGGGGATGCACGCGGTCTTCGAGCCCGGCTGGACATGGGAGGCCGACGAGAAGCCCCTGCTCGGTTCGCCAGACTCCTGCCCGATGCGGCACAGGGGCTATTGTATGTCGGGCGAGCTCGTCGTCCGCATGATCGAAACGGGTGCCGAGACCCGCCTTCGCCGCGGTGACTTCTTCGAGATCCCGCCGGGGCATGACGCTTATGTCGCCGGCGACGAACGGGTGGAGCTCATCCTTTTCGAGCCCGCCGAACGTCAGCACTGACTGCGCCGCCGTCACGCCGGGCCTTCGCCCGAGCGTGACGGCGGCGCCAACTGGAGAATGGAGAGAAACGATGGACGCTATGACCATGCGACGCACTGAAGGTTGCGGAAAGCTGTTCGGCAGCATCCTCGACACTGTCGGCGACACCCCCGCCGTGCGGATCAACACCCTCGCGCCGCAGGGTGTGGAGATCTACGTGAAGGCGGAATTTTTCAATCCCGCCGGCTCGGTCAAGGACCGGCTGGCACTCGGCATCATCGAGGAGGCCGAGAGCGACGGCAGCCTGAAACCCGGTCAGACGGTGGTCGAGGCGACCTCGGGCAATACCGGGATCGGACTGGCGATGGTCTGCGCGGCGAAGGGCTATCCTCTAGTGGTGACGATGGCCGACAGTTTCTCGATCGAACGGCGCAAGCTGATGCGCATGCTGGGCGCGAAGGTGGTCCTGACCCCGCGCGCCGAGAAGGGCTTTGGCATGTACCGCAAGGCGGTCGAGCTGGCGGAGGCCAACGGCTGGTTCCTGGCCCGCCAGTTCGAGACCGACGCCAACGCCCGCATCCACGAGATCACGACCGCACGCGAGATCCTGTCCGATTTCAGCGGCGAGCGCCTCGATTACTGGGTGACCGGCTATGGCACCGGCGGCACGGTCACCGGCGTGGGCCGCGTGCTGCGCCGCGAGCGGCCGGAGACGAAGATCATCCTGTCGGAGCCCGGCAACGCGCAGCTCCTCGGCAGCGGTCAGGCGCAGCCGCGCAATGCCGATCACTCACCTTCCAGCAGCCACCCGGCCTTCGAGCCGCACCCGATCCAGGGCTGGACGCCGGACTTCATTCCGCACGTGTTGCAGGAAGCCGTGGATTCCGCGCTCTATGACGAGGTGATACCCGTGCCCGGCCCGGACGGCATCGCCTGGGCGCAGAAGCTCGCGCGGCGTGAAGGCATCCTGACGGGGATCTCCGGCGGCGCGACTTTCGCGGTTGCCATGCAGATCGCCGAGAAGGCGGAGCCCGGCACCTTCATGCTCTGCATGTTGCCGGATACCGGGGAACGCTACATGTCCACGCCGCTCTTCGACGTGATCCCCGAAGACATGAGTAAGCGCCAGCTGGGCCCCACGGGCTTTTCAGCTTGACGTCTGGAAGTTCCAAGGGAGGAGTTCGTCGATCCGGT
>NZ_JBPBBB010000095.1:0-3927 GCF_050896375.1 Roseovarius tibetensis
CGCTGCTTGATCAAGCGCAAATCAAACCGCTCGGAGGACGTCGCCGGAGAATTTCCACCACTTTCGAGACACAACCCACTGCGCAAGTGTGAGCTTGTCGAAATCGGCATGCGCCCCGAACTCGAGGACCGCTCCGAGCATCTCGCAGGCCTTTGCGGTCTGATCGATCCTTTGGCGATCCACCCACGCCGATCCGCAGCCGTTATCAAACCGCATCTGGACATAGCGCTGCAATTCGGAGACGGACCGCCCCTCGGCGTGATGCGCCAGGGCCTCGAGCCGTTGATCGTCGGGGGCGACAAGGTTCATGTCCTGGAACTTTTCACGATAACCCGCTTGGGGCCGGCGCTGAAGCAGGGTTCCGTGTCGGGGGCAGGTCCGAACCGGATTGAATACCCAGGACAGTCGTCCGACTCGTTGCCCCGCGCTCGGACCCGTCGGGTCTCGATCCTCGAGCAGGCAGGCGGGGCAATATGTCGTCTGTGTACGGAGCGCGAAGAATGGCGAGAACGTCTCGTCGCCGTGGCGATAGCTGCGATCGCCCAAGCGCTGAAGGCCGCATGCCATGACGCGCGAGGTGGAAAAGCCGGTCAGGGTAGCAAGACGGGTCACGCAGGCCGGGTCGTGGTTGATCACGCTGTGCTGGCTGATCTCCATCATTTTCAGCCAGTCCTGGCAGGACATCGCGGCATGAAAGTCCGCAAGCCGGGCACTCCAGGAAAACAGGGTCTCATCCACCAGCGGGGGCAGGGGAGGTGTCATCCGCATGCGTCACACCCTCTCCAGTTTTTTGTGCTGGCGTTTCGTACGCGCCTCCTCATAGGCGTCAGCATCGCGGTCCAACGGTACCGACAGCCAGTCATTGACCTCGAAGATGTTGGCCGAGGGGGCGCAGCCTTCCTGCATAGCCCAGGCTTCCACGAAGTGCTCCATGGAAAGGTTTGGGGATCCGTCGAACAGGGCGCATTCCAAGGCGTTGAGGATGGTCTCGATCGCGCGCCCGAACCTGTGACGACTTGCCCTGATAAGCCGCGCGCAGAGATCGTCCGGCAGCGCCGTCCGCAGATCGACCTCTTCGCAATACGCTTCGATCAGGCCAAGTAGGTTTTCGTCATGCACCCCGTATTCAAGATCGGGCGGCGCGATCTTGGTAAAGCGCCGCGAGACCTGCAGATCGAAGCTCGTCATCTCCGCGAGGCGCTGTGTCCCACTCAAGATCGGGATGACGGCGTGCTCTCCCTGCATGAGCGACTTGATCATGCGCAGCGTATTCTCCGTGTCGTTGGCAGATTGCGCCATGACAAGGTCCTGCGCCTCGTCAAGCCAGAGCACCATGATGCCCAGGAGGCCAAGGCGATGACGGACCACACTCCATATCTTCCAGACGGTGGTACGTTCCGAGACCCCGCTCATCCCGGTCGCTTCGAGTATCGCAAGCCCGACGCTCTTGAGCGTCGCCGGATTGGGAACCTGGATTTCCAGATACCGTGGCTGGCGGGTCTCCGGGTTTTCCTGCAGAAACGGCGCGTCGGCGAGGACCTTGCGGATCGAGGTGGTCTTGCCGCCTCCGGCCGCCTCGACAAGCGCGATGCCCCGGGTCTCCTTTCCGCCGGCATAGCGCGTTGGCACCGGCGTGGTGTTGCCTTCCTTGTCGACCGCGAAGAGCCGGGTCAGTTGCTTTTCGAGCAAGGCGTCGCGCTCGTTGGGGACATGCATGGCGCGCAGGGTCTGGATACAATTTGCGGTTGTGAAAGCGGTGGTCATTTGTCTGCTCCATCTTGCTTGCGCGGCCGCCATGCCATTCTTGGCTTGGCGTGCGCGTTTCTGGTCTGCTCTTTGTGGCTATCGAGGGTCGGTATGTCCGGTCCGAGGTCGTCGTGAGGCGGCGTGGTGGTTTTTCCCGCCTTGCCGGATGTCGATTTTTGGCGCGCCTTGCGCGCGTCGCGCGGCGTGTCGGGGTCCGGCGCACGCGCAGGAATTTCCCGCCCGGGCTGCTCTCCGTCAGCATGAAGGGTCACGGCAGTGCCGATCACGAAAGAGGAATAGAGGTCCTTTTCGAGCTGCGCGATGCGCGTGTCGGACAGCGACGTGTCGACCACGTCAAACAGGACCGAGCCGTTCTGGACAAGATCCTCGATCTCATCGATCGCCCTGAACACCGTGTCCTGGTTCCATGTCTTCCGCGATGCAGACCTTGCCCGCAGAGCCTTGCGGGCCTTGATCCAGACTTGAAGGTTCACGCCTTTGAAGCGATCGTGCACGGCATCGAGCTCGATCCATTCGCCGCCGACGAACGCGTCGATGGCGCCGAGGTCGTCTGGATCCCAACGCAGATCGACCTGCCGTGAGTTGCTTTCCAGAAAATGCGGGGCCAGAGCGTGGCTGTGGTAGTGGATACCCATCACAACGACACCTTCGCGCGAGACCTTGCGGCGCGTCGCATTTCCGAAGGCGAGACGCTTCGACCGGGTGTCGGGCAGCGCGCGGAGGGGGTAGTTTCCATCCGCCATGTCGGCCTCCCACTGCTCGAGCGGGGTCCGTCCGCCCAGCCCTTCATGCGGAGAATTATGGTAGATATCGACGATCCAGCGAATGAGCACGAAGGCCACGCTCTCCGCGTCCAGGCAGGCACGGTCCCTGGCGTTGTAGTCGCCCCGCTCCTGCGGGTTGGAAAACGTGCGCCCCTTCAGCCGCGGCATGAGGTCCAGACCGGCCGTGCGGAAAACGCGTTCGATTGTCCCGCGCATGCCCGGCACGCCCGCGATGGTCCGCAGGACCGCAACCTGCAGATCAAGACAGGTATTCGTGAAGATCTCGGATTTGAAGGCTGCGCCATTATCGGCGACCAGCGTTTCGGGAACCACGGCTTGCGACCAGGGAGCGACGGCTCCGACGGCGTCGGATACGACGCTCTTGTCGCTCACGACCATGCGCAGACATTCGCGCGCGGCGCTGCTGGTCGGGTTGCGCGTGAGCTTTGCACCGAGCATGATCCGGGTGCGGCAATCGATGGCGGCGGTCAGCCACTAGCGCGACTTCGTTTTGTCAAGCCCGATCGCCTCCATGACCTCCGGACCAAGGACCTCGCGCAGGTTGGTCGAGTCGAGGATCGAGATGAAATCGATCTTCCATTCGTCGATCTCGACACGTTCCCCAGGCCGGGAGACATCCAGCCCTTTGCCAACGGGGCGCAATTTCTTCATCGCGTGGTTGTGTCCGAAACGCGCCACCATGACCTGGAACTTTCCAAGCCGCTCGATCGCTCCGCGCACGGCATCGCGGCCAGGGACCCTCAGCGGCGCGAGGCCCTGATCCGCGCGGCGCGCGTTCTCCGCCTGAAACCCGCGCTGAACATCCAAGACCGTGGCCGTGATCGATTTACGCTCGGGCGTGAGGTAGCTGCCCTGGATGATCTCCATCAGCAGTCCCTGGTCTTCGGGGCGGAATTGACTGGTCCGATTGCCGGACTTGTTTAGGCTGTCGACGAGGGCTTCCGCCCCGCCCTTTCGGAAAGCGGCGTAAAGCTTGCGCAGGTAGTCGGCCGAGTAAAGTTGGATGCCCTCTTTCTTCTGACCGTCGCGCGGCTTGGCCGCCTTGCCGGTGGCACTGCCTCCTGCCAGCATGTCGCGCTCGGTGGCATACTTTGCGAGATAAGGTTGAGCCCGCTCTTCGAGCTCATCCTCGCGCGCCGTTTCTATCTCGGCCGTGGTCGGCCGGATACGGCCTTCGGCGACCAAGTCGTCGAGCGCCTGGACCTGCGCATGTGTGACGCGAAAGCGCCTCTGTTGTGCCGGGGACAACATTGAGACCTGGAATCCGGTATCGATCGAGGCGGGCCTTGTCTTCAGGTTGAACCAGACCGGGTTTACCGGAGAGCCAAAAGCTCGGAAGTTAAGCCATGACCAAAGGAAACCCAGGGAACCGTTT
>NZ_JBPBBB010000096.1:0-3226 GCF_050896375.1 Roseovarius tibetensis
GCCTGCACCCAGTTCGAGACGCGCGGCTCGGTCACCGCGTCGAACCGCTCGCTGCAATGGCGCGACCGCGTGGTCGAGCCGCTGTTCGAAAGCATCCCGGACGAGGTCATCATCGCCAAGTTCGCCAACAAGTTCGGCTTTGCCGATCGTCTGTTCCGCAACATCGAGATGGACGATGCAGAGACCCCGAATGTCGAAAGCATCACCCGCGAGTTCAATCGCGGCATGTGGACCATCGGCTATACCGGGCAGAGCCCTGAGCGGATGAAGCTGCACATGGCCAATCAGCACACCTTCGATCGCACCACGCTGCGCGCCAATGGCGGGCCGGCCGATGGCGACACCTACGGTCTGCCATGGCCCTGCTGGGGCACGCCCGAGATGAACCATCCCGGCACGCATATCCTGTATGACATGTCCAAACCTGTCTCCGAGGGCGGCCTGACCTTCCGCGCCCGTTTCGGCGTGGAACGCGACGGCGACAACCTGCTGGCCGAGGGGGTCTATTCCGCCGGCTCGGATATCGAAGACGGCTACCCGGAATTCACCATGCAGATGCTGATGGATCTGGGCTGGGACGGCGAGCTGACGGACGAGGAACGCGCCGTCATCGACGGTATCGCGGGGCCTGACACCAACTGGAAGACCGACCTTTCGGGCGGGATTCAGCGGGTGGCGATCGCCCACGAATGCGCGCCCTTCGGCAACGCCAAGGCGCGCGCGGTCGTGTGGACCTTCCCCGATCCGGTGCCGATCCACCGCGAGCCGCTCTATACCAACCGGCGCGATCTGGTGGCGGATTACCCGACCTACGAGGACCGGCACGCCTACCGCCTGCCGACCATGTATGCCTCGATCCAGAAGAACGACTTCTCTCAGGATTACCCGATCATCCTTACCTCCGGGCGGTTGGTCGAGTATGAGGGGGGCGGCGACGAGACCAGGTCGAACCCGTGGCTCGCCGAGCTTCAGCAGGACATGTTCGTCGAGGTGAACCCGCGCGATGCCAACAATATCGGCATCCGCGACGGCGCGCAGGTCTGGGTCGAAGGGCCCGAGGGCGGCCGCGTCAAGGTCATGGCAATGGTCACCGAACGGGTGGGCGCGGGCGTGGCCTTCATGCCCTTCCACTTCGGCGGCCATTTCGAGGGGCGCGACCTGCGGGACAAGTATCCCGACGGGGCCGATCCGTATGTCCTGGGCGAGGCGAGCAACACCGCCCAGACCTATGGCTATGACAGCGTCACCCAGATGCAGGAAACCAAGGCGACTCTGTGCAAGATCGTTGCGGCATAAGGAGATAGACCAATGGCAAGATCAAAATTCCTGTGCGACGCCGAACGCTGCATCGAATGCAACGCCTGCGTCACCGCCTGCAAGAACGAGCACGAGGTGCCATGGGGCATCAACCGCCGCAAGGTGGTGACGATCAACGATGGCAGCCCCGGTGAACGCTCGATCTCGGTGGCGTGCATGCACTGCTCGGACGCGCCGTGCATGGCGGTCTGCCCGACCGATTGCTTCTACCAGGACGAGGAAGGCGTGGTCCTGCATTCCAAGGACCTCTGCATCGGCTGCGGCTATTGCTTCTACGCGTGCCCGTTCGGTGCGCCGCAATTCCCGCAGGCGGGCAATTTCGGGTCGCGCGGCAAGATGGACAAGTGCACCTTCTGCAAGGGCGGCCCCGAGGAAAACCACAGCCAGGCCGAGTTCCAGAAATACGGGCGCAACCGGATCGCCGAGGGCAAGCTGCCGATCTGCGCCGAGATGTGCTCGACCAAGGCGCTGTTGGCCGGGGATGGCGATACCGTGTCGGACATCTACCGCGAGCGTGTCGTGGCGCGTGGCTTTGGGTCCGGCGCGTGGGGGTGGGGCAGCGCCTACGGCCAGCAAAGCGGCGGCTGAGACCAAGACGCCGATGCCGGGTGCCACCATGGCCGCCCTGCATCGGAAACTTTCAAAGTTTCCGGTCCGATTTCCTTCAAGGAAATCGGCGCGGATCACACGGGTCGATCACAGCATTCGAGGATATCATGCGCGCATTTCTCAGCCTCGCCTTGTATTTCCTGCTCGCCATGCCGGCCCTTGCGCAGGAGGTGCCCGCGTCGTCCGGCGCGGACCGCGCCGCGACGGGTGGCGCGCAGACGCTTGAAGACATCCTCGCCCGCCAGCGGGACGCGGCCGTTGACGACACCTTCCGCCGAGAGGCCACTGGCAACCCCGACGATGCGGCGGGCATGGCCGGGCAATTGGGCACGCTTGGTGGTGCCTCGGATGCCGAGGTCTGGCGCGCGCTGCGCTACGGGCTGGCCGATGTGACGGTCTCCTCGGGCGGGCCCGAGGCGCGAGTGCTCATCCAGGATGCCGGCATGTCTTGGCTGGAATTCCGCAAGGGCCCGCTCTCGACCTACGGGGCGTGGCTTCTGGGGATCACGGTGGCGCTGCTGGCGCTGTTCTTCCTGCTGCGCGGCAGGATCCGCATCGACGGCGAAAAGACCGGCCGTACCGTGACCCGCTTTCAGGCGGTCGAACGCTTCGGGCACTGGCTGATGGCCGGCTCCTTCGTGGTGCTGGCGATTACCGGGCTGGTGGTACTGTTCGGCCGGACGGTTGTGATCCCGCTGCTGGGGCATGAGGCCTTCTCGACCGTCGCCGTGGCCTCGAAATGGGTGCATAACAACATCTCCTGGGCTTTCATGCTGGGCCTCGTGATGGTGTTCTTCATGTGGGTTCTGCACAACATCCCCAACCGCACCGACCTGAAGTGGCTGGCCGTGGGTGGTGGCATGTTCTCTAAGGGCGTGCACCCGCCGGCAAAGAAATTCAACGCCGGGCAGAAGATGATCTTCTGGGCGACGATCATATTCGGCGCGTCGATATCGGCTTCGGGCCTGTCGCTGCTGTTCCCGTTCGATCTGCCTATGTTCGCCAAGACCTTCGCCGTTCTCAACGACACCGGCCTGCCGCAGCTCGTGGGTTACGGTGCGCTGCCTGAAACGCTTGCCCCGCACGAGGAAATGCAGCTTTCCACACTCTGGCACAGCATCATGGCCTTCGTGCTGACCGCGATCATCATCGCGCATATCTATATCGGCTCTGTCGGGATGGAGGGCGCGTTCGATGCCATGGGCACGGGCGAGGTAGAGGAACAATGGGCCCGCGAACATCACGGGCTGTGGCTGGAAGAGTTGCAGGACAAGGGCCACGCCCGTGACCCCGCAAAGGC
>NZ_JBPBBB010000097.1:0-3217 GCF_050896375.1 Roseovarius tibetensis
GCTGGCTGGGATGACGACTTCCTTCGCAGGGTTCTCAATGGTTTAGTCGAGACGTGACCCCAACTGCGATTGCCCTGGAATGATCGAGGGAGAGTGGGTTGCCATGATGAACTGTGTTTTGTCCGAAGCGGCCATTAAACCATCGACGAATTTTTCTTGCCACTGCACATGGAGTGAAAGCTCTGGTTCATCAATTATAAATACATTCGCTTGGCGAACCTCAGGGTTAAAATACAGATGTGCGAGAATAACGATTAGTTGAATTTCCCCAGAAGAAAGTGTTCTGATATCTCTTTCTTCCGGCTCTTCGTGAAGTGAAAACACAAGTTCTCCAAATTTACCGAAGCTTAGTGTTTTGCCGCTATCTGACAAGAATGAATTGATGGTCTGAAGAAATTCGTTCGTTTGCTCGAAAATTTTTTCAACTTCGTCATTGTGGTCTGATACGATCTTTGAAACTAAGTTCATTCGGTTCAATTGCGCTTTATTGAATGACCATTCTACAAGCGCTTTCGTGCGGGCTTCTTCGTAATTCAAGTCCTCTTCTTTGTTTTTCTCTTGGACTTTCCTTTTACCTTGAAGCAAGACAATTCTGCTGTCAAGAAAGGAAAATATTGGATCGACTTTCTCGGAAATCTCATCTTCTGGAACGCGCAGAAGCTGTGGTAGACGACGAAGGTTTTGCTTTGCTTCTTTGATTTGTTTGAGTTCCGATTGTGTCGGATCTTTTAGGCGACCCGAAAAAGAAATCGGTGGAAAATCTAGAAGCGCCATCACAAGTTTTTCACGGAATCTTGCACCAATCCGCGTTTCTTTCATCTTATTCTCGCGGTCGGTTTCTTGCGCAAACGACAGAGCTTCTTCAAGACTGGGGCCGAGTGATCGAGAAAAAACTTTCCGCCGATAAGGGTACCTTTGTCGGGCGCGTCCGTAATAACGTGATTTCATGGTGTCAAAAGACAACGATCTTCGATCGAGCCCTAGATACATTGGGGACGGAAGTTCTTCGAAAAACTCCATAACTGGGTTATCCCGGTTTCGGCCTAACTGCTCCTTGAAGAATTCTTCTTCTTGCTCGACTGCTCGATGCATAGGCATTGAGTCGTCACGCTCAAAAGGCTCGATAGACACAAATTGGTCTGGGTATCTGGAACATTTGAGTTTTGTGAAGTGCCCGTTTTTGGATGCTGAGAGAGCTACCTTTTCGCTATTATGCTCGATTTCAAGAGAAATAAGCTCAAAGTCTTCAGCAGAAAGATAGTCGAGCCTAGGAAATAACAGCGCCACGATTGAATTTATTGCCGAGGTCTTGCCGGTCCCATTGATGCCAGTGACAAAGGTCAAATGGTCGTGAAAATTTAGATCGAAATCTAAAAAACCATTGATTTTCCTACCCGTAAAGCCCGCTATTTTCAATAGGTACCACTCCTGCACTTTTATCGTGTGCTGATTTTCAGCATTGTTCGTTGCTCACGCGCTTCACCATGTCTATCGATCATGCCTGACGCAAGTCCTTTCAGCGGAAATTTATGGTGATTAACCTTATCATTTCAGCCCTTGCTTTTCTGTCCGCATTTGCTGTGCCTGAACAGCCCGTATGCGCTGCCTGACCTTCCTCGTGTAGTGCTGGACCATCGCCGGGCTTTGGCCCGTTACCGCCGCAAACAGGTCATCACCGCAGCCCGCCTCAAGAAGCTCACAGACGGCGTTGTACCGCCAGCTGTGAATATCGTAGTCCAAGGCTCCGATCCGCTCCCTGACCTTCCTGACAGCGGCTGACGCGCCCCTGTAGGACCAACGGTTGTCGCCCCTCTCATTAGTCAGGATGTAGACCGAGTGGCGGCTGGCGGCGTCGAGCGCGGCGTGTAGCTCGGGAAGGATCGGAACCCATAGCTCTTTCGAGGTCTTGCTCTGGCGAACCCAGACAGCGCCGTTCTCGATGTTCGACCACCGCATGGCGAGAACGTCGCCGATCCTCTGCCCGGTGCCAACGCACAACTCCATGACGAGGCGTTCTCTAGTGCCGACGGGACACTGCGCCCGGTAGACGTCGAGTAGCTCGCGCGGCCAAGGCTCGCGCTGTGTTTTTTCCGTCTTCAACTCGGGCACGCCCCGGGCTGGATTGGTCTCTCGCCAGCCTAGGTCAACGCAGTGTTCCATGAGAACACGCAACACACGGAGCGAATAGTTGGCGAAGTATGCCTTCTCGGCGTTCGCGTCGCGCAGCCGGATCACGTCCTTGCGCTGCATCTTGGCGGGGTTGGCCTCGCCCATGATCTCTCGGAAGAAGTCGAGATACTTGTCGTAGTCCAAACCCGTGCGCGGTTTGAGATTTCTGTATCTTGGGGACCTTCTATAGTTGTCGATCAACGCACCAAAACTTCGCGCCACCACTTTGCGCGGCCTGTCCTTCTGAGACAGGATGGCGGCATACTCTGTCCAGAATTCCGCCGTTCCAAACTCGCTTTGGAACTTTTGCGACGGCCAGCCGCGCCGCTGGAAGTAAATTCCATTTCTTTGCCGGTAGACGTGCTTTGGAAGCTCACGTTTTGCCATGGCGCATATCTATCTTGTCGAAATCATCCGCATCATGCTCTTTCGACAGCACAAGCTCAATCCTTCTCCCGTCCACAATGACCCGGCTGACTGACTTGCCAGCGCTTTCGAAGGCAGCGAGCAAGCTGAGAGCAGACTGTTCGAGTTTGGTGGAAGACATCGTTTCATACTCCCTCGAAAGGCAGTGGTGCGGCGCGTCGTCCGGGCTGGTGCCCCGCTGCGCAACTTGACGTCGCGCGCCGCCGACGCGACTGAGCTGCCTGAACTTCTTGAAACTCTGGCACCGCTCTAGCTTGACGCCTTTGTGCCGGTATGAACCTATCCAATAACATCTTTGCGCACCGCAGCGCGGTCGCGATGTAAGCCCGCAAGCCATTGATTTTGTGTAGTTCCATCGCTGACCTCTCTTCACGTTCAGTTCGCGCGCCCTGTCGGACGAATGGGTGTGCCCATGCAAACTGTTCTGGAGTTCAGGCTAGGACGTGACGAGTTGGACTGCAAAACCGGAGCTCACGACCCGTGTCACTAAACGCATATGTAGTTGTGTAACACTTGAAACATAATGTTACTGAAGTTCACGTTTTCGGTTGTGTCTCGAAAGTGGTGGAAATTCTCCGGCGACGTCCTCCGAGCGGTTTGATTTGCGCTTGATCAAGCAGCG
>NZ_JBPBBB010000098.1:0-3011 GCF_050896375.1 Roseovarius tibetensis
CAAGGGAGGAGTTCGTCGATCCGGTTTTTCGGATGGCCGGCGGCGATGGCCTCGAGCGTGGCCTTGAGATAGGCGAACGGTTCGACGCCGTTGATCTTTGCGGTTTCGATCAGGGACGCGATGCGGCCCCAGGCCTTGCCGCCCTCGTCGTGACCGGCGAACAACGCATTTTTCCTGTTCAGTGCGATCGGGCGGATCAGATTTTCGACGCCGTTTGAATCGATCTCGACGCGGCCGTCATGGAGGAAGGTCTGCAGTCCGTCCCAGTGGCGATGGATATAGGCCAGCTTCTCGCCGAGGCGGGACTTGGCCGAGACCCGAAGCCGCTGTTCCTGCAGCCAGTCGCCGAACGCCGCGACCAGCGGGGCCGTTCGTGCCTGTCGGGCCGAGAGGCGTTGCCCGGGATCGACGCCTCGGATGTCGGCCTCGATCTTGTAGATCTCGGCGATGCGGCGCAGACCCTCGGCGGCGATCTTGGAGCCGTCACGGTCGAAGACCTCCCTCAGCTTGCGGCGGGCATGCGCCCAACAATGGGCCACGCGGACGGGCTCGCCGCCCTTGCGGGAGGGGCGTGTCAGGCGGTTGTAGCCCGTATATCCGTCGAGCTGGAGGATCCCGTCGAAGCCAGTCAGGAAGGTTTCGGCGTTCTGCCCGCCCCGACCAGGGGCGTAAAAGAACACCACGCCGGGCGGGTCAGCGCCGCCCCACCTGCGGTCGTCGCGGGCCAGTGCCCAGAGATAGCCGGTCTTGGTCCGTCCCCGCCCTGGATCGAGCACCGGCGCCGTGGTCTCGTCCATGAACAGCTTGGTGGACGCTTTCAGGTGCTCGGCCAGCCGGTCGACGACGGGCCTCAGATGGAACGCGGCGACACCGACCCAGTCGGCCAGGGTGCCGCGGTCGATGGTGACGCCCGACCGGGCGAGCATCTGGCTCTGTCGGTATAGCGGCAGGTGATCCGCGTATTTGCTGACCAGCACGTGGGCGACGGCGCCCTCGGTCGGCAGGCCGCCCTCGATCAGGGCGGCGGGGGCCGGCGCCTGCGTCACGCCATCGGTGCAGGCGCGGCAGGCGTATTTGGGGCGAACCGTGACCAGCACGCGCAACTGCGCCGGCACGATGTCCAGCCGCTCGGAGCGGTCCTCGCCGATCTTGTGCATCTGCCCGCAGCCGCACGGGCAGACGAGGCTGTCGGGCTCGACGACCCGCTCGATCCGGGGCAGGCTCTCGGGAAGATTACCGCGGTTGCGCTTGGCCGAGGGTGACTTGCGGCGCGGCGCGTCATCGGAGGAGGTCTGGCTGTCCTGCTGCTCCTCGACTTCGGCGACTGCCGTCTCGAGGTCCTCGAAGGCCAGCTGTCGGTCGTCCTCGCTGAGCTTCTCGGACTTCTTGCCATGCACCACATGGTTCAGCTCGGCCACCAGGTGCTCGAGACGCTTGACGATCTGCTGAAGGCTGGTCTTCTCGCCCTTGAGGTCGCTGTTCTCGCGCAGCAGCGCGGCGATAGCATCGCGCTGGCACTCGGGGATGGCCGACAGGTCGATATCAGGCAGGACCGACATGACCGCAATATACCCCGAACCGGCTGGCAATGCTTGGTAATTCCGACGCCTGATTCATTCTGCCGCAGCCGGCCGGCGCGCTTCCAGCGCCTTCACCCGGCGCCAGTCCAAGCCAGCGAACAGCGCCTCGAACTGCGCCCGGTTCAGCGTAATGAGGCCGTCCTTGATCGCAGGCCAGGTGAAGGTCGTTTCCTCCAGCCGCTTGTAGGCCATCACAAGACCGCTCCCGTCCCAGAACAGGATCTTCAACCGATCCGCCCGCTTGGCGCGGAACACGAACACCGTGCCGGTGAAGGGATCCTCCTTCAGCGCCGACTGCACCAGCGCGGCCAGCCCGTCATGGCCTTTCCTGAAATCGACCGGCTGCGTCGCGACCAGGATACGGACCTTGTGCGAGGGCAGCATCATATCGGTCATCCCACCGCCCGCACGATCTCGGCGATCCGCGCCGCCGAGGTGCCCGCGTCAAGGCGGATCATGACGTCGCCAACCGCTATCTCGATCGAAGGCACATCCGTGGACGGCCTGGCTTCCGAGGATGGAGCCCCAGGTCCCTCATCGCACAGCACCAGCGGCGCAAACCCGGCGGACCCTCCCGCGGCAGGCAGGACCAGCTTGCCGTCCTTGGCAAGACGCCGCCATTCCGAGAGCCGGCTTGCGCGCAACCCATGTCTTGCGGCTACCCCGCAAACCGTGGCCCCAGGCTCAAGCGTCTCCGCCACAATTTGACCCTTGAGCGCGTCAGGCCACCGCCGCCGACACGCAGTGGAGCTATCCGCTCCACCCGACCGGAAAAACTCCAACGTATCCTCCACGGAGAAACTCCACCCCTGTTCCAAGACAGGGACGGACTCCCAGAAATCCTCGATCAGAAAAAGGTGGGCCCCAGATCGCGCTTACCGTGCGTTCGGCGCGGAGACCTCATATATCGGAGGGCTGGACGCACCGGGTCGCTGGCCAGCCCGCCGCTTGTTCGTTTTGTGGGCTGCACTTTGTGACTGCTCCGAGGGCTGCCCCTACCGGGATGATGCTCGTCCGTAGTCAGCGCGGTGGCTGCCATCATGCCTGGTCCAAATGCAGTTCCCGAGTGCCCATCTTTGTAGCGCTCAGACAACATGTGTCCGGCAGCGAGTCGAGCTACGGCATCTTGGGGAATGTCGGCTCATTGCAGTTGTTCGGTCGGCAATCCCCGCGGGTGAATTCTGACCTGCCAAGACTGTTGTGGCAAGCGCAAATGGCCGGTTGGAGAAGTGGCATTTGCGCCTTCGGCTAAGGGGCAGGTCACCTGAGCCGTCTATAACGGCGCGCGTTTTGCGATCTTGCTCACCTGTCTGACAATCGTAGCCTTCTCGATCATCAGGCAAAAAAACATCCATATACCCCTAACCTTCCAAAAACCGAAATTCTTGGTGGGTTATGACGCGGAAATTTTCTGACACCTGTTCGCGGAAC
>NZ_JBPBBB010000099.1:0-2922 GCF_050896375.1 Roseovarius tibetensis
TATGCACAGCGCGACGTGCTCGATATGGTCGCGTGAAATGAAGCTATAGGTCTCCGGTAAATCCGGGGCGATTCATCTTCGACCATTGGGGCAACTTCGCTCGCTTCGAGATGGGCTATCGCCCTGCCGAGGCCACGCAGGGCAAGCCGCTTGCTCAGCTGGTCTTCGATGAGCGGCTGAACGTTGCGGAGATCGCCCTTCAGAAAAGCGAAATCGCGGCCTTCGACGCTGTCATCAAGCTCGTGGAGCAGGACATCAATGCCCTGCCGGAAGAATCCATCGCGGTTCGGGAGAAATGGAAGGAGAAGCGCGCACTATCACGCCCCGAGGTATTGAAGGCATTCGCCCCGGCGACCGTCGCCAGGCTGCGCCAGGAGATCGCTCCGTTGATGCAGTGGCGAAACATCCGTGGCTTGGGCGACGCCCTCGCGCTCGACCTCCTCATCGCCCGTATGCAGATCGCGGTGCTTCGTGGCTCGGGAGAGATTTCTGATCTGAAGATCGAGCTCCTCGACCGCCTAGCATCCCTTCAAATGCACCTAAACCCGGTGCGCGAGAAGGCGGAAGTCATCAAGTGCGTGAAGTCAGATGCCTTCTGGAAGGATGTAACGTTTGCTGACTTGGAAGGCGCACGTCTCCAGCTTCGTGAGATCATGCATCACCGGACGAAGGGTGGCTCGCAGGGAGTTCCTCCGAAGGTGGTCGATATCACAGAGGATGCCGGGCAGATGCAGTTTGCCCGTCGTTCGGCAAGCCTCACCGCCGTCGATAACAAGGTGTACAGGCAGATCGTCGAAGCGGAACTCAAGCAGCACTTCGAGACCAATCCGGTCTTGAAAAAGATCCGTGCCGGCGAAGCCGTGTCCGACCGCGAAATCGACTCGCTCGTGTCCCTTGTCCTGACCCAGCATCCGGACGTAAGACGTGAGCACCTTGAGGAGTTCTTCAGCGAGACCGCCGGTCCGCTCTATCTCGCGATCCGGGTGATCGTGGGCATGGACCCCGAGGCGGTGCGGGAAAAGTTCACCGCCTTCGTCCAGAAGCATCCGAAGCTGAGCGCGAAGCAGACACGCTTCATCGCGCTGCTGCAAAACCACATCGCACGGTACGGTACGATCGAGGTCGAGCGGCTCTACGACGACCCGTTCACTGTGGTCGACGCCGACGGACCGGACGGGGTATTCGAGGACGAGTCTGACCTCACCGATCTTATATCTATCGTTCGCTCCTTCGGCCCCGCGGTCGAGGAGCGCCCAGACGACAGCCCGAACGAGAGGAAATCATAAATGGTCACGGGTGATCTCAAGCGGCGCGTCGACGCGCTCTGGACAGAATTCTGGCAGGGTGGGATTACCAACCCGCTGACGGTGATCGAGCAGATCACGTTCTTGATGTATGCGCGCCTCCTCGACATCAACGAGGCGCGGGATGAAAACCGCCAGAAGCGGACCGGCAGGTCTTTCCAGCGCCGCTTCAAGGAGGACGAGCAGCACCTGCGCTGGTCGCAGTTCCGTCACCTAGGATCCGACCAGATGCTGCCCCTCGTGCGCGACAAGGTTTTCCCACACTTCCGCACCACCGTCGTCGGCGGCACGGCCTTCGCGGAGTTCATGAAGGACGCTCAGCTAATGATCCAGAAGCCTGGGCTTCTGGTGAAGGCCGTGAACATGATACACGAGCTCCCGCTGACCGAAGGCGATACGAAGGGCGACCTCTACGAGTACCTGCTGAGCAAACTGACGACGGCTGGCATCAACGGTCAATTCCGCACACCGCGGCACATCATTCGGTTGATGGTCGACATGCTTGAGCCCAAGCCGACAGACGTGATCGGCGACCCCGCCTGCGGCACCGGCGGCTTCCTCGTCAGTGTCATGGAGTACCTGCTCGAAACCTACACTTCGCCCGCGGCCGTGATCGAAGAGAAGGATCCCGAGACCGGCGCGGTCGAGAAGATCTTCACCGGCGACCTGCTCGAAGAGCAACGCGAGCACATCCGTAGCAGTATGTTCCATGGCTTTGACTTCGACGCCACCATGCTGCGGATCGCAGCGATGAACCTCATGCTGCACGGGGTCGATGATCCTGATATCCATTATCAGGACACGCTGAGCAATGGCTTCACGGACAAGTTTCCGAAGCAGGCGAGCGAGGGCTTCGACGTTATCCTCGCCAACCCGCCCTTCAAGGGCAGCCTCGACTTCGAGGATGTGCACTCTGGCTTGCTGCGCCAGGTCAAGACGAAGAAGACCGAGCTGCTCTTTCTCGCGCTGATCCTGCGCATGCTGAACACCGGCGGGCGTTCGGCGACCATCGTGCCCGATGGGGTGCTGTTCGGTTCCTCCGGCGCGCACCGTCAGCTGCGCCAGCTCCTGGTGGACCATAACCAGCTGGAAGCCGTGATCTCGCTGCCCAGCGGTGTGTTCCGGCCCTATGCGGGCGTGTCCACCGGCATCTTGGTCTTCACCAAGGGCGGACGTACCGACAACGTCTTCTTTTATGACGTCGAGGCCGATGGTCTGTCACTGGACGACAAGCGGGAGCCTGTTGCCGAGAACGACCTGCCAGTTTGCCTTGACCGCTGGCGCTCCCGCGATCCGAAAAAGGACACGGACCGGACCTCGAAGGCGTTCTTTGTCTCGGCTACCGAGATCAAGGAGGCCGGCTACGACCTCTCACTCAGCCGGTACAAGGAACGTGTCTACGAAGAGGAGAACTTTGATCCACCCCATGCGATCCTTGGTAGGATGAAAGAACTCAACGACGAAATTGCCGACGACCTGGCTGAGCTTGAGGAAATGCTCGAATGACCTGTGCAGTTCAATTGGGTGACATCATTCAGCTTCGTAAGCGCCAGCTGGGCCCCACGGGCTTTTCAGCTTGACGTCTGGAAGTTCCAAGGGAGGAGTTCGTCGATCCGGT
>NZ_JBPBBB010000100.1:0-2869 GCF_050896375.1 Roseovarius tibetensis
CGATGGCTCCGCGCCCGCGCCCATTGCTCACGCCGCCGAATGATGGCACACAAAAGGAGAACAGGCTCGACTTACGAGTGGCCCTGAAAAAAGGGGCAGGTCAGTTTCTACTGTCTGCGGCGCGGGTGCAGCTCGACCTGTGGTCTTAGGGTCTGGACTCATAACCAATAGATGACAGTCGCGGCTAGCGCGATCGCCGAGAGGAAGACCTTGGGGCACCTGTCATACCGAGTTGCGACACGCCGCCAGTCCTTGAGCCTGCCGAACATGATCTCGATACGGTTGCGGCGTTTGTAGCGACGCTTGTCGTATTTCACGGTTGTCTTGCGCTGCTTCCGGCCCGGGATGCAGGCGCGTATCCCTTTGTCTTCCAACGCTTCTCTGAACCAGTCGGCGTCATAGCCGCGGTCCCCGAGCAGCCAGTCGACCCTCGGCAGGCTGCTGAGCATGGCCCGCGCTCCGATGTAATCGCTGACCTGGCCGGCAGTGATGAAAAGGTTCAACGGGCGGCCTTGGCTGTCGCAAACCGCGTGCAACTTGGTGTTCATGCCGCCTTTGGTGCGACCGATCAGGCGTCCACGCCCCCCTTTTTCACGCCCATGCTGGTCGCGGTGCGGTGGGCCTTGAGATAGGTCGCGTCGATCATAACGGTCTTCTTTTCGCGGTGCTCTGCGGCCAGGCCGGCCATGATCCGGGCAAAGACACCCTTGTCACTCCATCGCTTCCACCTGTTGTAGAGTGTCTTGTGCGGACCGTATTCCGCAGGCGCGTCGCGCCAGCGTAACCCATTGCGGTTGATGAAGATAATCCCGCTCAGCACCCTGCGGTCATCGACCCTCGGCTTGCCGTGGGACTTTGGAAAATAGGGCTCCAAACGCGCCATCTGCGCGTCGCTCAGCCAAAAGAGATCAGACATGTCACCGCTCCGTTTTCGGTGCCGTGAATCACGCAGCGCACCTGAAATCAATGGGTCCAGAGCCTAGCGGCCGTCGGGCTGGAGCGGCGGTTGTGACAGTGTGGCGGTTGCGTTGAGCCGCCGCACGAAGGCCGCCATGACGATCAGCGCCGGTGTCGCAACCAGGGCGCCCGCAGCCCCCCAGAGCCAGGCCCCGAACGCGATGGCCAGAAAAACGGCGATCGGGGCGATCTTGAGGCGCGAGCCGACGATCATCGGCGTGACCACCTGCGCCTCGATCGCGTTCAGGATCACGACCACCGCGAACGGCGCAACGGCGAGAACGGGATCGTCGAACGAAACGATGCCGACGGCAAGCGTGACCACCGCCAGTATCGCGAACCCGATGATGGGCATGAAGTTTGCCAGAGCCGCGGCGACCCCCCAGAGCGGCGCATTCGCCATGCCGATCACGTAGAACGCGGCCGCAACGAAGATGCCGAGGAAAATATTGACCACGGTGATCACCAGAAGATACCGCGCGACGTTCGTACGCACGTCGCGCATGGCCCGCGCCACGGCCCGGCGGGTCGACGGGCGGGGAATCATTCCCAATCCAAAACGTGCCAGCATCACCCGGTCGCGCAGCAGGAAAAAGGTCAGCATCGCCCAGAACACGGCACCCGCGGCCAACCTCGGTGCACCGATCGCCCAGTCGGCCAGCAGGTTCTGGCCACCCGCCACCAGCTGGTCCACCGTGTCACCGTCCGTTTCTCCGTCGCTTTCCGGCTTTGGGGGAGTGTCCGGGTTTGCGACCCGGCTGATTTCCGGCTCCGGCAGGGAACCGGACCCGTCTTCGGCAGAAGATGTCAGCCCGGACATGATCTGGCGGGTGCGTAATTCCACCGCCCGCAGGATCTCGGGCGCCCGGGTGCTGATGGCGTCCGCCGAAGGCGCAAACGCATAGACGGTCATCGCCGAGCCCACCAGAAGCCCGCCGACGACCAGCGCGGCACAAAGCGATGCGGGCGCGCCGGTGCGTTCCAGCCACCGGACTGCGGGTGCCAGTGCGATGGCGCAAAGCAGGGCCAGCACCGTGGGGATCGCGATCACACTGACAACGTCCAGAGCGGCCAGGACCATCAGCCCCGCGATGATGCCCAGAAACGCCGTCTGGAACGCGCCCCGCTCCAGCGTCGAGAACCAGCCACCGGCCGGCATGGCCGGCGGCAATGGCACTGGCTTGGTCAGCCCGTCATCCGGCATCTCGCGGTCCCGCCTTTTCAATTGTCGGGTTGAGGACGTGATCCGGCGCGTCGCGCGCGCAGTGCCCATCGCATGGTCGGTGATTTTCGGGAAAATGGATATGCGCCCGCGCTGTCGCGCGGGCGCAAGGTTTCAGAGGCAGGCACACAACATACCGCTAGCATTGTTTACGCGGTCGCGCCGCCCATCTGATTGCGGCGACGACCGAACAGGCCGAGGCCTGCCAGTGCGGAGCCGATCAGCAGGATCGAGGCCGGCAGCGGAACGGCGGATACGGGTGTCGCGACGTCAAAGCGAAATCCCGCCCCAACGTCGGAGTCTGTCCAGTCGAACACCAGCCGTTGACGTGGAAAGTCCGTGTTGAACGTTGTGCTCAACGTGTCCACCCCGGTCGCCGAAACCAGTGTATTCAGAGAGATCCCATCGATCCAGCTCATGGTCAGACCGGTGAAGCTTGTCGCAACGGTGGCCGACGTCACCGCCGCGTCCGCGACAGCAAGGACTGTCGCGCCGGGTGTGAAGAACCTGAGGGTGTAGCTTCCGGCACCATCGGCAGAGGACTCGACAATACCGGTGAAGAGCGAGTCGGAGGTGATGTCATTGAGAACACCATCGTTGAAGACCTCGGTCGCGGGTCGTGTCGCGAAGTTGGTTGAAATTTGAATGTGGCGTAATCTCCGGGTGACTCGAAACCACCCAATCCGGCGG
>NZ_JBPBBB010000101.1:0-2821 GCF_050896375.1 Roseovarius tibetensis
GTAAGCATTCGCCGAAGGCCGTTTGAACTTAACGGTTCTTCTTCTCGTCAGCCAAGATGCGTTCGATGACGTCAGCTTCGCACGCCTCATCGCGTAGGAACTGTCGGATCCCACCATGCCATGTCCGGATATCGGCGATGAGTTCCCGCAGGCATTCGACGCCACGGTCCGTAAAGGTCTTGATCCCTTCTTCGGTCCCGTCGTCGACCCAGATCATCTCGCCGTAATCGATATTGTCGGAATTAGCGCTGACCACCTCGATGAGTTCAAGGTTCTCACCGATCCTCCTGGCGGCCTCGTCAATGGTGTGGACCTGTGTGACGCGAGCCATCAGGCGGCCTCAGCCGATCGGGGCACCGTCTTCTGCCAGTTCCATGGTAACAATTCGGGCAACTGGGAGACGGGCGTGTCGGAGATGCGGGCGATGACGTCGGCGAGCCAGGCCTGCGGATCGATGCCGTTCAGCTTGGCTGTGCCGATCAGCGTATACATGGCGGCGGCGCGCTGTCCGCCCCGTTCGGACCCGGCGAACAGCCATGATTTTCTGCCGAGGGCCACACCGCGCAGGGACCTCTCGGCGGCATTATTTGTCAGGCAGATGCGGCCATCCTCGAGGAACCGGGTGAAGCCCGGCCAGTGGTTCGGCGACAGCAGATAGTCGATTGCCTTGGCGACCTTGGCATGCTTCGAGAGCAGCGCACGTTCACCGCGCAGCCAGCGTTTCAGATCGGCGACCAGCGGGGCCGACAGGCGTTGTCGCACCTCGAGGCGCGCGGCGGGGGCTTCGCCGTTGATGTCGCGCTCGATCTCGAACAGGGCATCGATGCGCCGGACCGCCTCGAACGCGATCGGCGAGATCTCCTTGGCGTTCTTGCCCTTGCGAATGTTTTTTTCGACATCCGCGAGCTCGAAGAACTTGCGGCGCGCGTGTGCCCAACACAGAGCTGAAGCAACGGGCCCCGGTGATCGTTTTGGATCATAAAGCTGGTTGTATCCGGCATAGGCATCGGCCTGCAGGATCCCCTGCCAGCCCTTCAGGTGCCCGGTTGGATGTTCCCCACTCCGGTCACGGGAAAAGCGGAAGACCACCGCGGGCGGCGCGGTGCCGCCGAAGGGCCGATCATCGCGGACATAGGTCCAGAGCCGTGCGGTTTTCGTCCCACCCCGCGCCAGCAGCGGCACGGTGGTGTCGTCGCCGTGCAATCGCCCGGCCCCCTTCACATGGGCCTCGATCAGCGCATTCAGCGGTGTCAGCAATTCGGTCACCGCGCCGACCTGATCGGCGAGCGTGGACAGGCTGAGCTCCACGCCTTCACGGGCATAGCGGTCGGCCTGACGGTTCAGCGGCTGATGCTGCCCGAACTTCTCGAACACGATCATGGCAAGCAGGCTGGGACCTGCCCATCCTCGCGGGATCGGGTGGAACGGGGCTGGCGGCTGGCTGATCTTCTCGCAATCGCGGCACGTGAACTTCTCGCGGACGGTCTGGATCACCTTCCATTGCCGGGGAACCACCTCCAGCGTATCGGTGACATCCTCGCCCATCTTGGCGATCCGGCCCGACCCGCAGCAGGCGCAAGTCGAGGGGGCCTCGACCACAACCCGCTCGCGCGGCAGGTGCTCTGGAAACGTCTTGCGGACGGGCTTGCGCCGGTCGAAGCCACGAACCTTTGTCGTCTTCTCTGCGGCCTGCTCGGCGCGGATGGCATCCTCCGCCGCGGCGGTTTCCATCTCCTCGAGCTGCAACTCGAGTTGGTCGATCAGCCGGGAGGTGCGTTCGGCGCTGCGCCCATACTTGTCGCGCTTGAGCATCGCGATCTCGAGCTTCAGGCCCGCGATCATCGCCTCGGATGCCGACACGACGGCATTCGACCGCGCCAGTTCAGCCTTTGTGGCCGCCAGCTCGGCGCGCAACTTCTCAAGTTCGGAGACTGCACCTGACATGGTCGGAATCTACCATACCGACCGCAGAAAGCCTATCTGAAACGAGGCTGGGAGAACAATTTATCCCGCCTTTGCAGGCCTTTGCGTCCAGCGCGGATTGCGCCAGTCGATCCCGTCCAGAAGATAACCGAGCTGGGCTGCGGAGATCTGCACAGCCTCGCCCGATTGGCTGACCGGCCAGATGAACCTGCCCGCCTCGAGGCGTTTCAGATAGAGCGACATGCCCACGCCATCGTGCCACAAGATCTTGACCAGGTCGCCACGACGTCCGCGGAAGCAAAATATCTCGCCGGCATGCGGATCACGCCCGAGACCTTGCTGCACCTGCAGTGCCAGCGTGTTCATGCCGCGGCGCATGTCGGTGACACCGCCGGCGATCCACACCTTCGTGCCCGCCGGAAACGCGATCATTGCCCGTCCACCACCGACAGGATCCGGGCAAGAGCTTCCGGCTCCACACCGGGGGCCACGATAAGCCGACGGCCATTTGGCAGGGCAATCTCCACCTGAGCGTTCCGTGAAAGATCAGGGGGATCAACCGGCCCGGGCTGAGAGGCAGCGACATCCGTCGTCACGGTCACCGGGGTGAAGGATACCGGGCGGGACGCACCAAGCTCACCGCAGCGATACTGCCGACGCCAGATCGTCAACAGCGATCGGCAAATGCCATGCCGCCGCGCCGTGGCTGTCACTTGCCGGTGGCCGACAAAACTTTCCTCGACGATCCGGAGCTTGTCCTCATCCGACCACTGCCGACGGCGAACGCCATCGGCCGCGGTGAGAACTTCGATTTGAGGGCGGTGAATGAAATCTGACATAACGTCGGACTTATCATCGGATCGTAGCCGAAGTCAGACGGCCCCCGCCGCAGCCTTAC
>NZ_JBPBBB010000102.1:0-2753 GCF_050896375.1 Roseovarius tibetensis
GATTTGCCATTTTGCTTTTTGTCATACCCATCATCCTTACTTAAGTTGATGGTCTCCGACAAATCCGGGGCGATTCACTCCATCCAGCGCGCGAGCGACCTGCGCGTGCCTTCGGTGATCTCGAACCGGACCGGGCGCAGGGTCTTGCTCTGGACGATTGAGGCCCGCTCCTTGACCTGGCCCGCCGCATAGACATCCGCCACCTTCAATTTCACCAGGTCACAGCCGCGAAGTTTGCTGTCGATGGCGAGGTTGAACAGGGCGAGGTCGCGGTGGTTCTCAGCGATCTCGAGCCGCACGCGAATGGCCCAGACGTGTTTCGGCATCAGCGGCCGTTTCTGGCCGACCACGCGCCCCTTGTTCCAAGCAGGGCGGCAGGCGCGAATGGCAGGCAGGTTGGCAGTGGACATGTCGGTTCCTCCCATCCGCCACGCCCAGCCACGACACCAACCCGACGTTGGTGTGCCATGATAGCACGGCGAGCCCCGAAGGCGGCGCAGGTTGACCGACGAGCTTTTGTCCTCCACTTCGAGGGCGCGACCGAACTGGCGGAATGCGCAGGGAGCGAGCTTTGCAGAATTTGGCCTGTTTACCGACAGCGGCCATTCGTGGACAGTACGGCGAAAGCCGGTTGGAGCCCGAACTGAACGGTCAGCTTCGTCAAGATGCTGCAGGTGCAGTCGGCAGCTGACAGCCCACAACAGACCTTCAGCCCTTACCTTGCATCTGCGACAGCTGACCTTCACGGCACGGGTTGCGAACTGATAAGGTGCGGACGAAGTGAGCTTTCGCTGCACTCGCCCGAATGTCGACTCTTAACGATGACGGGCTGATCGAACAGGACTGACCGTCGATAGGTTCACTATGTTTATTATCATGCACCTTCGAGCTGATATAGTGGTGGCTAATTGGTGGTGGATTGTCGGTTACGCCGTAAATCGGCCCTTCATGCTCCGCGCTGATGCCCGAAAAGCTCTGCCATCACGATGCCGAAAATACCGCCGAAGGCCAGTTCCACGAACAGGTAGCGTTGGTTGAGCTGGGCCACAGTGATCGTCTCGTCCGCCGAAAACTGCAAGGGCACCGCAAAGAGCGCCCCCACCATCGCCAGCACGATGGCGATGATCACCACCGCAAGCGGCCAGCCGATTGGATCGTCGTTGGTGACGATCCCGCCATTCGCGAAGAACCACATCACGATGGATGAAACATACGCCACAGTCAGCGGGAAAGAGATCTCCTCGATATTCACCGCCGCGCTGGGTGGCGCGAAAAAGAACAGGAAATAGGCTGAGATGCCCAGATGCGCAAACAGGATCAAGAGCCCGATATACATGGAAAATCGCTGTCTGTTCAGCATCTTACTGCCCCAACCTTTCGAGATATTCATCGTAGTAGACATAGACCTGCCGAAACTGCCCGCTACGGTTCTGGCGCAGGAAAAGCCCGCGCTCCTCCAGTTTGAGCACCGCAGCGTAAAAGGCGGTTACGACCTGTTCACCAAAGCTATCGGTCTCGAACAGAAAGGCGAAACCGTCCTTGAGCAACCCAAGGCTCGCGCTATCCGGCCCGTTATCGACGTAATGGCGCTGCGCACAATCGACGAAGCGCTTAAAAAAGACCTTGATGCTCTTTTCCGCCTCGGGCCGGCTCGCGATATCGGACCAGAACGCCTCATCTGCGTTCAACTCCACGAGCATCGCTTGTGACAACTGCATGCAGGGCGCGGGGTTTTGCTGCTCAATAAGGATCGCCTGCGCATTCATCACCTCGTCCAGCACAGCGACCCCCTGTTCGCCAATGATCTGGCGTTGCCGTCCCACCGTGTATTGGGCAAGCGTCGTGCCATCGGGGGCGGCCAGACCACCGATCTTGAGCTCTGCCAGTTGCGACAGAAACCGCAGGTAGAAATCACTATAGGCGTCGATGGAGGCATCTGTTCCGGCAAGGATTTCATAACGTTCGTGCAAGTAGCGCAGAATAAGCCCCACGTCTTCCGCACCACCGCGCTGAAAGAAACCGACGTTGGCGGTAAACTTGTCGAAGATGCGTTGCCATTCGCGGTCTGATGCAACGAAGCCCGCGTCAATCAATGCCCGCACCGCCTGCAAGCTGAAGAGCACGTTTTTTTCATCAAGAAAATTCATGTCCGCCAGATAAATCGGGTAACTCGCCGCCAGGGCATCAAGGCCAATGGGCTGTGCCGCCACTGTCTGCACCATCAAGCGCCGGTCATTCAGGTCCTCTTCGGAAAAGGCGGTCAGCGGGATGCGGTGCAGAATCTCGCCGGATGTATCCGTCACTTCTCCCCAAAAAAAACCGCGCGAAACGCCGTCAGGAAAGTGCAGGTTGTCAAAGCGGAAAATGAACTGCCGGTAGTCGTTGCGCTGGGCGTTCTTCAGCGTGGCGCCGTCTGAGATCGGAACGAAATCATCCGAGGGTCGTTCAAGCGCATACTGCAACCTCGCGTTCAGATCACCGGATGGAAGGCTGCTGCTGGGGATCGTGATGCGCAGGCCGAACGACTCTGCACACAAGATCTGAGCTGACCCGAAAAAGATTAAGAAAGCAAGACAACAACGCATGCGAAGACCAAAAGATGCAATATCAAAAACTTCATAGCATGTGATGCCCGATTCGAGCGAGCCTCAAACAACTATGGCGGTGATCTTTCTCCTAGGCTCTGGACCCATTGATTTCAGGTGCGCTGCGTGATTCACGGCACCGAAAACGGAGCGGTGACATGTCTGATC
>NZ_JBPBBB010000103.1:0-2549 GCF_050896375.1 Roseovarius tibetensis
GGGCGCGGCGGTCAAAAATGCCCGAGGGAGATTTCTCCTTCATCGATCTCTTCGCCGGTATCGGCGGCCTCAGGCGGGCCATGGAGAAAGCGGGCGGACGCTGCGTGATGACCTCGGAATGGGATAAGTTTTCTCAGGCAACCTACCATGCAAATTTTCCTGATAACCGGGCGATCGAAGGTGACATCCGGACGATCGATGCAGACCAGATCCCGGAACATGATGTGCTCGTTGCGGGATTTCCCTGTCAGCCCTTCTCAATTGCCGGCGTGTCGAAGTTCAATGCGCTGAGCCGTAAGCACGGGTTTCTGAACGAAACACAAGGCACGCTTTTTTTCGATGTGCTGCGTATCCTGCTGCACCACCGGCCTGCGGCATTCCTTCTGGAGAACGTAAAGAACCTGAAAAGCCATGACCGCGGGCGCACGTTCGCGGTCATCCGGCGCAAGCTTGAGGACGAGCTGGGATACAAACTTCACACGCGCATCATCGATGCCGCCCATTTCGTGCCCCAGCACCGCGAGCGCATCGTGATGGTCGGGTTTCGTGAGGACGTCCCGTTCTCCTTTGACGAGATGGCGATCCCGCCGCGCGGCAACAGGCGCATGCGCGATATCCTGCACCCGGAGGACGGCAGTGAGGCGCCCGAAAGCCACTTTACCTGCGGGCCGGAGGCCGCAGTCAGCGAGCGTTACACGCTCTCCGACAAGCTGTGGAGCTATCTGCAGGGGTATGCGGCAAAGCACCGTGCAAAGGGCAACGGCTTCGGCTTTGGTCTGGTCGACGGCGACAGTATCGCCCGGACGCTTTCTGCGCGCTACTACAAGGACGGCTCGGAAATCCTGGTCAGCCGGGGAGAAGGCCAGCGTCCGCGGCGGCTCACCCCACGGGAATGCGCCCGCCTTATGGGATATGAGGACAGCTTCCGCATTCCTGTCTCCGACACGCAGGCCTACAGGCAATTCGGGAATTCAGTTGCGGTGCCGGTATTCGCCGAGGTCGCCCGCGTCATGCATCCGCATGTGCTGGACCTTATCAAGTCCGGACCCGCGCCACTCAATAAAGTTGGCTGATGTTCACGACAGCGCCACGCGCAGCCGCAATATGGCGGCGATCGGCGGCCGCGACACGAAGCCCGAACTCGTGTTGCGGCGCGGACTTCATGCGCTGGGCTTCCGCTATCGCCTGCACAGCCGCAACCTCCCCGGTCGCCCGGACCTTGTGTTTGCCAGATACAGAGCTGTCATTTTTGTAAACGGCTGTTTCTGGCACGGCCATGACTGCGATCTGTTCCGCTGGCCGAGGACCCGTGAGGAGTTCTGGCGCAGGAAAATCGGCGGTACGGTCGCACGTGACCGTGCCGCCCGCGCCGCGCTGAACGAGGCGGGCTGGCGGACCGGGATCGTCTGGGAATGCGCGATGAAGGGCCGTGGCCGCCTTGATCCTGCCAGGATGATTGCGGTGGTTGCGAACTGGCTGCGTTCCGGTGAGGGTGACCTTGATCTGACCGGCCACAGCGCCGGGCCGGATAGCGAGGGCTGAATGGCGGCGCGTGGGTATCTTTCGGAATATTTCGCCGGCGCGGGCGCCAAGGTGCTGCGCGGGACAGAGGTCGATCCGGCCGTCTCCAATGGTCATGAGTTTCAGGGGGTGGACGCGTTTCGGCTGTTTCTCGGAACCCCGGCCGAAAAAGAGCAGGTTCCCGTCACCTATATCTGGATGGATGACGAACAGGAGGAGCCGGATCGCCTGGAACTGCACGGCACCTGGTACGACAGCCGTCGCGGCAAGGGGCATCGCGGTCCCGAATACCGGCTGTATTATCCCGCCGCCAGCGAACCGGTCGTGCACCGGGCCCGGGAGGGAGACACGCTTTTTCTGTGCATGACGGCTGAACGCCGCGTGCTGGCAATCCTCTGCCCGGCCGGCAGCAGCACCGAACAGAAGCTTCTCTGGCTGTTTGGGCTGAGCCTGACCGAGGACTACAGACTCAGCCCGCGTGAGCTCCCTGCTGACGGCGGGCGGGATATCGATCTGGCCGCGCGCTTCGTTCTCGGTGAGCTCGGGATCGAACCCGAGGAAGAAGAGCCCGATGCGCTGGGCAGACTTGTCGATCGTTTCGGCCTGAAATTTCCCGGCACCGCGGAATTCTCGGCATTTACCCGAAAAACGCTGACCGGCGTGGATCCGCGCGATGCTCCGGACGCGGCCCTGATCGCATGGATGGAGCACGAGGAGGCGCTGTTTCGCAGTCTCGAGCGTCGGGTAGTGGCAGAAAGGCTGACGGAAGGGTTCAGCGACGGCCAGATGGTCGATGTTGACGGGTTTCTGTCGTTTTCACTGTCGGTGCAAAACCGGCGTAAATCCCGGGCCGGCTGGGCGTTCGGCCACCATGTCGAGGCGATCCTTAAAGCACGGGGCGTTCGCTACCGCCGGGAGGCAACGACGGAAAAGCGCAACGCCGCCGACTTTCTGTTCCCCGGTGAAGCTGAGTATGCCGACCCGTCATATCCGTCAGCACGGCTGTCGATGCTCGCCGTGAAGACAAG
>NZ_JBPBBB010000104.1:0-2493 GCF_050896375.1 Roseovarius tibetensis
GTAAGCGGCGTCTGGCGGGCACCTTCTGCTGAGGCCCGGGATTTGAGACTCACGCCCTGTTGGAAAACAGGAGGTGAGTTTCTCCATGGAGACTATGAACGAGTTTCTCACGCGTTTGGGCGTTGAGGTCTCACAAAGCGGGCAGCGTCGGTGGCCGGATCGTGTGAAGGCGCGGATCGTGGCGGAAACGCTGGTGCCTGGGGCAACGGTGAATGACGTTGCGCGCAAGTATGACCTGCGGCCGAACCACCTGTCGGGTTGGCGGCGGATGGCCAAGGATGGTGAACTTGTTTTGCCCGCAGCGGAGGATGACGCGGACTTCGCCCCGTTGGTGCTGTTCGATGTCGAAAGCCCGCCACCGGCCGAAGATACGGGGGCGGCGAGCTCGGCAATCGAGATCGTAGCCGGGTCGGTTTCTGTCCGGCTGGATGGTGCCACGCCTGCAGCCCGGATTGGGGACATCGTGCGCGCGCTCGGGGGTGGCGCATGATCTTTCCATCGAACCGGGTGCGCATATTGGTGGCGACCACGCCGGTTGATTTCCGCAAAGGTCACGATGGACTGACAGCCATGGTACAAAGCGTGCTCCGCAAAGATCCGTTCACCGGGACGGTGTTCGTGTTCCGCGCGAAGCGCTTGGATAGATTGAAGCTGCTCTACTGGGACGGGTCAGGTCTCGTGATGGCCTACAAGCGCCTCGAGGACACGACCTTCACCTGGCCCGCGATCAAGGACGGGATGATGGCGCTGAACCACGCACAATTCGAGGCGCTGTTTTCCGGGCTGGACTGGCGCAAGGTCAAAGCTTTGGAAGCGCGGCCGCCGGCTGCGGCAGAATGAATCAGGGTGTCGAATGCAGGGGTCATCGCTTTGATCCTGGGCTATAAACCTGGCCATGACCGCCGCTGCCAAAGATCTCGATCTGTCCGTCTTGCCACCGGAATACCGCGTGGCTTTCGAGGCCTTGCAGGCCACCGCCGTGCGGGCAGCCGAGCTGGAGGATATCGTCAAGCGTCTTGAGCATCTGGTGGCCGAGCTGAACCACGTGGTCCACGGCAAGAAGTCCGAGAAGCTCAGTGAAGATGATCGCCAGCTGGCCTTCGAGGACCTTGAGGTTGCCGTCACCGAGGCCCGCGAACAAAAGCAGGTGCAGGCGCCAGGGGATGACACGCCCAGGCGCCAACGGATCGCCAAACGCAATCGCGGCAACCTGCCCGCCGGTTTGCCGCGCATCGAGCGGGTGATCGAGCCTGACAGCTTCGACTGCCCATGCGGCTGCGGGCAGATGCACAGGATCGGCGAGGACCGCAACGAGCGGCTCGACATCGTCCCGGCGCAGTGCCGGGTGATCGTCACCATCCGTCCCAAATACGCCTGCCGCACCTGCACGGATGGGGTCACGCAAGCTGCGACGCCCGCATGGCTGGTAGAGGGTGGGCTGCCAACGGAAGGCGCCATCGCGCATGTGCTGGTGAGCAAGTATGCGGACCACGCCCCGTTGTATCGGCAGTCACAGATCCTGTCCCGTTCGGGCATCAACATTCACCGCTCGACCCTGGCCGACTGGGTCGGCGTGGCGGCTTTCCACCTTGGGCCCGTCGTGCATCGGCTGGCTGAGCACCTGAAGACGTCCACGAAGCTGTTCATGGATGAAACCACGGCGCCCGTGCTGGACCCGGGCCGTGGGCGGACGAAAACCGGCTTTCTCTGGGCGCTTGCCCGCGATGATCGATCATGGGGCGGCGATGACCCGCCCGGGGTCGTCTACTTCTACGCTCCCGATCGTCGCGGCGAAAACGCCGAGACGTTCCTGACCGGGTTCAACGGCACGCTGCAACTCGACGGCTACCAGGGCTACAACCGGCTGACGCGCCCAGACCGCAAGGGCGGCGATCCGATCATTGTCGCGCATTGCTGGGCGCACGCGCGCCGGAAGCTCAAGGAAATCTTCGATCGCGACGGTTCCGAGATCGCCGCCGAGGGCCTGCGCCGGATCGCCGAAATCTATGCCGTCGAGAAAGACATCCGCGGCACGTCCCCCGGCCAACGCCTCTCGGCCCGCCAGGCACGATCCGCACCTCTGGTCGAAACCTTCGGCACCTGGCTGCAAGCGCAGCGCCTGCGCATCTCGGCCAAGTCGCGCCTCGGCGAGAAGCTCGCCTACATCCACCGCCACTGGGACGGATTGCAGACCTTCCTGACCGACGGCCGCGTCGAGATCGACTCCAATAAAGTCGAGAATTTGGTCAGGCCGATTGCTCTGAACAGAAAAAACGCGTTGTTCGCCGGCCACGACGAGGGTGGCCGCGCATGGGGCCGCATCGCATCGCTGATCGAGACGGCAAAGATCAACGGCGTCGAACCCTTCGCCTATCTGAAATCCACCCTCGAAGCGATCGCCGTCGGCCACCCCCAAAACCGCATCGACGAACTGCTTCCCTGGAATTTCCAGCCGTCAAGCTGAAACCCGATGCCCTTCAGACGCCGCTTACG
>NZ_JBPBBB010000105.1:0-2216 GCF_050896375.1 Roseovarius tibetensis
TCCCTACCCAGAATCCATCACGAGCCCGGCAGCAAGAGGGTCAGCTCAGAGCCTAAAAGCCAACTGCGATTCCCCTGTCGATCATTCTGGACAAAGTCAAGAATTGTATCGAAATACCCGTCCGGTGAATCATGAGTACATCGGTAGTTTATCCTGCGAAATCAGCTCCAGCTCTTGGGTTTCTAAAATCATCGCAGAACGACATAGAGGTGTTCGTAGAAGACACCGCAGCGCCAAACACGTGGGTTAAATTATTAAGACGATACCTTCCGGCATGCACTCGCTTGAATAGCGTAAGTACTCTCGGAGGAAGGGATAATGTCATTGCCGCTTGTAGAGCCGATCAAGTAGAAGACGGACGGCGTAAATTATACATCATTGATGGAGATTTAGACCTTCTTTCAGGCAGAGCGAAACCACGGCTCAAGCATCTATACCGTCTCCGCGCATACTGCGTCGAAAACTATCTTCTAAGTGAAGAGGGGCTTATAACTGTTGCAACCACATTCGACGAGCACATTGACGAAAAAACGGCTAAGGCAAGCATCAACTTAGCGTCTTGGCTAAACCGTAACCAGCCTTGCTTGGCCGATTTGTTTCTTTGTTATGGGGCGTGTCAAGAGTTTCGTTTGTCAATAAAAACGGTCTCATACAGCGCGTATCTACTGAAAGATGACACAAAAGCTACACCTTATTTTTGTCCTGAAAAAACCCGGTTGAGGGTGATTTATACCATAAGGCAATTACGTGTCGTGGCAACTTTTACGGAGCTTCGTTCTTGGTTTCATAACGCAAACCAAAGGTACCAAAGCCTTGGTACTGTCCGCGCGGTCTCGGCAAAAGACTATTTACTACCATTCATTTACGACTTCATGAAACATCGTTTTAAGGTCAACCTACCCAAGCAAGCATTTAGATCAATGCTCGCAGCAAATGCCGATATTTCCTTTGATCCGTACTTAAAGAGACGTTTGAATCAGCTTTAACTATTTCACGCATCCTTATTTATTGAAAACATGCATATGCCCGCGCTGCCTCGCCGCCGCTTTCCAGTGTTTCTTGCGGACGCCTTCCGGCTCCAAGTGTTGGTACTTTCCGTCAGAAAATTTCGGCCAGTCCAGCGCCATTCCCCTACGCACCATTTCAGCGCTCAGATCACGACCGTCCGGAAGAAAACAGGTCGCGACAATCCGGTCATAGGATAATTCCGGCTCGATCTCGGCGGTTATGATCTGACCTTTGCAGAGGTGGACCAACTCCCATTTCGCTTTTTTGCCCCAAGGGTGCTCAAGCTCTGGCGCGTCGATGCCCGCCAAGCGTAGGCTCACTTTTCCGATCCTGATCGTGTCGCCATCGACCACGTAGCATTTTCCTGTGAGCGTAGTCTCGCGCGTATCGCGAAGCGGTTGGACCGGGGTTGGTGCCTTATTCGGAGGTTCAATATGCTGTGAAGGTATTGCCTTGGGCGCAGGCTGTGGAATGGGAAAGTCAACATCATGATATCGTGGCGCGTTCTGCCGTTTCGTAGGGCGGCTGAAAAACAATGCGTGAATAAGCTTTCTGAGCAAAGGTGACACCTCAAAATTTTCAACAATACTTTGTACCGCTCAGAATGGGCAATTCTATGACGACCGTCAACGCCAAGCTGGACAATGAGGCCTGCAGTGACTGGCACAGGCGATCTAAGAGAAGCTGTCTTAAACACAGTCAAACCGCTGCTAAAGCGTCTAAACATTCATGTTACGTTCTGCTGCAAAAACCGTGGTGTCCAAACATAAAGTTGATTGAAATCAGTTATATACCTTGTTTTGCAAATCCGTCTACACCGGTTCGATTCCGGTACTCGCCTCCACTCCCAGTTGCAGCGCCGGTTCAGGGCCTGAGCGCGCAGGGTGGCACCGGACCGTAATGCGGTCAGATCATCCGTTAACGAGCTCGGCGAAAGCAGAATTGGGGTGGGATGTGAACGCGCATGTCAAGCCCATCGAGCATGCGCGCGTCGCAGAATGCGTGTGTCGAAGATCCCCTAGGGCACAGGGTCAGGGCCTTGATCGTTGACCGGCCTGCGCAGGTCCGACACCAGCAGGGGATGCGCTGTCGGGATCGACAGAAATTGATGGCATATGAACAATCCCGCTGTTAACCCGCATTCCCCAAGTAGTCCGCTGATTTCGCTGTCCTGAGCTTGGTATTTCGTATATAAATCATGGTGTTGA
>NZ_JBPBBB010000106.1:0-2191 GCF_050896375.1 Roseovarius tibetensis
TAAGGCGCACGCGCCGCCGCTGCGATCAGCCAGGCCAGAACCGCCAGTGACAGCGCGGAATAGGCGGCGGTGAACCCGGCCCGCCCGAGCCGCGCCTGCAGCCATGGCCGTACCGGCGGGCGCACCGGGATCGCGTGCGACAGGAAAAAGACCGTGTAGGCCGCCGCGAATTCGACCCATCCCATCGCTGTGCCGCCCTAGACGCGCTTGTTCGGCGGCAGGCACAGCAGCGCGCCGCCATAGACCACGGCGAACCCGCCGAATGCGGCGATCCAGGCCAGCCCTGCGCCGATATGCAGCGCCCCGGCGATCCCGGGCCAGAAACCGGCGGCAAGCCGCGCCAGCACGGCCACCACAAGGGCGGCATAGATCGCCACGGTGCCCGGCCCGGCGCTCAGCGCCTGCCCGGTATGGCCCAAGGTGGCGCGTGTCATCACCGCCAGCGTCATCAGCCCGATCGCCCCGGCCATCCAGAGATGCTGCGCGCCGGCCATCCCCAGGCTGCCTGGCATCAGGATCTCGGCCGACACTGCCAGCGCGCCGAGCGGGACGAAGGCATAGCCCGCATGCAGCACCAGGACCAGCGGCTCCGCGGCCGTCCGATGTCCCGACCAGCGGACGAGACGCCCCAGGTGCAGCGCACCCGCCAGCAGCAATGCAGCGCCCGTCGCCGTGTGCAGCGGCCAGATCACCCACAGGATGAGGGCTGCGAGCAAGACGACCAGCGCCGCCTTGTCGAAGCCCTGCATCGGCGGGGTTGGCAACTGCGCGCTCTGCCGCTTGACCAGCCAGTTGCGGGTGAAGGACGGCACGACACGCCCGCCGATCACCGCGATCATCATGATCCCGGCCCCGAGCCCGAGGCGCAGGCCGTAGCCTTGCGCGGGATACGCGCCCTGCGCCGCCTCCAAATGGAACAGCGCGTTGCCACCGGCAAAGACGGCGAGCATGCCCAGAACGATCAGGTTGCGCCAGTTGCGCCCCGCCACGATCTCGCGCGCCAACACCGCAGCCAGCACCACCGGAAGCGACAGGTCGGCCACGGCGACCGCGACCGGCGGCAGGGTCTGCGACACCGCCACCGCGACGCGGCCCGCGATCCACAAGGCGACCAGCCCGCCAAGCGGCCAGCCGACGATCGGCAGCCGCCCGGTCCAGTTCGGCACCGCGGTCAGCAGGAACCCCGCGACCACCGCCCCGAGATAGCCGAAGAGGAACTCGTGCGCGTGCCAGCTGACCGGATCGAAGGCCGTAGGCAGGACCACCCGCCCGGTCAGCATCGGCACCCAAAGCGCCATCGACAGCACGGCCCAGAGCGCGGCGCCCAGAAAGAACGGCCGAAACCCGTAGGTCAGGATCGCCGGCCCGTGCCAGGCGCGGATCTGTGCGGCGGTGGTGCTCATGCGGTGGCCCTTTCGACCTGCAGACCGGCCTCGGTGACGATGACATCCAGCGCGATGTCATGCGGTTGCGGATGGATGGTGTCGAGCTGTGCCGACTGGAACCCGACGCCGATGGTGACGGGACGCGGCGACAGCGCCGCCAGCGTCCGGTCGAAATAGCCCCCGCCATAGCCCAGCCGGTAGCCCGCAGGATCCCAGCCCATCAGCGGCGCGAGTGTGATCTCGGGGGTCACTGCCGCGGCGTCCTCCGGCGGGACGGGAATGTTCCAGTCGCCGCGCACCATGCGCGTCGTGGACGTCCACTGGCGGAAGACCAGCGGCGCGCGCTTCACCTCGACCAGCGGCAGCGCGACGGTCGCGCCCGCGGCATGCAGGTCGGCCATCCATGGGCGCAGGTCGGGCTCTCCATTGATCGGCCAGTAGACCGAGACGACGCGCCCGCGCATCTCGCCGAACCGCGCCGCCAGAAAATCACGAAGGTGTCCGGTCAGCGCCACGCTTGCTGCGCGGCGCTCCTCGACGCGCATCGCCTGCCGCGCGCCGCGCAGCCGCGCGCGTTCCGCCCGGCGCCAGGGCGCCACGTCGCCCGGCTGTTGCGGATCGAAATATCCCGGTGCGATCTCGCCGGCCATGCAGGGCGGCGAGGCATAGCGGGGGGTGTCATCGACGGTCATGTCGCGTCCCTCTCGTCTCAATATGTCGCGAAGGTGCTCGCGCAGCACCACCGCCTGATTGTGATCGCGGTCCTTCGCGGCGAAGAGCAGGATCACCGGCCCCGCCCGGCACCA